>CAYTGC010000124.1:0-14306 GCA_964437195.1 uncultured Myxococcales bacterium | reverse complement strand
AGGCGGAATCCGCGGCCACGCCCGCAAAAGACCCCCGAGCAGGCAAACGTCGTCGCACGGGCCGGGGATCGGAAAACGCCGAAGCCCCAGCCGCAGCGGCAAATCCAGCGGACAGTGTCGAGCCAACCGCGAGTCGAGCAGCAGTGGAGCCGGTCGCCTCATCCCCGACCCCTGAAGCAGCCAAGCCAGAGGCAGCCAAACACGAAGCCAAGCCCGCAGCCAAGAGCCGACGTCGGACGCGAGACCGTGGGGCTGAACCGCGAACGACTGCGCCCGTGGCTGAGCCTGCGGGCAGCGCGGCTGCGATGCCACCTGTTTCGGCAGAGTCCGCTCCGCCACGAGCTCCCTCGTCGATTACCCCGCACCCGACTACGCCACTCCCGGTGCCGGTCGCGGCAGCCCCGGCACCCCAGCCAGGGCCCAGTGAACCGCCCGCGGCACCCGCCATCGCCGCACCACCGTCTGCGAAGAGCCCAGTGCCTGTCGTTGTGCCGACAGTCCCGGTTCCCAGCTCGGTGGCAGTCCCAGAAGCAGCGAAAGAACCACCGCCCTCGACGAAGAGCCCCGCTCGGGTAGTTGCGCCTGCGACGCCAGCCAGTGCTGACGTCGGCCCGGTGCGAGTCACGCCAGCGCCATCGACAGGCACGCCGCAGCCGACGCGAGCCGTGGAAGCATCAGCTCCGCCGCGCAGCGACGCAAGCGTCCAGCGCTCATCAACGCTGATGCCGGCAGGTATCACCGAGAAGCCGCCATGGGCTTCGCGGGAAGAACGCAGCGCGCCCCCTCGTGAGGAGCGCCCGGCACCAAGCTCCGCGACGCCGACTCCAAGCCCCCAGTCGACGGCCCAACCGCAACAACCGCAACAGCCGCGGGTTATGACCATGGCGGATGCGGCCTACGATGTCTTGCGAGGCGCATCCGACGGGCGAGCCTTAACCAATCGACAGATTGCCGAAATTGCGGTCAAGCGTCGCCTGGTCCGCGGTGAGCTTGCCGACGTTTCGCGGTCGATGCGTGTCGCCCTGGTGCGTGAGCAGCGTCACCGCGATAGCGAGGGTCTGCGACCCCGCATCCGTAACGTCGGTCCTGGTCAGTACGCTCTCGGTGAACGCAAGCTCGAACCGGAGCTCTACAACGCAGAGCGAGAGCTGCTCGACCGGGCGGGCCGAACCCGTGAAGCGACCCGGGTTGCCCTGCGGCGTCGGCTAAGGCAGCTTCCGGCTGGGGCTTTCGAGCTGCTCATGAAGCTTTTGCTCGAGCGACTGGGGATGGTTGGGGCAGAGATCGTCAAGCGAGGAGAGGGAGTGGCGTACTACGGCGGCACACTCGCTCGCGGCACTCGCTCGATCAAGGTTCTCGTGGCCATTCGACCGGGCGAAGGCGAGCTGACCAAAGAAGCTGTCGGGGAGCTGCGCGCCGGTGTGCGACTTCGTGCGTTCGACGAAGGGCTCATCCTCTGTTCCGCCAGGGCAGGTGCTGCAGCAGTGACGGAAGTCGCCGCAGCACCAGGCATTGAGCTGTAC
Organism: uncultured Myxococcales bacterium; assembly: GCA_964437195.1. GTDB lineage: Bacteria > Myxococcota_A > Polyangia > Palsa-1104 > JAEUJZ01 > JAEUKA01. Next base: position 12,783 of record CAYTGC010000124.1, on the reverse strand, counting down.
GACCAGGATGCGCTCACCGAGCTACTGATTCGGCAGCATCTCGGCGTTCGGCGGATGCACTTGCCGGTTGATTACCTGGACAGCGAGTTGTTTAGCGAGCTGCTCGACCAAGGCTGATCGCGCCGCTCCGGCTGGCCGGAGCCTAGCGCGGTGAGGGGGTGGTTGTGGGGGGTGTCGGGTAACCGAGCTTATGCGGGCGCTTCGTTGCAGGTAAACGTGGCGGACAGGCCGCTGAGGATCGGCGTGATCGACGACGTAGCGGTCTGCATGACCAGCTCAACCTCAAGATAGCCGGCCTTCGTGTCCATCGGCAGCGTGATCGGCGACGGCGAGATGCCCGACGCGCCTTGCCACGGTGCGGTCATAAGCTCAGGCACGGTTAGCGCGCCGCGATAGCGGATCGTGACCTGAGTGCCCGGCGGGGCCGATACGTTCCACGACAGCTGCTTCCACGTCGTACGGGCCGCGCAACCAGCAAAAACCTGGCGATACACACCAGCCCGCGAAGCATTGCGCAGCTGATATCCAGTCATGTCGCTGTACGTATACGTGCCCGCAAACGGACGCCACGTCGTCACCGAGTAGCCATTGAGCGGGTCTATCTTGTATGCCATGCCATTGCTGACTGCCCACACTTTGCCGTCATAGTCGATGGCGCTTCCAGCCGTCGTCGGCCCGATGCCATTTGCCGAGGTCAGCAGCTTCTTGAGGGTCATGCCCGTCGTCGGCAGAAGGTTGGTACCAGCCGGTGGCGTCGCAGGCAAGTTGGGCTCGGGCGCGGCATCAATATGGGCCATACCGCCGTTGTGCACAGCCGCGAAGGCCTGGTTGTTCTGGTCCACACCGACACCGCGCAGATCCATGCCCACTTGAACTTGCTCATAGTAGCCACCTGCAGGAACCAGCGGACGCGTGCCGTCAGGCGGAATGAAGCGGAACAGCTTGGAGTTTCCGCCGTTTCCGTAAGACGCAAGATAGATGTAGCCACGCGCGTCGGCGGTGATGCCGTAGCCACTGTAGTAGTAGCCCGTCGGCTTCTTGAAGCAGGTGACCTTGTCGCCGTTGTTGACGTCGATCTTGCACAGACCACCGCAGGCACCGGGGCTATCGCTGTCCCATTCATTGGTAGTCCAGACGCTGCCGGCGCGATCAAGCACCAAACCGTAAGGGCACACCGACAGGTTGTTGGACGTATCCGTGACAGGGATTCGCTTGACCACCGCACCCGTCTTCGCATCGAGCCGCACGATCGTTCTGGTGGTGTATTCGCCGAGATATACGTATGTTCCGAGCGAACCGTCAACCCCTAGCTTGCCGTCAAAGCCCGCCGCGCGGACCAGCGAACCTGGGGTGAGGGGAGTGCTCCAGAGCACGCACTCATCGGGACTATTCATCTGGTTGGCCTGCCACCAGAACGGCGAGGCCGTCGAGAGCCCCTGGTCGGACTCATAGGTGTCGATCTTTCCGTTGCCGTTGCGGTCGATGCAACTCGTCTTGTCACCGGCGATCTTCGTTGCTGAGGCCCCGCCTCGGTTCGCAACCACGGCGTCTCCGCCGAGTCCCACGGTCGTACGAGAGGGATCGCCGCCACCGCCCGCCTTCGTCACGTAGGCGGCCACCTGCTTCATCGTACGGGTGTCCACCTTCGAGATCGTCCCGTTGCCGTTCTGAGAGATCCAGATATAGGAAGTCAGGTTGTTGAGGTTGCCAGTTCCGTCGAGGATGACGTTGCCACTGGGGTCCACCTTGACGCCCGTCGAGCCATTGTTGGTGGAGTTGAAGGGCACGCTGGTCCCCGGACCCGCAACGACCTCTTTTTCATTGGGGCCGGTGTTTGGGTCATAGGGCTGACCGGGCGTACAGAACGTTGCGCCTTCCGGGCAAATCTCGCTACCGCCCGTATTTTCGGCACCGCACGACGCGTTAAGCAGTGTTGCAACACTGAGAGAATAGAGGATCAAACTTCTCATATCGATGCTCCTTTATACTACGAGAACATTATAGCCCATCGGTGTACTACTCGGGCATTTACCTGAACGCGTCATCATTCATATGTATGAAATTGTGAACGAGGTGGTGACACACTGAGAGGTCTCTGTCTCAATTTGCAGAAGCCTATGCCAGCGAATGTGAGATTTCGAGGCAAAGAGCAAGAGCAGCTGAACAGGAGGAATTATTTCAAACTATCCACCGACAAAAACATCGCCTGAGCCATCGATCAGCTTGCCCACACCACCGCAATGACGCGTCATGTCACCCAGTCGATGTGCTGCCTTTCCATTTATGAAAACAGATCCAGAACCCATCGCCGCATTCCAGGTATTTGGACCACAGCAGGCAGCGTGGACACCTGGATCTTGAATGCGAAGAGCCGGCCGACCATTCACGTTGACGTTGGGAGATCCAGCGATAGCGGGCCCGACACAAGAATGCACGCAAGCCACGCAGCCATGACCATCGGCTGGAACTTGTGCTTTATCACCAAGACGACCCTGCGGCGGCATATCGTCACTCCGTTAATTGATATTGACAGGCTGACCCTTGATCGTATTGCAGCCACTTGCCTGTAGAGTCATTGAGGCATTCGCTTTCGCCTCGACATTGCTGTCTGCCTTGATTGAGTAATTGCTACCAGCATGACATTTGGTATTCTGAGAACTCTCAGTCTCGATATTCTTGGCTTCGATTCTTACTTTCTCTTTGGCTTTGATAAGAATGTCACCTGTTTTGCTTTCGATCGTGATCTTCTTGTTCTTGGTGTCAATGAGAACGTAGTTCTCTTCTTTACCATCATAGATCTCGATCTTGGTTGCTTCGCCACCGGCATCATTCAGCACGATGCGATGCTTTGTGCTGGATTGAATCGTTAGCCGTGGATTCGAAGCATTATCATTAAATATTAGCTCATGCCCACAGCGTGAACTAAACGCACGGATGTCGTTCTTCTTCGGGTCCGCCTGTCCTCGGAAGTCGGCGTGATCCTTGTTGTAACGACCCGTTGGGGACTTGGCGTCTTTGTTGGCAAAAGATGGCTTGTCCATGCCGTTCCACAGAGAACCCATCACGATGCCCTGATTGAAATCGCCATTGACAAAGGCCACGAGCACTTCGTCGTCTTTCTCTGGCAGAAAGAAAGCGCCGCGTCCGCCAGAGCCAGCACCGAATGTCCCAATTCGGCACCAGAAGCTTTCCTCTTGCTGCCCGGAACCTTGGCTGGCCGGCAGCGTCGGAAACTTGACTTTGACGCGGTAGTCACCGCCCTCGTGGACATTGTCAGTGACGACTCCAACCGTCATCGTGTTGGCATTTCCACCGCTGACTTGACCTGCTTTCGTGTCACGATCGGTCTTAAACATCGCGTCTCCTACGAGCTCGAAGAAGCCTGATTGAAATCAAGCCTAATCTGCCGAAACCTTAAACAAACCCGCCCGGAATCATATTACCAACACCACCAACCACTGGTCCAACAGGGACAAAAGGCGGTGCAAATGTTGGTATAGGGCCGGTCCCTAGAACATTTGTCACTTGGGTACTTGTCTGCCAAACCAAGAAACACTTTTCAAACGCGTCTGCCACGGAATCGAACAGCTGTTTATGATGCAGCGCTGTCGGATCGCCCAACAGACCAACCATAGAACCAGATAGCGCGTTTGCAGATACGCTTGTTGTAACCTGTGTCAATGCAATCACGGGAGTTGGCACATTTGGCGTTGGTGGAGCCATTGGACCCGGAAATGCAGCAAACGCCGGATACCAGGGAAGCCCAGGTACCTTGATAGTTGCCTGATAAGCCAGCCACCCATTGCTAATTGCATTAGCAATAGCATTAGAATATTTTACTTCTCCAGGCGTTCCCATTGGCGCAGAAGCAAGAATCAACGGCGCCCATGGTGGGCCAACTACTTGCCCTACACTTGCGGTTACAGCATTCACCATGACACCTGTCATTGAGGCCATCGACTGCCACTGGCTCCACGCAGAGCAGATCGCGCTACAAATGCCGTCAATGTAACCTGCGAATTGGTCTCCAATCTTCTTGGCGGTATCTGTGTGATACTTGTTTACCGTTGCAGGGACGAACATCGGTGGGGCTGGTGGAATCCCAGCCAACTCCGACGGCTTAAAGGCTCGCGTATACTGCTTGCCGGCCTCACCCTGAGGCTGCTTCCAGTCAGTTGGCAGCTTGGTAGCGAAGCTGATGAACTTCGCTTTTGCGAGGTTTTGCATTACCGAGGCTTGCGGCGCAGGCATACAGTCTTCCCCACTTTCACTTTACTAAGACACCCTACCGATCGGCAACGGCATAGCCACCCATGTTGCCCAATTCCAAGGCGTCAGCCACAGCACTACGCAGCATGGGCATGATACGATGACGCATGCCCTTCTCTCCGCACCAAAACGAGGTCGTACTGTACCCTGCCCCGTTCGTCCCCACGGAGCACCACGAACTCGTGATCAGCAACCAGCGCGTCGTCCAGTTTGCCCCGACGGCAATGGGCGCAGCCCTCCCGGTAGCGGAATTTCCGCTCGAGAAGATCCAGTTCGTGGGTCGAATGACGGAGAGGCCGTCGGCTGTCTTGGGCATTGTCTCGATAATCGTCGGGTTTGTCTTTCTTATCGTCTTTGTGGCGAAAGTGTTGCCCGCGTTCATGTATGCCGGTGTACCCGATAAGACCGAAGTGAGCCTCGAGGAAGATTCCGGTATCGAAGGCCGCGACTCGAACGATGATGACCCCTTTGCAAAGGAAAAAGCCGCTGATGAAGGGGTGCGCGAAAAGGCCGAAAAGAAAATGGCCAAGGTCCGAGCGATCAAGTTTGGAATCCCGCCACTTAACGAAGACATCGTGTGGGGCACCGTCGCGCTGCTCGGCGGCGTGATCGGGATCTGGCTCGGTCGCAGCATGTACCGCAAGCAAGAGTTCACGGTGTTCTGCCGGGTCAGCGACATCGTCTATCGAATTCCCGTCACCAGCGAGATTCATCAGAACATGGTGCTGTCGACGCTGCAGGCCGCCCAGCAGTCGATCAAGAAGTAGCGCACACGGAACCGCGGTTGGGCCGCCAGATCGAGCCCGCCAGCCCCTTCACTTTCCCCACTTCCGCGACGATGACTGCGGCAAGATGCGCCGATGAATCGGCAGCTCTTTGTGGACACCCCCGATGACACGACGGCCCTGCCCCCCAGTTGGAAACAGCGGCTTGCGACGCAGTCCGACGCACTGAAGGTCTCGTCACTATGGCGAACGATCGAGACGATCGATGATGCGCCGGGTCCAACCGTGCGAATAAACGGGCAAGAACTCGACCTGTTTTGTTCGAACAACTACCTGGGCTTGGCGACGGATTCGCGGTTGATTGCGGCGGCTTGCGAGGCTGCGCGGATCTATGGCGTCGGCAGCGGGGCTTCGCGGCTCCTAAGTGGCAGCGGTCCGCTTCATCACGAGCTCGAACGACGTCTGGCTCGACTCAAAGGCAGCGAAGACTGCCTGCTGTTCAGCTCGGGCTATCTGGCCAACGTCGGGACACTCGCAGCGCTGCTCCAGCCCGGCGACACAGTGATTTCCGATCGGCTAAACCACGCATCCATCATCGATGGCTGTCGTCTGTCTGGCGCCCAGATCGCGATCTATCCGCACGGTGATCTCGCGCAAGCAGAGGCTCTTGTCCGCGGCGCCCAAGGCCGTGTCTTGATCGTCACCGATAGTGTGTTTTCGATGGATGGCGACCTGGCGCCGCTACGGCAGCTTCTGACCTTGGCGCGCACGCACGATGCCCTGCTGATGGTAGACGAGGCCCATGCGACGGGCGTGCTCGGCGCAGGAGCGGTTGCTCGCTGCGGTCTGTCAGGTCAAATTCCTGTAGTAATGGGCACCTGCTCGAAGGCGCTTGGCTCGCTTGGCGGGTTCATCGCGGGCAGCCGGACGCTCTGCGACTATCTTCGTCAGCGCGCACGTACGTTTTTCTTCGATACGGCGCTACCGCCGCCAGTCCTCGCCGCCACACTGGCAGCGCTCGACATCATCGAGGCAGAACCCCAGCTTGGACAGCGCGCCTGTGCCCTGGCGGAGCGCGTCTATGGCGGTCTTTGGGCGCTGGGGTTTTGCGCCCAGCGACCAAGTGCAGCGATCGTTCCTGTGATGATTGGCGCTGCAACGCTCGCGCTCGAAGTGGCGGCGGAGCTACGGCGCGCTGGGATTCTCGCGATGGCGGTCAGGCCACCGACGGTGCCAGAGGGAACCGCACGGATCAGGCTTTGCATGATGGCTTCGCATACCGACGAGCAGATCGAGAGGCTGCTGGCAAGCTTTGCCGACCTTCCGCAAACGCTTCGTCGCTCAGCGCATCCCCAAGGGATGCAGTCAGTTGCAGAGGACGCTTGTGTGTAAGATATCCGCATGGCGCAGCGAACTTTTTACTTGGGCATCGATCTGGGGACGACAAACTCGGCCGCGGCGGTCTTCGATGGCGAGCGCATCTCGGTCGTCAGAACCACCCAGGGTACACTGCTGACCCCGTCGATCGTCCGTTTTGACAGCCGAGGCGCACTTACCATCGGGGCCAAAGCAGCCAAGTTTCTCGACAGCGACCCAAAGAACACCCGAGCGGAGTTCAAGCGGCTGATGGGAACCTCGACGAAGCTGGATTTTCCCGCCGCCAAGCTGGCCAAGCTGCCCGAAGAGCTGTCGGCGGAAGTGCTCCGGTCGCTGCGCAACGACGTGAAAGACCAATACGGATTTCTGCCCGAGCAGGCGGTCATTTCCGTCCCAGCGCTGTTTGAACTACCACAGAGCGCAGCGACGACCAAAGCAGCACAGCTCGCTGGTTTTACCAAGGTCGAGCTGATTCAAGAGCCGATCGCGTCTGCGCTCGCCGCCGGATGGACCGCGTCAGAAGGCACCGGTTTTTGGCTTGTGTACGATCTCGGCGGAGGCACATTTGACGCCTCGCTATTGGAAACGCGCGACGGGATGTTGCGGGTTGTCGGCCATGACGGCGACAACTTCCTCGGTGGACGAGACTTCGACTGGGCCATCGTCGACTGGCTGCTAGAGCAGGTTTCGCAGCAGGAGGGCATCAAAGTCAGCCGCGCCGACGCCAAGTGGGCAAGCGCAATCCGCAAGCTCAAGCATGCCGCCGAGGAAGCCAAGATCGAACTGACCCGCAGCGAGAGCGCCGACATCAGCGTCCCCGAGTTCATCGAGCACGAGGGCCGAACGATCGAGGTCTCGGTCACGCTCGATCGCAGTCGGCTGGAACAGCTCACCGCTCCGCTCGTCCTTCGTTCGATAGAAGTCTGCCGCCGGCTGATCAAGGCACAGCAGGTCGATGCCCTCACACGGATCGTTCTTGTTGGTGGACCGACGATGATGCCATGGCTGCGAAGAATGGTGAGCGAAGCCCTCCAGGCGCCATTTGCCGAAGGGCTCGATCCCATGACGCTTGTGGCGCAAGGAGCGGCGGTTTACGCAGCAACGGCAGGCCTCGATATGCAACCGGCCAAGGTGGATTCCTCGTCGGGATGCAAGCTGTGGCTTCAATTCCCGGCGATGTCTTCTGACTTGCAGCCCTATGTCGTCGGGAAACTGCTGCCCGAAGACAAGTCAGCTGGCTCGCTGCCGCAGCGCATTCGACTGGTGCGTTCCGACGGACTTTGGCAGAGCACCGAGACGGCCATTGATCCAGAGGGCGGATTCGTGGTTCAGGTGGAGCTTCTTCCTCGTCGCCCAAACGTCTTCAAGGTCGAAGGACTGCTATCGGACGGCAAAGCAGTGACGATGCAGCCAGCGACGGTGACGATCGTGCAAGGATTGACGATTGCCGACCCACCGCTGTCACGCACGATCGGAGTGGCTCGCGCCAACAACACCGTGCAAGTCTTCTTCGAAAAAGGGACACCGCTCCCCGCCCGTCGCACTATTACCCTCTCGACGGTGGAGAGCGTCGCCCCGTCCGGCGCTGGCTCGAAGGAAGAGTTCGCGCTCAAGATTCCAGTCGTTCAAGGCGAATATGAGCTGGCCCATCTGTGCCGACTCGTCGGAACGCTCGAAATTCGTAGCTCGCAGATCAAAGCCAGCTTGCCCGGCGGTTCGCACGTCCAGGTCAGCCTCGAGGTAGATCGCGGAGGACAACTGTCAGCGCGAGCACTGGTCCCGTCGCTCAATCAGTTGTTTGAGCGGGTGGCGCAGCTGCTCGTGCCCGAAGCCAGCATTGAAGTGCTCGAAGCCAGCCTCAAGTCAGCGACGGACCGTATCGCGGAGCTGCGCGCCAACGCGTTCCGGCAAGGACAGAAGTCGGCGCTGGAGAAGCTGGGCAAACCGCAGCTACTTGTCTCCGAGCTGGAGCGGGACATCAGTGCGGCGAAAGGCGGCGACGCGGATGCAGCCCAAAAGGCACGCCGTTCGCTGATCGAACTGGACGCGATGCTCGAAGAACTTGAAATCGAGAAACACTGGCCGGAGCTGTCTCGCAAAGCCATGCGTCAAGTCGCCAGCGCAAGCTTGCTCGTCACGCGCTGGGGTACGGAATCTGAAAAACGCCTGCTCAGCGATGTAATTTCGTCGGTGGAGAAAGCCCAGGCGCGCAAAGATGTCGGTGAGCTTCAGCGTCAGCTGCGACTCGCCAACGAACTGGCGATGGCGGCCTACTACCGCGATCCCGACGTGTGGGAAGACGAGTTCAAAGAAGCACTGTCGCACGTCGAGCGCGCGAGCGATCAGGTCAAAGCGCAGAGCCTGGTGCAGCAGGGACATCAGGCTCTCTCGGCAGGCGACAACAGCAAGCTGCGAGACATCGTCGAAAAGCTGTGGAAGCTGCTACCGGCCTCCGCTGAGCAGCGCCGTCAAGGTTACGACTCGGGCGTTCGCTAGTCCGGTAGGTCATTCTGGGGCAATCAGGCCCCGTCGCACAGCGAACCTCGTCAGCGCTTGAGCATCGTGAAGCCCGAGCTTGCGCATCAGATTGGTGCGGTGCGAATCAACCGTCTTGGGCGACAGGCCAAGCTGCGAAGCAATCTGCCTGTTCGTCTGCCCTTGCGCGACCCGCTGCAGCACCTCACGCTCACGCGGCGTCAGCCGCTCCAGATCATCCTCGGGCTCACTCGGAGAGAGCACACCGGTCGACACGATCGACTCCAGCTCGCTGCCGACATACTGTCCCCCGTCGAGAATAATCCGCACAGCTCGCAAAAGATCCGAAAGCCCACTGCCCTTCACAAGATACCCGTGCGCACCAGCGCGCAGCGCCGGACGAACGTATTCGGGTGCCGAGTGCATCGACAGGACCAGAACGCGGCAGCGCGGCGCAAGCGAACGAATCCGCGCAATCGCATCGAGGCCATTTCCGCTCGGCATCGACAAATCGAGCAGAATCACATCAGGCTGAAGCTGCTGCGCGACTGCAACCACTTCGTGACCCGATCCGGCCTCAGCAACGATCGAAATATCACCTTGCCGCTCGAGGAGTGCCCGAATCCCCGCCCGCACGATCGCGTGGTCATCGCAGAGTACGACTCGAATCACAACACCACGATATCATTTCGCTCGATCCGGTCAGTGCCGCGAGCGCCTGGCCTATGATGAAGGGGTGCGCTGGCTCTGTTTGGCCTTGTTGCTTGGCGTGGGGATTGGGTGCGCAGGCGATGCGCCGCCACCACCGCCGCCACGACCCGTTTCGCATGTTCTCGCCCCGGACCAAGCTGCCCTACACCTGGGCGGAACCGGAGCCATGACTCCGCTTGTGACGCTGCTCGGTGAGGAGTGGACCCGTCGAGGTGAAGTTCCTCGCATCCTCATCGAGGAGAGCATTGGTTCTGGTGGTGGCATTCGTGCCGCGTTCGACGGAGCCATTGATCTTGGGATGGTGTCGCGTCCCCTGAGCAGTGAAGAGCAGAAGCTCGGACTGGCCGTCGTCCCGGTCGGCCAAGACGTCGTCGCCCTCGTTGCCCATCCGAGTGTGCCAGTCACTGACTTCGCGGCGGCGGAACTGCCTGCGCTGTTTCGAGAGGACAGCAGCAAGCTTCGCGATGGTCACACGCTGGTTCCACTGCTCCGCGATCGCGGCGAATCCGCCAACGCAGCGCTCGATCGCATCGTCCCAGGTCTGCAGGACGCGCGCGAGCTTGCCTACAAACAGCGCCGACTCCGCGTGCTCTTCAGCGATCGAGCGATGGCCGAAGCACTCGCCGGTACACCAGGTTCGTTTGGTGTCTTTTCGCTGAGCTGGCTCCTGGCCAACCGCTTGCCGCTCAAGGTCCTGTCCATCGACGGAATTTCTCCGTCGCTGGAAACCGCGGAAACGCATCGCTACCGAGCAACCCGTGAGCTGTCTTTCGTCGCCCGCCCCGAGCGTCTAGCGCGAGCCCAGCCGTTTCTGGCTTTTCTGAAAACACCAAAGGCGCAGTCTCTCATGCGCACCTATGGATACTTGCCAGCGACAGAGAGTCTGCGATGATTCCGTTCGATCTCACGAGCTGGTTTCGGCGACGAATGCTCCCGCTGGTCGCGCTCGCCGCAGTGGTGATGCAGGTGTCGGCACCGACGGCATTTTACCTAACCAAGCGCCACGAGCTGTGGCAGCAGGCGCGCTCGGAAGCGACCCGCACCGCCATGCTGCTTCATGGCGAGATCGAGCAGCGACCGATCCTCTGGCGCTACAACATCCCCAAGCTGCTGGAACGACTCGCCGGAGAAGGCATGCTGCATGGTCGCTTTCTTGAGATCCGCACCAGCACGGGCCAAGTCGTTCCGCTGGACTCTGCTGCACCGCCTGCTCGCCCGATCTGGGGTCATTCCAAGGTCAACGTTGGCGGCGAACTGTCGGCACAAGTCTGGGTCGCGCTCGATATGGCGCCGCTTCAGCGAGCCACAATGCAGCTGGTTGTCTCGTTCTTTGGTCTGTCGCTGCTGCTCGCCGTGGTGCTGTACCTGGTCCCGGTTCGCACCGTCGCTATTGCCCAGAAGCGAATCGGGACGCTGCTCGGTGAGCTTGCGCTAACCATCCAGGAAGAAGATCGGCGTCGCATCGCGCGTGACCTTCACGACGGGGCAGGTCAGGCTCTCACGGCTGCACGACTGCGACTGCTCGCGCTCGGAAACGAGTCCCAAGACTCGGCAGCCATTCAGGAGATCAGCAAGCTGCTCGACAATGCCCTAAGCGAAGTTCGTCGGTCGGTCTACAGCCTGTCACCACCGGCGCTGACCGAGCTGGGCCTCGAAGGCGCCCTGCGACGGCACTGCGAGACATTCGCAGCGGCCACAGGGCTGAAGGTCTTCTGCGAGCTGACGGAGCTTCCACCGCTCAGCCCCAAAATGGAAACGGCTTGCTACCGAATCGTGCAGGAAGCGCTGGCGAACAGCGCCAAGCACGCCGGAGCGCGTCGCGCGTGGGTTCAACTTGTGCGCAGTGGTGACGACCTAAAGCTGGCCATCTATGACGACGGACAAACCCCAGAGCAAGAGCTCCGCGAAGGACTCGGTCTGCTTGGCATCCGTGAGCGAGCCAAGCTGCTCGGTGGGAAAGCCGACATCACAGTCGATGACAAGCGCAGCCTCCGCGTCGAAGTCGATCTCCCAATCGACGACCAGTAGGCGCTGGCGTACGCAAGAGCCGCTGAGCTTATCCCTTCATCCCGGGCAGACGCATCGTCGGCTGGTTCATCTGCCACAGCATGTTGTTCAGCCGGGCCCGCCGCACCGATTCGACGTAGCGATGCAAGCTCTGCTTGTGCCGAGGCGCCATCTCCTGAAGCCGAATGCCAAGCCCCTTGAGACTGCCATCGAGCGACTCATAGCAGACCTGCCCGCGCGCCCAGATGCGATCTCCGGTGCCCGGCAGCGCAAACTCTAGCTGGATCGGCGAACCGAGCAGCGTCAGGTCGTCCGGCAGCCGCGGCGCTGTCAGGTACAGTCCGGTTTCCGAAAGATCACGAGTCAGCCCCAGATACACGCCATCAGAGAGGTACTGCTGGACGCAGATTTCCACCGGCAAACGAAGCTGCTGACGACGATCTTGGCTCATGGTGACATCTCCCGGCCTTGCTGCTGTGGTCACAAGGCGCTTATGTCGCATGATGTAGGACAAGGTACGATCCAGCGCAAATTTATTTTCTGAATTTCGTTGACCGCGACGGGAGCTGGCCGTACCGATCCTCGGGTGCAACTGCAAGCCAAGCGCACGGCCCGCGAGCGACTCGCGATCCTGATTGCAACGGTCTTCCGGATCGGAGAAGTCGCGCCGTGGCCGGGGCATTACGCCACACTGGCGACCGTACCGCTGGCCGTTGGACTTCATCGCGCCGGGCCCTGGCCGCATGCGATCGCCACGCTCGTGCTATTCGCAATCGGAACCTGGTCAGCGGAGGAATACTCGCGGCTCACTCGCAAGCACGATCACCGCTCGATCGTCATCGACGAGGTCGTTGGCTACTTGGTCACGGTCTGGCTGGCCCCGTGGCACTTCCTGAGCTTCTTCATCGGCTACTTTTTGTTTCGAGTTCTCGACGGACTCAAGCCGGGACCGCTGCGCCTTCTCGATCGCCACGTAAAGGGCGGGTTCGGGGTCATGATCGACGATGTCGCGGCGGGCGTGGTCGGTGCCGTCATGCTCCACTGGCTTGTACCGTGGACTGCGCCGACGTTCGATGCGATGCTACAAAAGCTGTGGTGAGCTTGCCTTCTCGACCTCGACGCGTCCGACCGTTCCCGCTGGCGGAACTTCCTCGGCTTTTGCGTGTCCAGGTCGAGCTGTCGCGCCTTTTGTGGCAACACATCTTGGCCGTTCTCGATG
>CAYTGC010000123.1:0-14347 GCA_964437195.1 uncultured Myxococcales bacterium | reverse complement strand
TGAACTCGAGGTCGATCTTCTTGGTCTGTGGGCTGCGCGCGGCCTCTTCTCGTAGGCATCCCGACAGCACCGAGAAGTTCGACATCATTGTCTTCTGAATGTCGTCTGGTGACAGCGTGTCGCTGCTGTCGCTGAAATCGACGCTCTGCGAGTCGTCGAATGCTCCGTTCTTCGGCCCGGCCTTCTTCTTTTTCTTCGGCGGTGCCGGTGGCATCGGCTGCATCGCGATCTGCAGGCCCTTGAGCGGGTCGTCGGTAAACTGTGGTCCTGTCTGCTTGACCACCTGCGGCTTTGGACGAGTCACCAGCCAGATGCCGATACCAGAGCCAACCACGACGATGGCGGCGAAGATGCCAGCCAGCATCTTGACGACGGCGCGGTTGTACTTGGCTCGCTCGGCCTCCTCTTTCATCTGGCGGTCGAGTTCCATGTGCTTGGCGGTCCACTCACGAGACATCTTGCCAAGCAGCGGGTGATCGGCGACGCGACGCTTGTCGTTCGTCTCCGTGTCCGTGATCGTGTGTTCCGCCGAGATGGAGCCTCGTTCAATCTGCGCTTTGACGTCGCGCAGCGAGAACGGGCCGTAGTCCATCCGATCTTCTTTGGTGATCAGCCAGCGCTCGTGATCTTCGTCGATCTCGCCTGCGGCCTTGGGCGGAGGGAGGCCAGGAATGCTTCCCATCGGACGCATCGCCGAGATCGAACCGCTGCCGCTGCCTTGCATCGGCGGCACCGCTCCACCGTCTGGACCACGCAGACCTGGCAAGGCCGGTCCGCTCGACGGTGGGGTTCCGCTGGCTGGCTCGCTCGCACTGCCTTCCGTTCCAGTCTGTTCCTTCGCCGAAGTGTCTGACATGTCTCTTTGGTGGCGGCGCTTCGCCTTGTCGCCCGTCCAAAACGAAACTGCCGCTCCTTAATGGCGGTCTGCCGCACAAACAGTGATGGGCCACTCACTAGGCCCTTCATGAGGCTCTCGGGCGGAGCGCCTCGCGTCCATAGTACCGATTCTTGACGGGCTCGGTCAACGCTGGCCTTTGTGCTGCGTGCCGCGTTCCCATCGGGTTTCTGGTCGGACCACTACGGCCGATGCGCCCGTCTCAGTCGCGTTTCCGATGTGAAGTCGGTCTCTGTCGGGCACCCTGCTGCAAGGAGTGCTTGACACCCCAATGTTGGGGATGGTATTTGCCCGCCTGCGCTATTGGGGCGTCGACAAGCGGTAAGTCACGGGTCTTTGGAACCCGCATTCGTAGGTTCGAATCCTACCGCCCCAACTGTTCTGTACTGCGGGCGTGGTGTTGGTGCATCCGCATCAGGAGGGCAAGCCCGGGTTGGGAACCACATCTCATGATCAAGGCCCTCAGCATCTTCTCTGGTAACGCGAACCGCGAGCTGTTCGAGTCGATCTGTAAGGTGATGGAGGTGTCGCCCGGCGCGTCCCTCGTCAGCACTTTTTCCGACGGCGAGACCTTCGTTGAGATTCGCGAGAACGTTCGTAATGTCAACTGCTTCGTCGTCCAACCGACGAGCTCGCCGGTGAATCAGAACCTGATGGAGCTGCTCATCATGATCGACGCGCTCAAGCGTGCGTCGGCTGGCTCCATCGTCGCGATCGTTCCGTACTACGGCTACGGGCGTCAGGACCGCAAGGTCAAGCCGCGAACGCCGATCTCGAGCAAGCTGGTCGCGGACCTCATCACGGCGGCGGGTGCGGATCGGTTGGTGTCGATCGATCTTCATGCGGGCCAGATACAGGGCTTCTTCAACATCCCCGTCGACCACCTCTATGCGATGCCGGTCTTCATCGACCACCTGCGCAGCCGCGGCTTGACCAAGGACGAAGTGGTGGTCATCTCGCCGGATGCCGGTGGCGTCGAACGAGCCCGTGCTTTCGCAAAGCGGATCGAATCGACCATGGCGATCATCGACAAGCGACGTCCGCAGCCGAACGTTTCCGAAGTCATGAACATCATCGGCGACGTCAAAGGCAAGCACGCGGTCATCATCGACGACATGATCGACACTGCTGGGACGGTGACGCAGGCCGCGAAGGTCATTCTCGACCGCGGTGCCAAGAGCGTGATGGCCTGTGTGACCCACGGTGTGCTATCGGGACCGGCGATTCAGCGGATCAACGACTCGGTGCTGTCGGATGTGATCATCACCGATACGATTCCACTGTCTGCGGCGGCGCGGGCCTGTCCGAAAATACAGGTCTTGTCGGTGGCGAAGCTGCTTGCAGAGTCGATCAAGCGAATTCACCACGGCGACTCGATTTCGAGCCTGTTCGTCTAGTACATAAGCCCGACGTCGGCGGCCTGCTTCTTCATCGTCTCTCGGACTTTGCCATCGAAGCCGCTCTTGGCTGGCGCCGCGCTGCTCTTTAGATAGGCGTCCCGCTTGGCGGCCACGGCGTTGATTTGGTTGAGAACTTCCTGCCGCTCTTTTTTCTTTCCTTCCATGTAGCGGCTGCGTTCCTCACCACTCATGGCTTGCATGGGCTCTGGGAGCGCGCTCGGCGCAACCGAATCCAGCCGGACTTTGTTGTTCGCTACGTCATCGAGTAGATCGCCATCGCTGACCGCCGCAGACCGACCACGCGATGCAGCCAGGCCAAAAAATCCGGCGCGAGCGGCCTGGGCTTCGGTCGGTGCAGCCAGGTTGCTTTCGGCCTTTTTGCGGATGGTGGTGCGGCGCTCGGCATCGCCCCAGGGAATGGCGGTATCAGTCAGCGCGCGGTTGAGCTTCGCCAGCTCTTCATCGTACGGGGTCCGAACGTCAGCCATTCCGCCGGACTGATCAATCGTCGAGAAGTCGCCGCCGCCAAGCGCTGCGATCTCGGTAAACGTCGCTCGCGTGTCTTCGTCGCTGCCACAGCGAACGCTGTTGATGCGGATGCCGCGGCTCTTGGCTTCTTTGGCGATGACGCGAAAGTCGAAGCCGTCCTGATAGTCGCTGTGTGGCGGCGCGTCTCCAACGAGGTAGACGAGCTTGAGCGTATTTTTTCCGCTCGACCAGTTGCTGCGATACACCGCGTCGTGAAGCGCTTTGGCAACATGCTCGGGCGTGTCGCCTCCGCCACCAGCGACAAACGACGTCAGGTTCTGATACACCCCATCGATGTCGTCGGTGAGATCGAAGAACTTGGTCACGTACTCATCGCCAACATCTCGATACGCGACCAATCCAACGCGAAGCTCCGGCGCTGGCTGCCCTTGGGCGATGAACCGTGCCAGCTCCCAGATCTTCTTCTTGGCTCCACTGAGGAGCGAGCTCATAGAACCAGTGGTATCGAGAACGAACACCACATCGACCTGTGGGCGCTGCTGCGGCCTCGGTTGCTCGACGACTGGCTGGGGCTTGGCGACGACCACGGGCGGTGGCGCACGGTGTGGCAGAGAAAACGCCGCCCACAGACCCAGGGCAGAGGCGGCGGTGACAAGAACGTAGCTTAAGGCGGGTCGGATGCGCTCCATCGACAGTTGCTCCTACGTGCTGGCTTTTCGGCAAGAACGCGGCACAAGGCGAGTCGATCTAGCTTGGCATGTTGCGGCAAAAGAAACCGCACTGCCGTCGAAAAAGCATCGTACTAAGTGGATCGCTGTCGGTAGAAGCGGAGCAAAAATCCCAGAACTGGGGACAAGATCGTGATGATCGAGAGGCCGAACAGCAGGAAGGTGATGTCTACGCCAAGCGAGCTAGAGTTTGGATTGAGTCCCCAGCGAACGGCGAGGACTCGACCTCTTGCTTGGGGCTGCCATGGCATGCCCATCGGCGCCTCCTTGCGTTGGGTCAGGTGCGACTACTTCCCACCCCGACACTCTTTGATCGCTTTGCGCACTTCGTCGAACGCCTGCGCAGGCACAATCTTGCCGCGAATGTCCTGGTAGACCGCATCCATGGCTTTCTGCCACTCGGGGAGGTCTTGGACTGGCACAACGGTGACGCCTTTTTGCACCAGCTTGTCGAGCGAGTCTTTCTCCATCTTGACGACTTCGCTATCAATGTCCTTGCTTGACTGACGGAAGATCTCGAGGAGCTTGGGCCGCAGGTCCGCAGGCACTTTTTCCCACGTGTTCTTGTCGACCACCGTTACGCCCGTCAGCGACGAGTACTTGAAGTCGAGCATATACTTGGCTTTTTCCTGCATTCCTGCCGCAAGGACCAGGACCGGCGGGTAACAGAGCGCGTCGATCTTCTTGGTCTGAAGCGAGGGCACGAGATCGGCGCTGCTCAGCACGACGGGGGAAAATCCTGCATTCTTCCAGGCGGTCACACTGTCTGGATCGCCTTCCCACGAGAACATCTTGGCCTTTCGCATCTCTGCCAAGGTCGGTCGCGACTCGGTCGAAAAGAAGCGCGTGAAGCCGATTTCACCCCAAGCCAGCACCACCACGCCTTTGGCTTCGAGGGCTTTCTCGAACGTCGGGGCCACTTTGCCCAGCGCACAGCGATACTCCTCGCGATTGCTCACCATCATTGGGATGTCGATCGCTTGGGGATCGGGGGCGATGACATGGAGGCCGACCGTGCTGACGCCAACCGCTTGAAGCTGGCCGACCTTCATCTTTTTGATCATGTCGCCTTCATCGCCCATGGTGCCGCCGGCGAAGATCTTGAGCTCGACCTTGCCGCCGCTCACCTCGCGCCATTTTTCAGCCGCTTCCTTCAGCTTGTTATGCCACGTCGAGTTGACGGGAGCGCGGGTGCCAAACTTGATGACGATCTTGTCTTGGGCCGACGCTGTCGTCGCCGTTCCAAGCAAAAGGGCCGTGAGTAGCGAGAACAGACCTAGTTTCTTCATGGGTATTCCTTCAGGGGGGCTGACTCTTGAAACAGCAAAGAGACCCTTTTCCATTACATCAGATGTTTTCTTTGTATCTGATAAGACGAAGGACTTCGCAGAACATTCCGACGTGCCGATTACTCTGCGAACAAGTCGGAAAGTTTGCCGAGCAGCCAGCGCGAGCGTTCCTGCGCAATGATGTTGGCGAGGCGCTGCTTCTTCCAACTGGGGTCTTCCGATAGAACATCAGCGGTGAGGACCTGCTGCAGCATCGCCACAAACTCGGCCTTTTTCTGCTGCTGCTGCAAAACACCTTCGGCATAAGACACAAGCGATCCGAGCTTTTTGCCGCCGCCTTGTTTCTGCGCGATGTCGAGGTGCTTCTTGGCCACCGCCGGGCCACCGCCTTGATCTTCGGACCGGGAAGAGTCGTACGAGACGAAGAACTCGTGGATCGAGCCTTCGTCATACGACTCGTCTAGCTCCTGCGCTCGCTCCATCACCTGACCGACGAGGCCGAAGTCGCCGAAGAGCTGCGGATCGTCTTTGCCCGTGCTGATCGCCAGCGCCCAGCCTGCACCGACCCAGTAAAGGTAGGGCACATCGTCTTTGCCAAGCCGCATGAGCGCGGCCTTCGCATCCGCGTTATTGCCAGACAAAAGCGCTTTGCGGAAGCCCGGATACGCCAGATCCAGGCCATCGAGCGCGTAGTTCCGACCGCGAAGGTACAGCTTGCGTGCCCGCAGCCACTCGCGCTTGGCTTGCGCGATGCTCTTGTCCGCCAGCTTGTCCGCGTCCTGGTTTACGAACGCATAGGCGTACTGCACAAAGCCGCTCGCCAACGCGAGTCGAATCGGACGGTGTTGCGGCAAGCTCTCCGCGAGCGTCTCCATGGTCTTGAGACCAAAGGGGGCCGACTGCCGAACCAGCTCGGGATCGTCTTCGGTGCCATATCCACCACCGGTTGACGACAGCGCATCCGCGGTCGCTTTGAGCGCATATCCCTTGATCGAACAACCACTCGAAAGAAGCGCTAAGAGCGTCGGCAAAACAAGCCAGTGCTGCTTCCGCCGACCGTCCCTAGAGGGTGCATGCATCGATTGTTGCCTTTGGTTCCCAAAACGTGACGGCACTGTACCACAGGTGTCCTATTGGTATACTGCTTTCACTCCATATGGTCGATCCCT
Organism: uncultured Myxococcales bacterium; assembly: GCA_964437195.1. Classification (GTDB taxonomy): domain Bacteria; phylum Myxococcota_A; class Polyangia; order Palsa-1104; family JAEUJZ01; genus JAEUKA01. Next base: position 8,377 of record CAYTGC010000123.1, on the reverse strand, counting down.
CGCCTGAAAGCCCAGCCGCTTCGCCTAGTTCCCCTCCTGTCGGCGAAGCCGTCGCCGATGCCAGTCCTCCAGATCCGGGCCAAGCCGAGCTTGCTTCCGTCGAAGGAACCGGCGAAGGGCCACCAGCGGGTTCGCTACCCGAAAAAATTGTCATCTGCCTGCTGTCGTTGGCCATCGTTTTGTTGCCGGTCTTGTCGAGCCTGCGCAGCCTCGCTGACATGCTCCGGGACAGCCACAAGCTCAAGTGGCTGACGCACTCGCTGGGCTTTGTCCTGCACAAGCTGGTTCCATCCGATCTGTCGTGGGTCGGACTTTACGTCCAAAACGGTACGGTGTGGATCGGCTTCCTCGGCGCGCTCCTCGCTGTCGCTGGTGGCAAACACCTTGGCCTTTCGACGACGGGCTTTTTGGAAAGAGGGCGGCTGCGCAGTGCGGCAGAGGGCTTTACTTCGACGGTGTTTGTACTGGTTGTGCTGGTGCTGACCTACGCGAGTGCGCGAATGGTCGCCGTCGAGCGGATGACCGGAGATAACGATCTCCTCCCTGGCGGTTTGCACAAGTGGTACGTGCAGATGATCATTCCGGTCGTGTTTGCGCTGATGGCGCCGCGAGCCGCGTGGCGTGCGCTCGACCCGAACGCCAGCGCTTCGCACGGTGCGCCGGTCGCAAATGAGCCGCACCGCGACATGTCGCCGCAAAGGCGGAAGCTCCGCTGGATTCTGTGTGGGGCCATCTTCCTGTGTGCGATCGCGATGTTTGTGATCGGCTTTGGCCACGACAGCTCGCCGAAGTTTCAGGCGCTGGTGACGCGTACGGAAAAACTGACGGGGCTGGTGAAGTGGCTCGGGCTCTTTGCGATGGGCTCGGGCTTTTTGCTGGGACTACCGGTGTTCGTGGTCATGGCCGGCCTGGCGATGGCGCTTTTCTTTTTGGCGGGAACTCCGATTGCAGCGCTGCCCAACGAAACGCTGCGACTGGTCGCAAATCCGCAGTTGCCCGCGATACCGCTTTTGACCATCGCTGGCTATGTGCTGGCATCTGGGCGGTCGTCGCATCGTCTGGTGCGCGCCTACAAGAGCGTTCTCGGCTGGATTCCAGGCGGCATGGCGATCATGGTCGTCATCGTTTGCGCGGTGTTTACGACGTTTACCGGCGCTTCCGGCGTGACGATCTTGGCGCTCGGCGGCCTGGTCTATCCGATGCTGGTTCGCGACGGCTATCCGAAGGGTTTTTCAATCGGCATGGTGACGGCGGCGGGTAGCTTGGGTCTGCTGTTTCCGCCGAGCCTCCCGGTGATTTTGTATTCGGTGGCGGCGAGTGCTCCGGGATCGGTGGCCCCTGTCAGCGTCGACCAGCTCTTCATCGCCGGTTTTTTGCCGGGCCTGTCCTTGGTCCTGCTTGTGTCGCTGTACGGCATGCAGCAGGGCTACAAGGCGAAGGTTCCACGCCAGCCGCTGGTCTGGAAGGAAGCGCGCGAAGCGGTGTGGGCCGCCAAGTGGGACATCGTCGTGCCGGTGGTGGTGATGGGCTCGTTTCTGTCGGGCATTGCAACCATCGTCGAGTCGGCGGCCATCGGGGCGGCGTACGCGCTCATCATCGAGCTGGTTGTGTTCCGCAATGTCCATCCGATCAAAGACCTGCCGTCGGCGCTCCTGCATGCGGCATCGCTGGTTGGCGCTGTCGTCGTGCTGCTCGGCGTGGCGCTGGGTCTTACCAACTATCTGGTCGAGGCCGAAGTGCCGACCAAGCTGGTCGAGTGGGTTCAGGCGCACGTCCACTCTCGCTGGGCGTTCTTGCTGATTCTGAACGTGGGCCTTCTCGTTCTGGGCAGTGTGCTGGAGATTTACTCGGCCATCGTGGTGCTGGTGCCGCTGGTCGCTCCGCTCGGCGCGGCGTTCAACGTGAACCCGGTTCACCTCGGCGTGATCTTCCTGGCCAACCTTGAGCTGGGCTTCCTGTGTCCGCCGATGGGCCTGAATCTGTTTCTGTCCGCGACGCGCTTTCAGAAGCCACTGCCGCATCTGTATCGTCAGGCGTTGCCGTTTCTGCTGATCATGACCGTCGGCGTGCTGTTCATTACCTACGTCGAGAGTGCGTCCCTCGGGCTTTTGCGCATGCTCGGCAAGGGCTAGTCGATGCTGCTGGCCTTGAGCAGCCTGCTTGGTGCGCCGGGCGGAATTCCCTCGTTCAATCGCTTGCTGGTTCGAGCCGCGTCCGATTTCGCCAAACAGCGCGGATTGGCATTTCACGTCGTCGCTCTCACCGATAAACCGGGAGCGGACCCGGGGTTTCTTGCATCGTTGCCGCGGGCTGTTTCCCCAAGCTACGTTGCGTGTGCTGGGAGTCGGCGCTTCTTTGCTGCGGAGGTCTTGCGCCATCTGGGGCGTGAGCCTGCGGTTGTGCTGGGGCATGTGAACCTGTCGCCGCTCGGGCTGGCGTTTTCGCGCTTTGGTGTGATCGCACATGGCACCGACGTGTGGACGCGGCTGCCAAGGCTGCGACGCTGGGCGCTTCAGCGGGCGACGGTGGCGGGGGGCGTGAGTGAAGATACCCTGCGCAAGCTCCGCGACGTGCAAGGAGTCGAGCGGGCTCGCTGCCAGCGGCTCGTCAATGCGCTGGATGAGTCGAGTCTGGCGCTGGCGGAATCGACGCCATCCACGGTCGACGAATCGAGCCAGAATCTGCGCATTGTGGCGATCACCCGCCTGTGGATTGGCGAGCCGAAGGGAATCGATCTCGTGATTCGCTGTCTCCCTGGGCTGCCGCAGGTCCACTTCGAAGTGGTAGGTGAGGGCGCAGCCCGTCCACAGCTGGAGTCACTGGCGCAGTCGCTGGGCGTCGCAGCGCGAGTTCATTTTCTCGGTGGCGTTACCGAGCAGGACAAACACGCAGCCATCGCGCGTAGCCATGCTCTGGTACTTCCATCGAGCGGTGAGGGCTTTGGAATTGTGTATCTCGAAGCGATGGCGCAAAAAAGGCCGTGTCTCGCCGCGAATGTCGGTGGCGCTCCCGAGGTGGTTCTTGACGGCGAAACTGGAATCGTGGTTCCTCCGACGGAACCAGCGGTCAGCGCGGGCTTGGCCCGGCTTTGCGATTCCTCGCTGCGCAAGCGACTGGGCGAGGCCGGACAGAAGCGAGTCCTTGAGAACTTCACCTATCCGGCGTTCGCGCAGCATGCCGAGCAGCTTTTTGACCGACTGTACTGACCGATTCGACGGAAATGGCCCACAGCGGTAGGCGAGCGCTAGGAGTGCCGCGTCGGCTTTGCTAGGGTGTCGGTCAGGTGGTGTCGTCTGTGGACTCGGCAAGCGGGATGCGGCGAAGTGTCTGGGCGGTGAGCCTATCGCTCCTTTTGCACCTTGTGCCTGCGCTGCTGCTGTCGTCGCTGTCGTTGCTTGAAAAGCTGCTGCCGCCGCCGCCCGTGACGTGGGAAATAGTTCCCGCCAAGCGTCCAACGCCGCCACCTCTGGTGACGCCCGAATCGACAGTGGTGCCACCGCCCCCCAAGCCGACGGAACCGACGCCCAAAAGCGGCCAGACGCAACGCGGCGACGCGGGCGGCAAGCTTGGCAAGCCGACCGCTGCGAAGCCACCACCGCTGCCTAGCCTGCATGGCATCGGCGCGCCCTCGATAGAGCAGGATCTTGGTGTGCGGCTGGTTTTGCGGATGGGTGAGGTCGCGAAGTCGCCGCATCGTGCGTCGGTCGCGAGCCTTCTTGGCTCTTTTCCTGACAGTCGGCTTCTGGTGGCGGGTAGCCCTTTGGCGACGGGCGACGCTCTTGCGGAGGCGCTGCTCTCTTCGTCGGATGTGCTGGTGGTTGCGACGACCGATCCGACGGGCTATCGGCGGAGCCAGACGGCGCTTGTGGCGCTTGGCAAAAAGCTGAAGCCCTTGTTTGAACAGCTGACCTCTCGTCGGGTTCCAACGTGGGATGATCGCGAGCTTTTGTTTGACGCGCCAGATCTGATGGCGTTTCTGCCTCGGCCTGATCCTGTGGTCTCGCCGTCAAGTGATGCTGACCGACCTGACGCCTTTCTGTCTGAGCCGCCGAGCCTGGCGTCGCAGCTTCCGGCACTTCGTCGCGCATTGCCGAAATCCGGACCTCCACTCGTCGCTGAGATCTTCAATCTGCAAGGTCGACTGCGACTGCGGGGAGGCATCCCGACACCTCGCCATGTCCAGCTATCGCTGTCGGCAGATCTGGACCCGCAGGTGCGCGGACGGATGGTTCTCTCGTCGCAAGAGGAGGCGATCCAGCTCCGAGAGGCCATGGCGACCATCGGTGAAAAGCTGCGCAATGACTGGCGCTTCAAGCTGATGGGAATTTCGACGCTGCTCGACCACCTTCAGCTCGAACCGAAGGGCAATGAGCTGCAAGTGAGTGGATTTTTGACTGGGGCCGCCCTGCGGTCGCTGCTCGGTGTCGCAGCCGGAGCGCTTCAGGTCTTGCCCTCTGGCGCGCCGCCCCCACCGCCCGATCTTCTGCCCCCGTTGGTCGATGCGGGCGTCGATGCCCAGTGACAGATCTTGCTTCGGTTAGTCGGTGAGAAGACCGGCTCGCGGATCCTGCTTCCACTCGGTCAGCGACGGAGCATTACGATCTTTTTCACTCAGCAGCGGGCCTTCCGCCAACGCATCTGCGTAAAGCGACCGCAGGTTGTCGTCGCAGAGCGACCAGTCGAGATCCGTTGCCAGTGGTGAAATCCCCGCTTCCGCCGAGGGATTCCAGGTCGCCGTGCAGAAGTACTCGATGACGGTTTCTTCGGGGAGCAGCGTGCCGTGGGCAAAGCCAGGCGGAACCCAAATCCACTCGGCGAAGTCGCGATCGCGGACAGCGGGCAGATCGTAGCCGATGATTTTTCCAAATGTCGACGAGTGCCGCCGTAGATCGAGCGCAAAATCGACGAGCCGACCGACGAGGGGCCGGACAAGTTTGCCCATCTTGGGCTGCCACTGAAAGTGCAGACCCCGCAGCGTTCCTCGTCGAGAATACGCTTCGTTGCACTGCACCACCGGCTGACTGGCAAAGTGTGCAAGCTCAGGGTGGTCGGCGACGTCGCTGACCCGAAAGTGCTCGCTGAAGTAGCCGCGCTCGTCACAAAAGCGGGCGAAGCGAAGCACTTTGACGTCGGGAATGGCGAGCCGAGTGACCGACAGAATCTTCATGGACCGTCGCCTAGCTAAGCGCCAGAACCTTCTTGAGGTACTGTCCGGTGTAGGAGCTGGGGACGCGTGCGATGTCCTCGGGAGTGCCGCAGGCCACGACGCTGCCACCTCCTTCTCCGCCTTCGGGTCCCATGTCGACGACGTAGTCCGCCGTCTTGATCACGTCGAGGTTGTGCTCGATCACGATCACGGTGTTGCCGGCGTCGACCAGTCGATTGAGGACTTCCAGAAGCTGTTTGATGTCTTCGAAGTGAAGGCCCGTCGTCGGTTCATCGAGGATATACACCGTCCGCCCCGAGCCTTTTTTCGCCAGCTCTTTGCTGAGCTTGATCCGCTGCGCCTCGCCGCCGGAGAGTGTCGTCGCTGCTTGTCCCAGCGCGATGTAGCCAAGGCCCACGTCGCGCAGGGTCTCAAGCTTTTGTCGCACTTTCGGGATGTGGCCGAGGAACTCGCACGCCTGGGTTACCGTCATGTCGAGCACGTCGGCGATCGAGGCGCCTTTGTACTTCACCTCGAGCGTTTCGCGGTTGTAGCGACGGCCTCCGCACTCTTCACAGACGACGTAGACGTCGGGCAAAAAGTGCATCTCGATGCGCAAGATGCCGTCGCCTTGACACGACTCGCAGCGGCCGCCTTTGACGTTGAAGCTGTAGCGACCCGCTTTGTAGCCGCGGGACTTGCTGTCGGGCAGCGCTGCAAACAGATCTCGAATGTGGGTGAACACGCCCGTGTACGTCGCTGGATTTGAGCGCGGCGTGCGTCCGATCGGCAGCTGATCGATGTCGATCACACGATCGACGTGGTGCAGTCCCTCGATGCCTTCGTGCTGGCCCAACTGACACTTCGAGTGATTCAGCTTCTGTTTCAGCGCTGCGAGCAGCGTATCGATGACCAGCGTCGATTTACCCGATCCCGAGACGCCGGTGACGCAGGTGAACACACCGACGGGAAATCGCACCGTCACATCGCGCAGGTTGTGTTCGCGACCGTTTTTGAGCACGAGATAGCGGTTTTGACACTGCCGACGGCTGCGCGGGACTTCGATTTTCTTTCGGCCCGACAGATAGGCGCCCGTGAGAGAAGCCGTCGAGGACATGATCTCGCCCACGGGACCGGCCGCGACGACACGACCGCCGAGCACGCCCGCCCTCGGCCCCATGTCGATGATGTGATCGGCAGCCCGGATGGTGTCCTCGTCATGCTCGACGACGATGACCGTGTTTCCCATGTCGCGCAGACGGAACAGCGTCTCAAGCAGCCGCTGGTTGTCTCGCTGGTGCAGGCCGATCGATGGCTCATCGAGAACGTAGAGAACACCGACGAGGGAGCTACCAATCTGACTCGCAAGACGAATCCGCTGTCCTTCGCCACCCGACAGTGTCGCTGCGGTGCGATCCAGCGTCAGGTAGTCGAGACCGACGTTGACGAGGAACCCCAATCGATCGCGCACTTCTTTGAGAATTCGCTCGGCGATCTCGGCCTGCCGCTGGCTGAGCTTCAGGTCGGTGAAGAAGCGATGGGCGTCGCGAATCGGCTTGGCTGTCAGCTCGTGAATCGGCAGATTACCGACCCGTACGAAGCGGGCTTCTTTGCGCAGCCGCGTGCCCTGGCATTCCTCACACGGCGACTTGTTCATGTAGGGCGAAAACTCTTCGTACGCCGCTTCAAAGCTGTCTGATCCCGCCGGGGCGGTGCCCTCTTCGCGTCGACGCCGCTCGTATTCGGACAGCCGCCGCTCGAGGTTTGCAATCACGCCCTCGAACTCTTTTTTGTAGGTGTGACGGCGACCATTCTTTTCGAACCAGAACTCGACCTCGTCGCCCTTGCTGCCGTAGAGGACGATGTCGCGGACGTTCTGGGGCAGATCGGACCACGGAATGGCCATATCGAAGCCGTAGTGCTGCGCGAGCGCCTCGATGATCTGCTGGAAGAACGGCCCGTTGCGCTTTTCCCACGGCTCGATCGCGCCTTCGCGCAGCGCCAGATCGGTGTTCGGAACGATCAGCTCGGGATCGAAGAACATCTTGGCGCCGATGCCGTCGCAGGCCGGACACGCGCCCGATGGGTTGTTGAAGCTGAACAGCCTCGGCGTGATCTCGGGGTAGCTGACGCCGCAGTTGATACAGGCGAAGCGCTCGGAAAAGACGATGTCGCCGTTTTCGTCGGTGATGCCAACTCCGTCGGGAAGCGCGTCATCGCCGAGCATCACGGGCGAGACTTTGACGATCCCTTCGGCGAGCTGCAGCGACAGCTCAATCGCCTCGGTGAGCCGCTGCCGAACATCGCTTTTGACGACGAGGCGATCGACATACACCTCGATGGTGTGGGCCTTGTTCTTGTCGATCTTGATCGTGTCTTCCGATAGATCAAACAGCTCGCCATCGACGCTGACCCGACGCAAACCCTGGCGTCGCAGCGCATCGAGCTCTTTTTTCCACTCGCCCTTGCGGCCACGGACAATCGGCGCGAGCACCGAAAAGCGCGTGCCCTGCGGGAGCTTGAGCACGCGGTCCACCATCTGCTGCACCGTCTGCGCGGCGATCGGCAGGTTGCAGCCGTGGCAGTGAACTGTGCCGATTCGTGCATAAAGCAGCCGCAGATAGTCGTAGATTTCGGTGATCGTCCCGACGGTGGATCGGGGATTTTTGCTGGTCGACTTCTGCTCGATCGAGATCGCTGGGGACAGCCCGTCGATCGAGTCGAGATCCGGCTTCCCCATCTGTTCGAGGAACTGGCGCGCATAGGTCGAGAGCGATTCGACGTAGCGGCGCTGTCCTTCGGCGTAGATGGTGTCGAAAGCCAGCGACGACTTGCCGGAACCCGACAGGCCAGTGAGGACCACCAGCTTGTCGCGAGGCAGCTCGACGTCGATGTTCTTCAGGTTGTGCTCGCGAGCCCCTTTGATGACGATCTTGTCCATGCGTTTGCCTTGCCAGCCGCGGCGGTAGGTCCTGCACCTGAGAGGGCGGACAAGACCGCGCACATAGCAGGCATGGTCATAACACAAGCGCAGGTTTTGCCACAACCTAGGACATGTCGGTTTTTTTCTTCGTCGGTTCGGCAGCCCCAGACGACACGGCGGAGGGGGGTTTGGCTTGCTCGGAAAGTCGGCTATGGTGCCGAAATGATTGGCCCAAAGCGGTCTGGCAAGCGGTCTGGCAATCGACCTGGCAAGTGGTCTGGCAATCGATCTGGCAATCGATCTGGCAA
>CAYTGC010000122.1:0-14487 GCA_964437195.1 uncultured Myxococcales bacterium | reverse complement strand
CTTGGCGGCTGCATCCTGCGCTTCTTGCGTTGCCCCGGGCTGCTCTGCGATCTGTTTGAGTCGGTTCGCTTCGTCCGTGGCGGACTGGAGCACGGCGGGGTCGACGCCAAGCCCTGGCGTCCCGATAAAGTATGACGATCCGTTGTCGAGAGATAGATCCTCGATGACGTTGTTCAGACCGCGGTAGGAGTAGCTGGCGGACAGCACGATGTCGAGCCCGACGTCGTAGCTGATACCCGCCGTGACTTCATCAATCGAGCTTGGTCGAGCCCCCGGAATCGACTCTGTTGGGATACCACCGAACACCAGTTCTGTATCAAAAGAACAGCCAGGCCCAGCCACCGGGATGCCTCGGCCACCAGGCTGTCGCTGTATCTTTGGACATCCCGCAGAGCCGGTCGAAGATGTTTGGAATAGTGTGGAAACGGTTCCGAATGTGCGATCACCGAGGTCCGTTCCAATTGATTCATAAAATCGACCATAATTGACAAACAACTTGCCACGACCCGGTTTTGTTGTTTGGCGCGTGAAATCCCAGACTGCTCCGACACGGGGTGCGAAATTCTCCAGTGTACTTAGGCGGACCGTGCCCATGGCATCAAGCATCTGCATCCCTTCCCAACGCCCGCCAATGTTCATTGTAAGTCCTGTGCTGGCAATGTTCCAACTATCACGCAAATACAGAGCATAATTACGAACTTCCGTAGCAATTTGATTTTGATCTCGAACCTCGGCCATTCCATTGATTTTGACGGCGCCACGGGTGACCCACGCAATGTCGCTTCCGTCAGGGGTTGAGTTGGCAAAAGTATGCCGGCCCGGCGGGCCTGTTGAGATCAGAGTTTGATCGCTACGAAGGTATTCAAAGTCCAAACCGGCTTTGATCGCATGCGTTCCGAGAGCGTTCAGGAATAAGGTTAGGCCACCAAGGGCTTGATGGCGCTGGAGTGTCTGAATGCGGTACGCGCCAAGACCGATGACATACCGCGTCACTGGGCAGGGATTGAATCCTGTCGAAGCGTCCCGCTGGCATTCTGGCACAGACTCAAAGTCGGCCAGCGAAAACGGGTTTGCGGGATCGGCGGTGTACATAGTAAATGGAACATCCGGCAGACGCGGACGTGCTGTCTGTGACTGATAATGCATCGAATACGCCAGATCGACTTGAAGTCGTTTGGCCAGCATCTTGCCCTGATATCGTACGCTCAAATCATGAATCTGGTTGGATTCGCTAAAGCGCGAGCTGTCATCGCCGGTTCCGAACTCATAGTAGGTCTCACGCAGCGTCGGCGAGGCGATGTAATTAACGAACAAATCTTGATCGGTTGCCAAGTGAAATTGGAGCTTTGCGATTGCATTATAAACCGTTCTAGTCTGCTGCTGTGTCTTTACATATGCGAGCTCATCTGTCTCTTTTGCGAGCTTGTCAGCGCCATCGCAGAATCGACTATCTGCCAAATAACTGGGGCACTCGTAGTTGGCAAGTGGCCTGGCTCCCATTCCATCAAAGATCTGTCTCCGTCCACGCCTCTCAGTCAATACATCAACGTGTGTCACCGCCAGTCCACCATAGTACCAGATTCTATCTTTTAAGATGGCCCCGCCCAAATCGACACCAAGATCCCACGTGCCCATGTCTGGACGAGGGCGACGAATGATGGCTTCACCAATTCGCGCAACGCCCTGCGGAGGTGCTTGATAGGGAGCCAATGATGCATAGACGCCACCGTGGAGCTCATTGCTTCCGCTCTTGGTAACAATCGATACAATACCGCCGCTTGCTCGGCCATATTCTGCTTGATATCCGCCGGTCAGAACATTGATTTCACGCAGAAAATATTGACTAACTTCCGCGCCGACCACACCGAGCCCAGGGTCGCTTGTATTGATGCCATCAATGAGATATGAGTTTTCCGCTCCCGTCGAGCCTGATATCGACACACCAACATCACCGCCAGGGGATGCAAAGCTGCCCTCGATGGTATTGAAGTTCCGTGCCGCCGCATCGGACGCACCGGGGGCCAAGAACAGCGCACCTTGGAAGCTGCGACCACGCAGTGGAACCTGACGCAGCATTTCCTGGTTTATTTCGATACCGGTGTTCGCGTTGGCAACATCAACGTTGGGAGCCGACTCGCGGATCACCTGGTAGACCTGTGTCTGCGCAGCCGTTACGATCTTGGCATCCACTGCGAGTGTCTTGGCTGCAGACAGGCGTATGCCACGTCTGACTACCATCGGCTGGTCGGATGCACCAAAGTAAAACGACACCACATAGTCGTCGCCAGGTGGCAGTGCAGAGATGGAATACCGTCCCGCAGCATCGGTGATCTCTGCTTGGGAGTCCGGTAGCGCTGGACTTTGCACCACGACGGTCACACCAGCCAGACCCTTGCCCGTTTCGTGAGACCGGACGATTCCTTGAATCTGGCCATTTAGCACCTGGGCGTGCGCTTTGGCCGTCCAGGCGGTGCTGGCGAGACCCAAAAACAAAGCACACCAAGTCATCGGATACCGGCGTGACGACAGCATCAAAGATTCCCCCTTGTTTGCGTGGACCAAAAAGTCCCGTGTGTGACCGAGACATTGCCAGAAACATGCCACCCGTTTTGGCCGGGAGGTCGTTCATCGGGACCGAGCGCCTTGATGTCGAAGATGAGCCCGCAGCGCTGGTGCATCAGCGCTGACCGACGGTTTCGCATATCCCCGTCGTGCCATGAAGCGCATCACGCGGTTCATTCCTGAGTCGGTCGGTGCTTTCCCCCCACGTGTCGGTGTGACCGAGTTCGAGCTGCGTCTTGCCGCAGAGGGTCCGGTGCTGACACCCATCGGACACGCGGCTGGCACACCGATTCGCTGTCCTTTCTCATACTTCGGGGGCCCTGCGGTTTGGCACACTGCCACCACTGATTGGGGCAATCGGCGGACAGAATCGGATGTTGTGGCGATCCAGAGAACCAGGCCACCGCATTCGTTGATACAATGGTGGCTCTGGATGGATGAAAAGCTCATCACGCAGCGTGGCACTGGGGCATTTGGCCGAGACGATGGCGAGCAGTCTTCGTCCGTCGGTCCGGCTCTCATCGCAGTGTTCGGCGGGGGCCGCCCCTGTTGGCTCGTGCTACCGCTCCCACAGCCCACCGGAGACTTGGAACTAGGCAGGGACAACCTAGGTGTACAGGTAGGAGATGGTCGCATCTCGCGACGACATGTGCGCGTTTCCTTCTGCAACGGTGCTTTTTCTGCCACAGACCTAGGAAGTCTCAACGGAACACTGATTGATGGCCAGTCGGCACTGCCACACACGCCACGGACCGTTGAGCGATGTATTCGGATTGGGGACACACTGCTTCTTCCTTGTCATGACGTTCGCATCGCAGAGCTTGGCCCCCCTATGGTCCGCGATGGCTTTGTCATCGGCCCCCGACTGTCGAAAACGTACGCGAGGATTGCGCGCCATGCCAAAGCCAGCGGGACCCTGAACATCACGGGAGAGAGTGGCACCGGAAAGGAAAACGCGGCCCGTGTCTTTCACGCGGAAGGTGAGTCCGGTTCGGGTCCGTTTGTAGCGGTCAACTGCGCCACCATTCCAGAAGGAATTGCTGAACGACTGCTGTTTGGGGCCAAGCGTGGCGCTTTTTCAGGGGCGGCAACAGACTCGGATGGATACGTTCAGTCTGCGCACAATGGAACGCTATTTCTCGACGAAATAGCGGAGCTATCCGCCGCCGTTCAAGCGAAGCTGTTGCGAGTTCTTGAAACGCACGAAGTGCTCGCTGTGGGAGCCGTAAAACCGCAGCGCGTGAACCTTCGCGTGGTGTCTGCATCGCATCGCTCGCTCTATTCCGAGGTAGCAGCAGGACGACTCCGGGAGGACCTGTATTATCGAATCGGGCGGCCCAGTGAGCAGATTCCTGCCCTTCGTGATCGTCCCGAAGAAATCCCATGGCTCGTTTTGCAGGAGCTACAGAAAAATCGGCAGAATCTGTCCGCGCATGTGGCCTTTGTCGAGGCCTGTGTCCTTCGTCCATGGCCTGGCAATGTTCGCGAGCTGCTGGTGGAAGTTCGCACCGCGATGCAAGAAGCGATCGCCGAAGACCAGCCCAAGGTACGCGCTGAACACTTGGCGAAGGAAGCCGGTTTGGTGATTCGTACAGAGCCGACCTTGGCGAACCCAGCCCCGGATAGGATGACGCCTAAAGGCAGCGACCGACCACCGGAAGGAATCGAAAAGGCAGACGGAGAGAGGCCATCCAGGGCGCAGCTCATTGCCGCGATTCTGGAGGCGAATCAGAATCTGTCTGCGGTCGCTCGCCAGCTCGGACTCCATCGTACGCAGCTTCGCCGATACCTTGACTACTACGGAATCGATGTCGAGCAGTTGCGCGCGCTCTCCAAAAAGTAGTCCTTGGGTCGGCGCACTCCTTTCCTCGATTGATTTCCGTTCATTCCACTTTTTGATGCAGATACTCAGCACGGAGTTATGCACCGAACTCCGAAGGCTGCGTTATTCGACGCGGGGCCCCTGTCAGCGGCCCTGTGAAAGATGCCGACACCGTGCCGCTGAACGTCCGGCCAACCAGTAGCATCGGACGCCGTTTTCATGGCCGCAGTGGATTCAGCCAAGTTTCTTGCGCGCGATTGTGCATAGAGCGGAACGCTAAACAGTTCATCTTGTCGGGCAGTTGATCCTTCATTCGATGTGCTTGATTTTTCGCGATCAAGATAGAGAAGTTATCTTCCGTGCTTCGGCGGACCAGGCACACATGGTGGTATACGCGGAATGGTCAGACTCGGCTCGCGGCGGATAGGTTCCCATTCCGCGCGGCGGCTGTCTTTGCGAAGGAGGCGGGCTCTGATCCGTTACGGAATGCAGCAGCGCGCGGACTGGCAGGTCAGAACTTCAGCCGATGGATTTCGCTGCGCAGGTGGTCGGTTGATAGGTGGCTGTAGATCGCCGTCACTTTGAGCGAGCTGTGACCGAGCATCGTCTGAAGGGCGATGAGGCTGCCGCCTTTCATCAGGTAGTGGCTGGCGAAGGTGTGGCGCAGGACGTGCCACGGCGCGCTGGGAAGCGGGAGTCCGGCGTAGCGGTATGTTGTGTTGAGGCTGGGTCTGCGCTTGGCAGCGAGCCAGCGGCCATCGACACCAACGATGGGGCAGACCACGCCCGCATCGGTCGGCGGGCAGTCTTTGCGCCAGGTGCGCAGGGCGGTGGCGAGGTCTTCGGCGAGCGGAACGGTGCGCGGCTTGCCGGACTTCGTCGGGGCTCCGAGGTAGCTCTGTCGCACGGTGAGGACGCCGCGATCGAAGTCGATGTCGCGCCAGCGCAGCGCGAAAATCTCGCCGCAGCGGAGTCCGGCATAGACGCCGAGTCGGATGGCGACGGGCAGCATCGCGCCGCGCTTGTCGTGTCGCTCGTCGGCAGCCCGGAGCAGGCTCTTGACCTCGTCGGTTGAGAGGTACTCGACGGTTTCCTCGATGCGCGGCGCTTTCACACCGGCAAACGGATTCTGCGTCGCCAGTCCTTGCCGGATTGCCCAGCCAAACGCGGTCTTCAGCGTCGAGATTTTCTTGGCCACACTGCGCGGCTTGTGCGTCGACGACAGCTTGCGCACGATCTGCTTGGCTTGCTCGGCGCCCACTTGTCCTTTGCCCAGAAGCGGCAGCACGGCGGACAGCTCGTAGCGCTCTCGCTGCTGCCAGCGCTCACGATTGCGCGTCGACGGCTCGTATTCGACCAAGTAGCGATGCAGAATCTCCGTCGCGGATACATTCTTCGACGGCGCGGGCTCGCTGATGCCGAGCTTGCCGCGTCCGATTCGCGCTTCAATCTCTGCGAGCATCCGCTTGGCTTCCGCCGCCGTCGTGGCCTTGGTCGCCCGCGTCTTGCGCGCCCCGTTTTCGTAATAGCGCACGTACCAACCGATGAAGTTGCCCTTCGCGTTCCGCTTGCGAATCAGCTCTCCCATGAGGGCCTCCTGTGCGCCCACCGATCGCTTAAAGTTCCCGCCGAAGACGCTAGAAGCCGTCATGTAGTCGACAACCTACACCGTCAGAAGGCAACATCATTATTGCATTTTTTTGTAAGCGGGAAAACTCGTGGCTCATGTTGGCGACAAATTCGTTTTTGGCGCGAGAAGCGGCGTTTGCAGAGTCCTTCTCTCGTTCCAGACGGGCTACTTTTTCGCTCGCTTCCAGCCGCTCTCTGAACGATGCATCGAGTGCAGCCTTGGCCAGCACCGTCCGCATCACGGTCTCTTTCAGTCGCGACGAAAACTGATAGAGCAGGAACATCGCCACGCTCAACACGACGGTCTGGCCGATCACATCGATCAGCCGTTCGCTGTCTGTGATGAGAATCGTATTGGAGCGAACAAGAACAAGAAAGGCCGCAATGGCCGAGTAGGTGATCACGGTGGCGGCCATGAAGCTGATGAGTCGACGGCCTTGTAGGTGCGGAACAACCATCAGAACGCCGATAAGCTGGGTCAGACTGATGACCGTGATGTTGATCTGAACTATCAGTGCGGTCAGCACACAGCCAAACAGGAGTCCAGAGCCTGTGAGGACTACTGCCAGTTCAAACCTTTTGACGCAAAGGAGACGACGGGACACGAGCAGGCTGGCTACGATCGGAAGGCTGCACAGAAACATCTTTGCGACCAGCAGGCTACGCAAAAGAAGTGCGGTCAGCCCGTAGACCACCGCGAAACCGATCGAACACAGACTCGTCAGGTTGAGGTGGCGTCGAAACAGCTCCTCATCTCTAAACGAATTTTGTAGGTGCTGCTCCTGCTCCATCCCTTGCCCCCCCAAGGCCCGTGTGCTGCCGCCAGTTGTTACGGTGACTTTGCGTTCTGCGACGGACCGACGTGGATGATGTGTCCCGCAGAGTACGCCGTAAACTCTGGTGCGTAGAGCGACTGAATGATCGCGGGTCCGACGCGGAAGTGGCCTGCAAGGTTGGCGCGCAGCCGGTACTTGAAGGTGTACTGACCAACCGGAAGATACTCAAAGAAGAAGTTGGTTCCAGAGTCCCGAACCTCTTCATACCAGCCGATGCCCAAGTCCCATTTGTAGCGCGATACGGTCGTGTCTGGCTCAAGTCCTGCTGCGCGTGGATCGCGCAGATGGACATACTCTGCTGCGTGCTTGGTACGAAGGGAGAGCTGCACTTCGACCTCGTCACCCGGCTGAAGCAGCGTTCCTTCTGCAAGCGGGGTTAGCGTCCACTCCTTGCCATTGTTTTTGCGCAGGAAGTACTTCCGATCGACCGCAAAGAAGTCGCCACTGCCTTCGGTTGGCAGTTTTTCTGTCGAGAAATGCCAAGTCGCCGAAGCAAACATATAGCCCTTGGTGGCTTTTTCTACTTTGACTGTGTGATGCTTCTGCGGCTCGACTTGCGCCCCGGGAATGATGATCTGCGTTTTGCCGACATACTTATCCGGTGTAAACGCAAACGACTGCACCATCGGGCCGATCGACACTGTCGCCTCTTCGCGCACCCCCAGCGCCTTTTCCGCCCGCAGGTAGTGAACCAGCGAGTAGATCACCTCTGCCGTTGCGCGCGTCGACTTCCACTGGCTCAGCTTCTTGTTGAGTAGGAGCCACAGCACCAGACCGTCTTTTTTCGGATTCTGTGGATCCAGTTCCATCAGAACCCGGAGCGCGAAGGCATGCGATTCGATCGTGTCGTTGTACCAGAGCCACGAGCGGTCTTCCTTGGCCCAGAATGTCCCCTGATCCTTTTCCGTTTTCGCGGAGTCCATCACCGATTCCCAGACCAGCTTCGCGTCCTTTTCGCGACCCATTCGCTTGAGCGTGAGCGCCAGCAGTCCTTTGATGTACGGCGAGTGCTGCTTCCAGTGGCCAAACGTGTAGTCCAGAATCTCTTTCCGTTCGTCCATCGACAGCGCATCGGCGGTCCAGGAGGAGTCCGGGTAGGCCGACGCTGTGTAGTTTAGGAGTGTCAGGAATTCCCAGCAGCACTCCTTCTTCTTCATCAGCTTGACGTAATCCGCGCGGTAGTGCTCGGCCAGATAGCGCCAGGCCTTTTGCACCATGTCTTTGGGAACATCGACCTTGAACTCGGTCGCGCGCGCAAAACCACCCATCAGGTACAGCGTCATGTACGGACTCGGTGGGCCACCTGGGAACCACGGGAATCCTCCCGACGACGTCTGCGCCTTGCGGAGCTTGTTGAGTGCCGAGTCCCTCTGCGCCTGCGCAATCTGTGGATTGAGCGTGTTTACAAGGTCATGTCCGGGATCTCTTCCACCGCGCGACAGCTCCAGCCAGGGCGATTCCTCCAGCGTCATCTTCCGGTTCGGATCATTCTGATCCCAGGAATCGAGCTGCGTCGTGCGCTTGCTAAACTCCTCTGCCGCTTTGGCAATCTGGGGGAAGTCGCGATACACCGACGACACAATTCCGGTGGAAAGGAATCGGTTCAGTGTCTGTTCCACGCACTCATACGGATAGCTGACCAGATAGGGCAGGGCCTTTAGCACGGTGTAAAAGAGCTGCGTATCCAGCGTCACCACCAGCTGTTCGCTTAAGAGCGTGGGATCGTCGTTGCGCCGCAGATCGTCGAACGTCATGGTCCGGCTGTCTTTGTCGCGCAAGGTGACAAAGCGAGACTGAACCAGGTGCATGCGGCTTGGTAGAATCGGCAGAGGACGCAGCTCTCCGTCGGCAAAGTCACCCGCCTGCGCCATGACTTTGAACGCCACGGTGGCCACTCGCGGTGGCGCGGTCATTGGGAAGGTCAGACTGACTCCCTTGCCGGCTTCGACGGCAAATGGCTGACTGGGGTTGCGAATCTGGAACAGCGGCAGAAGGCTCTGCTGGGTTTCGGGATCGAAGATCTCGAGGGTCAGCTTGCCCTTCATGGGCTTGTCGCCGGCATTTTGGACCATGACCTTCAGCTCGGCGCTGTCGGCCTCACGGAAGAACCGCGGCAGGTACGGACGCACCATCAGCTCTTTGACCGTGCGGACTTCCTTGCGCAGGCTGGCTCCCGAAAGATCGCGAGTCAGGGCGTGGACCCACACATTCCAGGACGTGACGGAATCGGGGACTGTGAACTCAATCGCAGCGCTGCCATCTGCTTCGGTCAGAAGCTGCGGCGAAAAGAATGCCGTCTCTGCAAAGTTCGATCGAAGCGTGGTTCCGGCCTCTGCGGTCGCGGCTCCGGTTTCCTTCTGCGGTGCTGACTTCTTTTCTGCGGGCGCGTCTTTGCCAGAGTCCGGTTTTCCTTCTTCCTTCTCCATGGGCTCGGCAGCGGGCGCTTCGGCGCGTCGGCTGGCCACGGGCGCTGCTGCTTTCGGTGCGGGTGGTGGCATTCCGCCTGGGGCCGCCATCATGCGCATGCCGCCAAAGCCGCGCTGCCTCCGCACGCCAGGTCCGCCGATCCCATAGCTATCCGGGAAGACCAGCGAGTCACTTTGGAGCGACGGCACCGACACGCCGTCCCAGATGCTGTTGGAATACACCCACTGGGGATGCTGGCTGTCGAGGTTGACCCGTCCGTAGGAAATTCCCGATCGGCTCGGATACAGCGAACTCACCGATGGTGGCGAGTGCGGTGCGAAGACATCCAGGCTGCGGTCGTACATGTAGGACAGAAGCTCGACCATGCCGGTTCCAAGCGCGCTTCCGTTTGGACCCTGCACACTGACCCGCCAGGTTTCCTTCTGTCCGGGGCGCAGCTTGTCGCGCAGCGTTGCAAAGGCGAGCTTCAGATCCTTATTGTCCCATGGGACCAGCACGGTGAAGCTGCGCGCCATGTATTGGTGGTCGCGGACTGCCCACACTTGCACGCCGATTCCGCCGCGATCTTCTTCCCCAATTGGCAGTTCGATGACGCCTTGCTCGGCTGCTCCCAGCAGGCGACGTTCACGTAGCTTGCCGTCACGAAATAGCTCCAGAAACACGGTCTGATCAGACAGACCCGACGACACAAACACGCGGGCCTTTTCCCCGACGTGGACCTGGGTTTTTTCGACCACGGCAATGAGTGGCAATGAGATGCGGGCCTTGCCATCGGCGACCACGAATTCCTTCCAGGCCTCGGCAGTGGCTCCGAACTCGTCTTGGGTTTTGTAGCGAATGCGGTACGCACCGGGCGCAAGGTCAGGCACGGCCACTTGCGCGGTTCCATCGGCGCCATGGGTCAGCTTGCCCTGCGCCTTGACTTCACCATCGGCAAAGCTCGCCAAGATCGATTCCGACTGACGGCTGCGATCCCAGCGCGGAAACTGCTTGTCTCCGGGGGTGGTGATGCCGGGCGCTTCGCCTCCGTCTTTGGGCTTTTCTGGTCGAGGCTGCTCGGCGGGCGTCAGTGTCTTTTCCGGGCTGCGCAGCGCCACAAGCTGGTAGCTTCCTTCGCCTGGGCGTGGCGTTCCGTCGAGGCTCTGGCGGCGAATCGTCAGCTTTTCTTGGCTGCCTTTGGCGATGAAGCCCACTTCGGTCGAGATGTTCGCTTCGACAGCCACAAAGCCGAGTCGGAAGCTCCGCTTGGCCGACCTCGTCTCGCCGCCTTCATCGGTCAGGTCCGCAGCCAGCGCATAGCTGTAGGTCAGGTATTTGCCCTGTCGCTCGTCAGCTTCAGGGGTGAACGTGATGTCGAAGTTGCCATCAGTTTGCAGCTCGGAAACGCCGGTCGCCACGGTCTGTTCGTTTCCACCCCCGTCGCCACCGCCAAAGCCGAAATAGCCCCACCACCACGGATAAAACGTCTGCCGCTTGATCCGCCACTTGACCTTGCCGCTCGTTACCGGCAGGCCAAAGTAGTACTTGGCTTCGCCTTGCAGCTTGGCCACTTTGTTGAGCCGCAGCGGCGTGGTGGGGTCTTTGATGCTGACCTCGAAGGTTGGGCGCTTGTACTCCTCGACTTTGATGTGCGCCGAGCCTTGGTGCCCGGTGGTCTCGACGCGCCAGTTTCCGAGCAGTCGTCCGGTCGGAATCGTGAACTCGCCTGCCGCTGTCCCAAACTCATTGGTATGGACCTGCGCGGTTGCGACCTGCTGGCTGTTGGGATCCAGCAGCCGGACTTGCAGCGAGCTGTTTTTCGCCACTTTGAACTTGCCGTCGCGCGGCTGGCCTTCGTAGGCGACCACCTTAAAGAACAGCTTCTGCATCGGGCGATAGATGCTGCGGTCGGTGTAGACCAGGGCGGCCTTTTGATACGGCGGCTCGTATTCGTTGCCGAGATAAAAGGTATTCGGATCGACCGACCGGTCCTGGCCATTTTCGACATACACAAAGACGCCGTTTGAGCCGAGGCCGGACAGCTTTACAAGGCCAGTCTTGTCCGTCTTGTCTTCGGTGATGACCTTGTGTTTTTCGTTCCAGTTTTGCCGATATGCAAAGACCTGGGCTCCGGGCACGGGCTTGCCGGACTCACCCGAAACGACGGTGATATCGACCGACGTGCCGCGCGTGCGGGTCTGCACCACCAAGTCGCTGAGGATCAAGTTCATCGCCTGAACACGGTTTTTTTCCTCGCGAAAGTCCGGCAAAAACGACGCCATCACCACATACGTTCCCGGCGCGGGCAAAGGCGGCGTCACATACGATGTGTGGGTCTGATAATCAGGCGTTGCAGGCAGCTCGACCGTCCACTCGTGCGTCGGACGCTTGCCGACGATCTTGCGCATCTCCTGATAGCCCCACAGGAGGTTGTAGTCCTTGGACGACTCAATCCGGTCGCGCAGGTCCTGCTCGTAGGCGCGGAAGTACAGCTTCTGGACGTTCTTGTGGGTGACCTGGATGGACCGCTTCTTGGCGCCATCGACGAGCATGCTCGATAGCTGATAGTCGGGCGCGACAATCGATTGGACGATGGACCGGCACAGAAGACCGCCGTAGGAGTTTGGGGCCGCCTGGGCTCCCTGTTCGGCCAGACCTTTGGCTCGGACCAGCTCGCCGGTCTCGCGAACAAACCGTGCCAGCAGCGCCTGGCCTCGGGTCCACCACTCGCGACCGTGATGGAGCGGCAGGAGCTGCTTTTCCAGGTAGTCCACCATCGCGGCCCGGTCGGCTTTTTCGGTAAAGGAGCTGTGCAGTCGCTCGACCCGGGTGAGCCTCGCTTCGAGCACGGCGTCAACGTGACCCTGACTCGCGTGCCACGCTTCCAAATCGGACAGCACCCGCACCAGCTTGCTTACCGGGTGTTCATTTCCATCATCCAGCTTGCCGCTTGTGTCCGCGGTCGCTTGACCGGTCAGCAGCTGCGCCAGTGGCAGCCGGAACACTTCGTTTGACTGCTCGGGCGTCCAGCCTTCGGTGTTGGCAAGGTGTTCGACGATAAGATACGACACCGCATCGCGCAGCGTGCCGCGGATGTGCGCCGGGTAGTTGTTCGGCGACACATACGGGTCGAGCGCCTTGACCGGGAAGCTGCCGAGCTCGGCTCGCCTCTGCCACAGCTTGCCGTAGGACCGCGCCGCTTCGAGGAAGATCTGCTCTTTGGTCCACGCCTTGAGGTCAACCGCTTCCTTGCTCTCGACCTTTTCGCGGCGGCCAATCTCCCACGAGTAGGCCGACAAGTACGTCATCAGCGAGTGCGCGTAGTACAGCTCCAGCGCTGCCTGCGACAGAGAGTCCTTGGGCCACTCCTCGGTCTTCAGGAAGCGAACTGCGGTTTCGTAGCCATGCAGTCCGACTTGAAACTGGACTTCTTTGATGAGCGTCTCGGTCCATTCCTCGCCATTTCCACTTTGTTTGGCGGCCTGGCGAATCGACGCGACGACCGTGATGGCCTCTTCGTACTTTTGCTCTTCGGCGAGCTTGTCGACCTTCTTCCAGTCTTTCGACTTGGGCATGTTCGTCCTTCCTGGGATGGGCTGCCCGGACGACGGCCCTGCCTTCGCCTGGGCATCCGAAATCACCTGCGGCTCGTCGCGACCCTGTTCGCGGTTACAGCCAGGCACGCTGCAAAGCAGCGCAGACAAGAGCACCGGCACAAAGACCGGGCGCAGCGAGCGAGCAAGCTTCGACACAAACATCGTTACAGGATACCGCAATCGGCAATCGCAAGTCTTTACGTGCCGGACCAATCGCTGGATCGAGAGGTTGGGTCAGCCGGGCCAAGCTGGATGAACTTCGGTGTGAAGTGGGGTGGGTGGGATGGGGACCGACTGGTTTCGGGGCGTGCGTCCAAATCTGCGGAATGCTTGCAAATCGCTCTTGGGCTTGTATCCTGACCCGAGGCAGCTTTTGCTTGCTCGCACTGCCGTACACCCTAAAAATCCACAATTCCCTGTAAGCTGGGCGACCAGCACGGTCCCAGGAATAAAGTCCAGCAGCCGTTCCTTTCTAAAAGCACAAAGCATAAAGCCATGCATCACGACGATTCCCCTGAGAGAGGTTTAGGAATGAATAAGACAGGCGTTATCTTGGGCACACTGGGTGCTCTGATTGTCGGATTCCTCGTCGGGCAGCGAGTGCATCTCGACAAGGATGACGGAGGCCGACCCGCTGCGGTGGTCGCGGCCCCTGATTCATCGGTAGAGCGCTTCAAGATTCAGGTCGGCAATGCTCCGGTAACGGGGGCACCGACGGCGAAGGTCACCATCGTCGAGTTTTCGGACTATCAGTGTCCGTTCTGCTCGCGGGTCGAGCCGACGCTGGAAAAGCTCAAGCGCAGCTATGGCAAAGACCTGCGGGTGGCGTTTAAGCACAACCCGCTGCCGTTCCACCCGAACGCGGCGCCGGCAGCGCGGGCGGCGATGGCAGTGCGTGAGCAGGGCGACGACAAGTTCTGGGCCTTCCACGGCAAGCTGTTCCAGAACCAAGACAAGCTCGACGACCAACACTTCGAGCAGTTTGCGCAGGAAGTGGGCGCAAGCGTCGAGCGGTTCAAGGCCGACCTGGCTGCCAACAAGTCGAAGTACGACGAGCAGATTCAGCGTGACCAGGCCGAGTCGTCGAAGTTCGGTGCGCGTGGAACTCCGGCCTTCTTCATCAACGGACGCATTCTGTCGGGTGCGCAGCCGTATGACAACTTCGCCAAGATTGTCGATGAAGAGCTGGCCACTGCGAGCAAGCTGCTCAAGTCGGGCGTCAAGCCTGATCAGCTCTACGCCGCAGTGATTCAGAACGGCAAGGATCAGGCCTCGGCGGAAAAGCCCGGACAGCAGCAGCAGCAGAAACCGGAGTTCCGCCTTCCCGACCCGAACGTCGTGTTCAAGGTTCCCGTCGGAAACGGCCCGGTCGTCGGTCCGGCCAATGCCAAGGTCACGATCATCGAGTACTCGGACTTCCAGTGTCCGTTCTGCTCGCGGGTCGAAGGCACGCTGAGCCAGATTCGCAAGAACTTTGGCAACGACGTCCGTATCGCGTTTAAGCAGCTGCCGCTGCCGTTCCATAACAACGCCCACATTGCCGCCGAGGCCTCGCTGGCCGCGCATGAGCAGGGCAAGTTTTGGGAGATGCACGACAAGCTGTTCGCGAACCAGCAGGCGCTCGACAAGGACAATC
>CAYTGC010000121.1:0-14487 GCA_964437195.1 uncultured Myxococcales bacterium | reverse complement strand
CCACGATCACCTGCCAAGCCGACTTTCAAGCGCTGGCGTCCGATCCGCTGGATACCAGTCTGCCCGGCGCACAGTCGGTAAAGGTCGTGCTCGACCAGTCCGATGCGGACGCGCTGTATCTGCAGAACAGCAAGAAGTTCAAGATTCACTACGAGTTTGCTTCGACGCATCTTTCGGGCAACGGGCATCCGCTCGTGACTTCTCTTTCGGAGTTCAACAGCACGCAGTACTTCGCGCCCGATCGACGGTTTCTGCTGGGCGCGGTGACCTACTATTCCGGGCCGCAGGCGTGGGTGCTGGAGATGGCAGGCTATGACACAGCCAGCGCCGACATGATCACGAAGCTGTATCAGAAGGTCCGCAAGTCAACGTACTTTGGTCCCAAGCTGTACTTTCACCCAACTTCGGACAGCGTCGCCGTGGAGGCCGCTAGGCTTCCCACCAGCGTTCCCGTCATCACGACGGACCAACTCTACGCGGGAATCGACTACCAGCCGCTCAACTTGGGAACGGCAGTGGGAAAGCTCCACTTTGTCAGCGCTGCGGATCTGGCCAAGACGTACCTCGGATACCGCGAGATCGTCCTGCTCGATCATGTTCCCAATGACATCTCGGTGGTGCAGGGAATCATCACAGAGGAGTTCCAGACTCCGCTGTCACACGTCAATGTGCTGTCCCAAAATCGCCACAATCCGAACATGGGTCTGCGTGGCGCAACCAAGAACGAAAAGCTCCTTTTGCTCAAGGACAAGTGGGTCAAGCTGGAAGTATCGGCGCTCAGCTGGACGGTGACGGAAGTAAGCCAGGCCGATGCCGATGCGTGGTGGAATGCCCACAAGCCCACGCCGGTGGTTCTGCCTGCTGCCAATCTATCGGTGACGGACTTCCGCGACGTGGAACAAGTGACGCAGGAAGGAACCGGAACGCTGCGGGATGCGCTCAAAGCGGCGGTGCTCGCTTTCGGAGGCAAGGCAGCGCACTACTCGATTTTGACCAAGACCAAGGGCCTGCCGATCAAGAAAGCGTTCGCGATTCCGGTGGTGTACTACCAGCGATTCATGACGCAGAACGGACTGTTTGCGCAGCTTGATACGCTGATGGCAAGCGCGGACTTTCAGAACAGTCCAGCGGTACGCGACACCAAGCTGGCAGAGTTCCGCGCTGCGATCGCAGCGGCTCCGATTGAGCAGACGTTTCAGGATGCCCTAAAAGCCAAGCTGGCCGCAGAGTATCCAGGGCTCGACATGCGCTTCCGCAGCAGCACCAACAGCGAGGATCTGGACGGATTCCCTTGCGCAGGCTGCTACGAATCCCATACCGGCAAAGCCAACAACTGGACCGACGTACTCGACGCGATCCGTACGACTTGGGCGAGCGCCTTTTTGTTCCGCACATTTGAGGAGCGGACCTACTACAGCATCGATCACAAGTCGGTCGTGATGGCGCTCTTGGTGCATGGGAACTTCCCAACCGAGGAGGCCAACGGTGTCGCGCTGACCGCGAACCCGTACGATCCCAGCGGGCTTCAGCCGGGCTTTTACATCAACGTGCAAGCGGGCGGTGATGCCGAGGTGGTTCACCCACCCGCGGGTGTGACCAGCGATCAGTTCATCTACCAGTTTGATCAGCCGGGACAGCCGATTTCCTACATCGCTCACTCGAACATCGTGCTGCCCGGGACCACGGTGCTCACCCGCTCGCAGACGTATCAGCTAGGACAGGCGCTGGACGCGATCCATCAGCGGTTTTCGTCCGCGTATGGACCCGCAGCCGGGAACAACGGCTGGTATGCGATGGACGTCGAGTTCAAGTTCGATGGCGACAGCGCCGAGACCGCCACGCTTTTCATCAAGCAAGCCCGATCGAATCCGGGCCGCGGCAACTAGGAACAAGGGGGCTCGTCATGTCTTCACAAGTGCGCGCAAGCGCTGTCTGCTCCATGCTGTGTTCGCTCCTCTGCTACACCGGATGTGAGTCGGGAACGACCACTCCCATGGATACGTCGATGGGCGATCCGAACATCCTGATCGGAACCTTCCAGGTCAGCCTGATTGCCCCTGATGCCGCAACCGGAGCCGCTGGCTACACCGCCGTGATCGGCAAGGTCGCCGATGGGCCGACTCCTTCCCAGCTCATCTGGACAGAGAGCAGCCGCTCGGGGGCCTGCGTGCTGTCAAAGCCATCGGTTCCGTTCTGCAATACGCCCTGCGGCGGCAGCGCGGTCTGTGTCGCGCAGAATACCTGCAAGCCGTACCCGACCACCAAGTCGGTGGGAACGGTGAAGGCAACCGGACTGAAAACCACGGCGGGAGCCAGCGAGTTTTCGATGGACCCGATCGCGGGAAACTACCAGACGCCAGGCGGAACCACCCTGCTCTACCCCGCATTTGCAGAGGGAGGCGCCATCACCCTGTCCGCAGCCGGTGGCGTCTACTCTCCGTTTTCCCTTGGCTCGGTCGGCATCGCACCGCTCCAGATCACCAGCCAGAACTTGCAAGTGGCGACCGGGCAGCTTGTCCGTTTGACCTGGACGCCACCGCAGAAGAGCATCGGATCGAAGATCTCTGTGAAGCTCGACATCAGCCACCACGGCGGCACCAAAGGAATGATCGAGTGCACGACCGATGACACCGGGACACTCGACATCGCGGCGTCGCTGGTGACAGAGCTTATCAACCTGGGAACTGCGGGCTTCCCAACCATCTTGGTCACCCGCAAAGCGCCAGTGGGTTCGGCAGTGATTGCCCCGGGTCGCGTCGATCTGGTGATCCAGTCCGCGATCGAGCAAGCCGTCACGGTCCCAGGTGTCACATCATGCAACAGCAGTACGGACTGCAAAAACGGAATGACCTGCCAATCGGATCTCACCTGCAAATAGGAGTCTGTCCATGCGCCCTACATTCAGATTTACAGCGCTGTGTTTTGTTTCTCTGCTGACCGCCGCGGGCTGCACTGCGACGGGCACATCGAGTGAAGCTCCAGACGGAGGAACGCCGACTGAGGATCTGGCGATGGTCCCACCCGACATGGCCGTGTCTAATGCGAAGTTCAGCTTCTTTGTGACCAGTCTCAAGGCGCTTCAAGATCTATCGAAGAATCCGCTCGGCTTCGGTGGTGATCTTCGCTTCGGAGAAACGGGCCCTGGTGCGGGTCTGCGGGGAGCCGACAAGATCTGCGCGACGATTGCGGAGAGGAGCATGCCAGGGGCAGGAAAGAAGACCTGGCGGGCATTCCTAAGCGCCAAGTCCGATGAAAACGGCGTCCAAGTGAATGCGATCGATCGCGTCGGAATGGGTCCCTGGTACGACCGCTTGGGAAGACTTCTGGCGATGACCAAAGCAGATCTGGTAAGTGATCGCCCAAAGGGTGCTGATCCGGCGATCATCAACGACTTTCCCAATGAAGATGGCGTTCCCAATCACCAGCCAGACCTGACGCAGCCGCAGGTGGACAACCACGACATGCTGACGGGCACAAACACCCAAGGGAATCTGTACGCTGCGAATGCAACGTGTCTCGACTGGACGGCAAACGCGGGCAACAAAGCCGTGGAAGGAATGCCGCGAGTCGGTCACTCCTGGCCGCGAGTCGGCAGCGGCATCAACTGGATGAACTCTCTGACAGAGTCGGGCTGCGCTCCTGGGGTCAACCTCATCGAAATGGGGGGCCCGATGCCAAGCTCCAACACCGTCGGCTCGGGCGGCGGCTATGGCGGCTTCTACTGCTTCGCGCTGACTCCTTGATTCTTCCTTCCACTCCCTTTCGCATTCTGTCTTCTTTTTTTGCAATCAACTGCGGCGCTCCTGACTCTCTTAGACAGCCATCGATGGAACGAAACGCATGGCGATGCGGAGTCCGATTCCGGTACGGACGCTGCATCGCAAAACGAGGCTGCTCCGAAGGAGACGTACCATGAAGACTACTCTTAAGCTCGGTCTGCTGTCGGCACTTTTGCTTGGTTTGGGAATCGGCTGCGGGGATGGATCACTTGGCAGTGATGTGATGGCAATCACCGGTGGCAATCTGGGAGGCGAGCAGCTTGCGCTGGCTGACTGTGATGGCGCAGGAGCCAGGGACCGTGCCGGCCCGTCGCATCGCGATGAGCTTGCGGAGCTTGGCGACCTGCTCGGACTGTCTGCGGATCAGGTTGCCCAGATTCAGCCGATCCTTGATGCGACCCGCGCCAAAGCAGAAGAGATCCGAGCCCAAGTGAAGGCGGGAACTCTCTCGAAAGAGGAGGCAAGAGCCCAGATTGGGACGCTGCACGAGAGCCAGAAGACCCAGATCATGGCGCTGCTCACCGCGGAGCAGCAGGCGAAGTTTGCCGCGATGCGCGACCATCATCACGGACCGTTTGATCTGACGAAGCTCAAGGAAGCGCTCGGGCTGAGCGACGATCAGGTCAGCCAGATCTCGGCGATTCAGACGGCGACGCAGGCCAAGGTCTCGGACCTGCATGCGCAGGTGGAAGCAGGTACGCTGTCACCCGACGATGCGCACGTCCAGATCGATCAGCTCAAGCGGGATACCATGTCACAGATGAAGGCCGTCCTCAGCGCCGACCAGCAGGATCTGCTGGACAAGATCCTGGCCGCGCATGGCCATCGGGGACCGCACCGGCCAGGTGGTCGACGGTAAAAAAATCTTCGCAGCACGCGCAATCAACCGCCCGCCTTCGCGCTCTAATGATTGGTCAGCAGGGAAACGCACCATGTGCGGAGTCCCACGATAAGATGACCACAGGCAGCGCATGAACAAATCACTCGATTATTTGCCGCTCGGCACCGGGGCTGAGCGGGAACTGGTCGCCGGACTTTGCCGCGGAGAGCCAGCGAGCTATCGGCAGCTCTACGACCGCTTTGCACCACGGGTGCAGCGACTGCTCGTCCGCATCTTCGCGGACCCGCAGCTTGCGCGAGACGCGGTCCAGGCGACCTTTCTGATTGTGTTTGAGAAGATCGATCGATTTGACGGGCGGTCGTCGCTTTTGACGTGGATCACGCGGATTGCCATCAATGAGGCCCACAGCCAGCGTCGCAAGAGCGCGCGTCGCCCGCCACCAGCCCGCGAAGAGGGGCCGCTGCCAAAGAGCCCGGAAGAACAGCACGGCGACCGCGAGCTGCAAAAGAAGCTGATGGAGCTTATCCACACGCTGCCAGAAGAAAAACGAACGGCGCTCATGCTGTTCGAAATCGAAGGCTTCAGTGTGGCCGAGATTGCCGAGATCACGGGTGAGCCACGCGGAACGCTGCTGGCACGTCTGTCTCGCACCAGAGGCGAGCTACAGAAAGAGCTGGCGGACTGGTGTGCGCAGGGCGCATCGGAAAAGCCCCGCAAGGTACGGAGTAACGAGTATGTCTAGTCAGCCCAAAGACCGAGCAGAGGCAGAGGAGCTTCGTCCGCTTCGCAGCTTGCTTGGGTCTTCGCATGAGTCGAAGCTTGATTCGGAAGAGCGACTTCTGGCGGAGGCATTTCACTCCCTTGCGGAACAGCCGCCGAAAGACGCTGCCGATATGAACTTTGCAGCGCTTGAAGGTGCAGCGCAGCGACTGTCCCGACGGAGACGCTGGCGATATCACCTGTGGGAAGCGTGGCAGAACATGGGTAGCGTGCGTCTATTGGCTTCGGCTGCGGCGCTTGTGCTCGTCGTTTCTGTGGTGGCGCTGGGAATGCGTGGTGGTGGCAGTGGAGATGAGCGCAGCGGTCTTGCTCGCTTCGTCCAGCGCATCACCGATAAAGGACAGTCGCGGGCGCAGCTTGCGATTCGTTCGGAACAAAAGGAATCGCAGACCACGCTTCGCTGTGGCGCCCAGCTTGTGGTCTTGGGACACGTCGAGATTGAACAGAAGGAGCACTTCCGTCCTCTCATTTCGCTGGCGAGTGGCCGCGTAACGGTGAAGGTTCCGCCGATGCCAAGCGGGGGCAAGCTGGTTGTAACGACCGCAGATGCAGAGGTGATTGTGCATGGCACCCGCTTTACGGTGCAGCGTGAAGAGGGCCGCGATGAAACCACAGTCCGCGTCGAAGAAGGCCTGGTCGAAGTACAGCCCAAAGGAGGCCATCGGGCAGCGGTGTTTTTGCGCGCAGGAGAGTCTCTGCAAGTTCCAAGTCTGGCGGGATATTCGCAGAAGCTGAGCACGGAAGTGAGCAAGCTGATAGGGGAAGGCCGCTGCGATGCGCAGGCTGAGTCTGTGCTGCGCTCCTATCTGGAGAGTGGCGCTGCGCGGTCTGGGACGGCAAAACTCATCGATGAAAGTGCTGCGCGCTATCACCAAGGAAGCTGCGCGGCGGATCGCGGTGAGGTTGAGACCGCGGTGTCTCTGTTTGATCAGGTGAGCAGCCAAGGTGGAGACAGCATCCGAGCCGACAACGCGCTGGCGCGGATCGCCCAGCTTCGGGCAGAACGGGAACAGCAAGCAGGCGTGGCCGCATGGCAACGTTACCTTTCGCGATTCCCAACCGGCCTACACAGCGAGTCGGCTCGTCGCTATCTGCAAGACACCGCGCACACTGGGCATGCGGAGTCGGGATCGAAATGACCGGCTGTGCCTTGCTGCTGTGGCTTGCGTCAACTGGACTACCGGCACAGATGCTCACCCCAAGTGCGCAGCGGGTAGAGTCTCTGAAGGTTGTAAGCCACGAGCCCGCGCTCGGAGAAGAGATCGCCCGCGCGGCCCGGCGGTATTTGCACCGGCCCACGCAAGTCCGAACCGATGCAGAAGGCGATCCCCTGGCTGATAGCGCAGGGACCGTGCGACTTGTGGTGCAGACAGACTCCGCTTCTGGTGGCGGATTCCGGTGCAGGCTGTCGCTATCCCAAGGAACTGCGCAGGTGAATCGGTCGCTGGTGCTGCGAGAATCCCCGAGCCGCTTTGATCTCGCCGAAGCGATAGCGATCGAACTACCGGCTCTGCTCGCCCAGCTGGCGGAACAGAGCGCAGCAAGGAATCCTCCTCCGGCTCTGCTCCAGCCCCCAGCCGTTGCGATGCGACGACCCCTCACTGCGCCCCAAAAGGTGCTGGCGATGCGCAGCGTTCCCCCAAAGGCAGAGACCGCTGCCCACAGTCCAGTCGTTGCAGAGCCGGAATCACAGCCCTCGCCGCTACCGCCGACTCTGCCAGAGCCTGCACAGCCGACGCCGCAGCCCAGCAGCTTGCCCGCCGAAACCCAGGCAAAGACAGCGAGTCCGGCAGTACTCGAACCGACCAAAGAGCCGCTCGTTCAGCCGACCGCACCGCAAGTAGCGCTGGCTCCGAGCCTTGAACCGCCTCGCCGGAAGCGTCCGATCGGAGGCATCGGTCTTCTGGTTTCCGGTAGTGCGCTGGTCGTGGCAGGAGTCGGTCTGGGAATCGAGACGCTGCTGATCGCCAAGCAAGTGAGTCTGCCGCAGAGCGATGGCCGATTCGACAAGCAGCTCGATCAGCAAGGGAAGGCGCTCGGAACGGCCACGATTGTGCTCGACTCTGTTGGTGGAGCGGCGCTTTTGGCCGGAAGCATCTGGCTGTATGTGCATTCCCAGCGCGCTGGCAAAGCTGCAGCCTCCACGAAGCGAGTTGCCCTGCTGCCGGTTGTGCAAAGAGGGGCCGCAGGTCTTGTGTCGGAGGTACGATTCTGATGCCTGCCACGTCAAGGGAAAGGGAGTTCTGTCGCAGCAGACCAAGCGCTTGGCAAGGAATCGGCAAGGGAGTCCTTTTCGGATTCCTTTTCGCCCTTTCAGCAAGCTGCTACAGGCCTACGTACGACGGCCCCTATCGCTGCGATCCACAAAATGGTGACAGCGACTGTCCCGATGGATGGACCTGCAGCTATGGACTGTGCGTAGCGCCTGGGCAAACTCCACCGCAAAACGGCATCTGCAGCGGCCCCGGAACCCTGCTCGCCATGGCGCGCGGCGAGCAAGTCTGGGCGTGTACCGGGAGCTTTGCCGCCGGGACAGCCAGTAGCCTGTGCGCAGCGCAGTCCGATGTCCATGTGTGCGGGCCCGGACCTCATGATGAAGCGCTGCTCGCTCTGGTCGACTGCGATGCGGTGCAAGGATTTTATCTTTCGCTGGGCAGCCTGGCCGTTGGACCTAGTCCCATCTGCGATCCCCCCCCAGGGCCGCCCCGCGTGCTCCTTGGATGCGGCACTGGTCCGTCGGTGGTGCGAATCCCGGGAGCGGACTGTCACGGGCTGCATCACTCCATCGGCTGTTTCGGATCGGTCGGCTGGTCCTGTGATCCACAGAAAGGCGGTCCGAGCGCGGCCCACACCTATTCCCAGAGCAGCCCCGGCGGAGTCCTGTGCTGTAGCGGAGCCGCGATGCCGAGGCGGTAGAAAATCCGCACTTAGGGGGCGAAGTTTATTTCGACGTCGATCTCCATGGCGTCGTCGATTTTCACGAACATCAGGCTGGGACGCTCGATCTTAAATTCCTCAAGGCTGACCGATAGGTGCGCCACGGCCTTGATGTTTGTCGCGCTGGCATAGGTCAGCTTGACGGGAATGCTCAGGGCCTTCTTGACCCCGTGGAAGGTTAGCTCGCCGCTGAAGGTCCGATCCACTGTGGCCGGGAAGCTTGCCGGAGTGGGCGCGTCGCCGGTCGCTTTCAGCTCGACGTTGGGGAACTGCGCAGCGCCGACCGTCTCTTTCATGTGCGAGTCACGGTTCGAGTTGCCAGAGTCAAACGACTCGACGGGGGCCCGCACCATCACTTGGGCTTTTCCGTCGGGGAGAATGCGAGCCTTGGCTTCCACCTTCTTGGAAACACCGTCGAACTTGTGCAGCTTGTGAATCAGTCGATACGTAACCTTGCTGTCTTTCTGACTCGCCAACTGGACGCTTTGGGCCGCTGCTGGAGCGGGTGCTTGCGCAAAAACCGGGGTCGTAAATAGAAGCAAAGCTAGCAGCAGAGAGGTTCGCATGTGGACTCCTTCACACTGGGGACAGGTTGGCCGGGACAGGCTTTTCCGTTTAGACGCAAAAAGCGGCCAAAACGATCACTGCCCCTCAGAATATCGAAGTCCTCGCTTGGCTATTGAAATTTCTCGCGATCGCATACCATGGAAGCTTGATGCGCGGGACATCGACCAGGGAGGGGGCCGACATGCAGATCCGTCGTCGCCAGCGTTCGGGATATCGGCCAAGTCTACTTGTCCTTTTTGCACTCCTCGGCGGTCTGTTTTCGCTTGAGACCAAGAGTGCACATGCGGCGGGCGCGCTGATCGTCGAGCCCCAGCTTGAGGGTGAGCTGTCCACGAGTGAAACAAACCAGCTCCGATCGGCAACCGAAGCGGCACTAAAGGCCCAGCAGCTTTCGCCCATCGCCCAGACCGACCTGGAAGCGACGCTGGCTGGCGAGGCGCAGCTACGAGGCTGCAATACCGAGCTATGCCTGGAGCGGCTGGGCCGACTCCTTGATGCTCAGATGGTTGTCCGCTATCGCGTGCGACGTGCCGACGGCAAAGGGTCGGTCGCCTGGCGGCTGGCCGTCGATGTACTGGATGTCGAGGTCGGGGCCTTTGGGGCCAAGCTCAGCGAAGACTGCGCGAGCTGCACCGACAAACAAGCGGCGGAAAAGCTTGGCGCTCTCACCAAGCGAGCCATCATCGAGTGCGTCGCCAAACCCCGCGGCACGCTGGACGTTCGATCCGAACCGACCGGCGCGGCAGTGTTTGTCGATGGCACCGAGCTAGGAATCACGCCCTACAAGCGCACTTCGTTTGCTGGACCGCATAAGGTTGTGCTGCGCCATGTCGGCTTCCGCTCCGAGCAGATCGATGCAGCCGTGGAAGACGGCCAAAAGCAGCGCATCGAGCGCAAGCTCACCGCTGGTACGGACCCGGAAAAGGTCATCGTCATCGAAAAGCCACCGGTCTACAAAAAGTGGTGGTTCTGGGTCGCAATTGGTGGCGCGGTCGCCATCGCTGCAGGTGTGACTGCTGGTGTCGTCATCGCCACCCGCCCAAGTCCCACCACGACCGAGCGAATGGTCCCCAGCAACACGTTTACGTTTGCCTTCTGATGACTGCCTTCTCTTAAAAGAAACAGGCCTGGTGCTGGTGACCACCGCCGGATGGTGGCGCGCGCTCGGCAAGGAGGATGGAATGCGCACGACTAACCGCTCTGCATGGATGGCTCGGGTAAGCGGTCTTGTGACGGTGGGATGCTTCCTCTTGCTGGTCGCACTCTGCGCCTGTGGAAACCAGACCACGACGACGCCGACTGAGGGTCCGCTCGTCCGACTGCACGTCACACCGCTGGCCTCCGGCACGACCCAGGCGGTCCTCACCGTTACCGCGACGGATGCCGCCAGCATGAACAAGACGGCCAAGAACACCTTTGCGGAAGCCCCGCTCGATCTGCTCGGCGTTTCTTTTCCACCGGGCACACGCAGCAGCGCCACCTTTGTCGTCGAGCTATTTGGCAACGCAGGCTGTCTGCTCGGCACTGGAACCGCCATGCTCAACATCGACAGCGACGGCGTGTTTGACGTAACGGTCAATATCACAAGCGTCCCCTTGTGCGGCAACGGCGTCACCCTGACGGTCCAGGTCGCCAACATCCAGCTTGGCAAAGGCACCGTCACATCCAGCCCCAGCGGCATTTCCTGCGATGCCACCGGAAAGGGCTGCACGCTCACGCTGATGAAAAACACACCGGTGACCCTGACTGCCAACAACACCGGTGGAAACATGTCAGCGTTCAATGGCTGGTCCGGTGGAGGCTGCAGCGGTACGAATCCGTGCACGGTTCCGATGGACCGCGACACCAGCGTGCAAGCGGTGTTCACCAGCTGCCACGGCTGGTGCAAAGAAACCCTGCCCGGCGTCGTCCTCGCCAACCTAAACGGAATCGGCGGAACCCTGTCCAGCAACGTAGTTGTCGTCGGCGATGGCGGTGCGGCCCTGCGCTGGGATGGTGGAACCTGGATCGATCTGTCGAACCAGACCGGCGGCGTCAACCTGCGCGGAGTCGGAGCAAATTCCACGGCGGGCATGCTCTATGTCGTGGGTGACAACGGATCTCTGTACCGGATGGTGCTAGGAACGCTGAGCAAGCTGCCAACCGCCACAACCAGTACGCTGCGCAGCATCGCCATCGCGAACGGTGCAAGCCCAAGCGCGTATGCCGTCGGCGATGCCGGTGTCTCGCAGGTGATCACCAGCACCGGAACCGCTGCGACTGCAAGCACGCTGAAAGCCGGAACCATCGCAAGCAACAGCATCTGTCAGCTTCCAGGCTCAGCGGCATCGGACTTCTACGTCGGTGGGGCTGCCAGCGGGGGCCGTGGCTGGGCGGCATTCTGGGATGGCGCGGGCACCACCACGCTCCAGATGGTGAGTGGGCCGTCCATTGCCGGCAACATCTACTCCATCGGCTGCGCAACCTCGTACGTGTACGCCACCGGCGATGGTGGAGCGATCGTACGACGCTCGCTCGCAAAGATGCAGGAAAACAACTGGATGGCCGTAGGGACCGGCGTGACGACCAGTGCGCTGCGCGGAATCTGGGTTGCCGCCGACAACTTCATGATCGCAGTTGGCGACGGTGGCACCATCCTTCAGTCCGATGGCTCAACCTGGACCAAAATGAGCTCTGGAGTCCTCACCAACCTTCGTGCGGTCTGGGGGACGGGGCCAACCAACATTTATGCCGTCGGTGACGCCGGTACAGTGCTGCGCTACACCCCGTAACTCAAGCGGGCTGCGCTTCCGCAGAAATCCCTGCTGACATTACAGAATCACCGAAGTCTGGCCGCCCAGCTTGCCGACAAGCTCGAGATAATAGGCAAGCGCCCTGTCGGTGTGATCACGATAGCCTGTGCAGCCCCAGATGACGGACAGCGTCCGAGTCGTTCCGTCGTGCGTCTTGGTCCGCTGGGCATCTTTCACGGCGTTTGCACACGGCCCCGCTGCATCACACAGCACAAGCAGACCGGCGATATCGATGGTCTGGCCGGACGCGTTAAAGACATACGTCTCTCCTTCGGATCCCAGGCGAATCGACAGCGGTACTGCGGCTCGTCCCAAATCGACCACACTGATAGGGAGTCCACTGTGGAGCGACACCACGTTGCACGCATCGACAGCCGCGTTGATGCTGCCCAGGTTCCCTTCGCCCGCGGCGCGCAGCAGATATTCCGATGCAGGCTTGCCACGTCCGGTTGGTTTGTACCCACCGTGTCGCAGAAGATCACGCACAGCCTGGCGCAGCGGATCCGAAGAGGAAAGGGGTGCGGAAGCAGACAGAGACAGAAGCGAAGTCAGCCACGCAGGGGAAGGAACAGCGGCCAGTGGCGACGGAAACTCTGTCACAAAGGCACGCGCACAAAGGAGCGGATGGTCGCAGACCGCCACAGAGAGCTGATTCATGCGCGGCACTATATCGCACTACTGGTTCGCGCCCAGAACATAGTGTCCGTAGTGACCCGTTCCATCAGGATTCTTCACAAACTTGAACAGCACTTGACCCCGCGGATCGGACCCCACCACCTTCGCGGCGTTGAGCGCATCATCGAGCGATTCCCAGAAGACTTTGATGAAGTACTGCGGAGCCTGGGTCACTTCACTTTTTCCGATGGCTGTGATCCGCTTGATGAAACCCTTCTGCTTGCTGATGAGGTTCATTTCCATGTCGAGATCAGCGGTCTTCAGCGCGTTTAGATCGACGCCATCCGCCATGTTGAGCGCGATCACTTCCAGCGCGACGTTGGGATCATTCACTTTGGGATCAGTAAGGCCCGGATACTCGACCCCAGCATTCTTGCGTCGATCGGTCGCATCGCCGATTTCATAGTGCGCGTAGTGATCCATTCCGTTTGGATTCTTGGTGTACTGGAACAGGACCTTTCCACCTGGATCCGCCGAGACTACTTCGGCTGCTTTCATCGCATCGGCCATTGTCTCCCAGTACACATGAATGTAGTACTGTTTGGCCATCGTCACTTCGTCTTTCCCGACGGCAGTGACGCGCCTTAGGAATCCCTTCTGCTTCGAGATCAGGTTCTTTTCCATGTTGGAATCATCTGCTCGAAGCGCGGCAATGTTTGCACCATCTGCAACATTGAGCGCGATGACCTCCAGCGCAACACTCGATTCCTCGTACTTCCCATCGCCACAGGCAGAAAAGCAGAACGTACACGCAAGCAGCGCCAGCAGTTTCGATACACGACCAAAGATCTTCATAAGCCCCTCCCGTTCGTTTTTGTCACCGCGACCCGCAGAACAGGTCGCATCGAATCACGCACGGAGGAGTATGTCTGTGAGGAGAGGATCTAAACAATCCCAAGTCTGAAAGACATTCTGTTCTGGATTACCGAACAATCTTGGGAATCGATCGCGAGGCAGAAAGGGGAAAACTAGCTGTCTTTGTCTTCGGGAACCTCGCGCTCGGTGCGATCGGTTCGATCCGAACCACCGCGCTCCAAGCTGCGGTACAGCGTTCTCCTATCGATTCCCAGCACCTCCGCCGCGCGCTTTTTGTTGCCACCTTCCTGCTGCAAGATCAGGTTGATGTAGCGCTGCTCTAGCTCGGCCAGCGTCGGACGATCATCGACCAGACTGCCGCTACCTGATCTTGGCAGCGACCTTCCTTCAGACGCCCGCAGCTCAATTGGAAGATCGGATGGCAGGACGATTCCGCTCTTGGACAGCGCCAGGGCTCGCTCGATCACATTCTCTAGCTCGCGGACGTTTCCTGGCCAGCCGTAGCGCGACAGCAGATCCATCGCTTCATTGGCGACTCCGATCGAGTGGCGCCCTTCTCTGTCACCGTACTTGGCGAGAAAGTGCTCGACGAGAAGCGGGATGTCTTCAGGGCGCTCGCGCAGCGGCGGAAGCCGAATCGTCACCACGTTGATGCGAAAGTACAGATCCTCGCGGAAGCGTCCTTTTTGGACTTCCTCTTCCAGATCACGGTTGGTGGCAGCGACGACCCGAACATCCACATGGACTGGCTCCGTACTGCCGACGCGGCGAATCTCACCTTCTTGCAAGACGCGCAGAAGCTGCGCCTGCATCTTGGCATTGATGTCGCCAATCTCGTCGAGAAACAGCGTTCCTCCCTGCGCTTCCTCAAAGTATCCGCGCTTGGAATGCGCCGCTCCGGTGAACGCACCTTTGACGTGTCCAAACAGCTCGGACTCGAGCAAAGATTCACTGATTGCAGTGCAGTTGACGGCGACAAACGGACCAGTCGCCCGCGGAGAGTGATTGTGAATCGCCCGCGCCACCAGCTCCTTTCCGGTTCCTGATTCACCTATCACCAGCACCGTGGACTGCGAGCTTGCCACCCGCGCCACCAGCTTGTAGACCTCGAGCATTGCCGGAGAACGACCGACGATCTCGCGAATCTTGGCGCGCGCTTCCTTTGGTTTCTTGGTGCCCTCTTCCGCAAGCCGTCGTCGCTCCAGCGATCGCGCCACGCAGTCGAGCAGTTCCTGCGGCTGGAAGGGAAACTTCGAGATGTAGTCGTACGCGCCTTGCTGAATCGCCTTCATCGCGTTTT
>CAYTGC010000120.1:0-14616 GCA_964437195.1 uncultured Myxococcales bacterium | reverse complement strand
TCTCTTTCTTGATCTTCTTGTCCGACGTCACGTACTCGTGCATCGACGGCTTGTCCGAAACCGGCGGATATTCCTCGTGGAGCAGCGCGCGCAGATACACCGCATTGAGCACCGCCATCTCCGTCGCCTTGGTCAGCCCTTGACCGCCCATTTCACGAATGTAGGTATAGGCGCGGACAAGCATGCCAAAGTTGCCAAAGAAGCTGCGCAGGCGACCCACCGACTGAGGCCGGTTGTAGTTGAGGTGATAGACACCCTCACGCAGCTCGACGGTCGGCGTCGGCAAAAACGGCACCAACTTGCTGACCACCCCGACCGGTCCCGACCCCGGACCACCGCCACCGTGCGGCGTCGTAAACGTCTTGTGCAGGTTGATGTGCATGACGTCGACGCCCGTTTCTCCCGGACGAACCTTGCCGAGCAGCGCGTTGAAGTTGGCACCGTCCATGTATACAAGACCCCCGGCCTCGTGGACGACGGCCGCAATCTCGGCGATGTGTTCCTCGAAAATTCCCAGCGTCGAGGGGTTCGTGACCATCAGTCCCGCGATGTCACCGGGATACTGCGCAACCACCGCACGTACGGATTCTGCCGACAAAAGCCCGTCGGCAGACGTCTTCACCGGCACGCACTCCATCTGATTTAGCGTCACCGAAGCCGGGTTGGTTCCGTGCGCCGAGTCGGGAATGAGCACCTTGCGCGGGAAGCGACCCTGGCTCTGGTGGTACGCACGAATCATCATCAGGCCGCAAAGCTCACCGTGCGCCCCCGCAGCGGGCTGCAGCGTGATGCGAGCGAAGCCACTGATCTCGCAGAGTGCTCGCTCCAGGCGATGCATTAGCTCCAGAGCCCCTTGCAGCGTCGACTCGTCCTGCGCAGGGTGAAGTCCTGCAAACCCAGGCATCCGCGCCACGCGCTCGTTGACTTTGGGGTTGTATTTCATCGTGCACGAACCGAGCGGATACATGCCGATGTCGATCGCGTAGTTCCAGCGTGACAGCTTGGTGAAATGACGCGTTGCGTCAACTTCCGAAACCTCAGGAAGCCCAGGAGCCGCATCGCGGTGCATTTCACCCAAAAGCGACGCCGCGGACACTTCGGGCACATCCAGGTTGGGAAGCGAAGCCCCCGACCGTCCCGGCGCACCCTGTTCAAAGATTGGCGTCGACGGATGCAACAGGTGCTTGGTCGCAATCAGTCCTTTGGATGCGGTGGTCATGGGCACACCTCGTCAAGCGCGGTCACCAGGCGATCGAGATCTTCTCGCTGATGACGCTCCGTCGCGGAAATGAGGAGCGTATTTTCAGCGTTCGGTAGCGTCGGCAGATCGAAGCCGGGCTGATCGAGCGGGACTCCAGCGAAGATCCCGCGATCGCGAAGCTTGGCGGCGGCTTCACAGGCCAGTCCACGCACCGTCACCGCAAACTCATTAAACGTTGGGCCAGACACCGCCAAGCGGAAGCCGCGCACCGCTGAAAGCCGCTGCTTGAGATACTCGGCTTTCGCCAGATTGATCTCGGCCAGCCGCCGAAACCCTGTCTTGCCGAGCATGCAGAGGTGGATCGAAAACGCGAGAGCGATAAGCCCCTGGTTGGTACAAATGTTGGACGTCGCTTTCTCACGGCGGATGTGCTGCTCACGGGTCGATAGCGTCAGCACATACCCGCGCCGTCCGTCTTGATCGACTGTCTCACCCACCAGCCGCCCCGGCATCTGCCGTACGTGCTCAGTCCTTGCCGCGAAAAGTCCAACGCCGGGCCCACCCAGCGACGGACCCGACGCCAGGCCGATTCCTTCACCTGCCACGATATCGGCCCCCTGGCTGCCTGGCGACTTGACCAAGCCGAATGCCAGCGGCTCAGGCGCGGCAACCACTGTCAACGCGCCGGCTTTCTTGGCCAGCGCGACAACCGAGGCCACGTCCTGAATCACGCCCAGGTAATTCGGGCTCTGCAGCAGCACACAGGCCACGCTGTCGCCACACTCCGCCAGCAGCTTGCCCAGTTCACCGAGATCGACACGACCATCGGGACCAAAACCGACCGTCTTGAGCGCCCGCTTGCCGACCTCATCCACGCCATCGAGGTAGCAGTGCAGCGTACCCAAATAGTGCGGGTGAACCGCGCCACAGACAATCGTCACCGTGCGCCCGGTGACTCGGCGAGCCATAAGGACAGCCTCTGCCGTCGCCGACGCGCCGTCGTACATCGAAGCGTTGCTCACAAACGGGGCCGCTTGACCCGGGACGACCGCCGGACCAAACAGCTCGGCCACGAGCGTCTGATACTCGAAGACCGCTTGCAGCGTGCCTTGCGACACCTCGGGCTGATACGGCGTATACGACGTGTACCACTCAGCCCGCTGCAGCAGCATGTCCACAGCAACGGGGACATGGTGCGGAATCAGCCCGGCCCCAAGGAACGACAGCGTCCCGCCGACCGCCGGAGCATTCCGACCGCCAATCTGGCCGAGGTGGTGAAGCAGCGACGCTTCGTCCAGAGCCTCGATGTCGAGCGGCTTCTTGAGCCGAAGTGCCGATGGAATGTGCGCAAAGAGCGCATCGACCGACGGTGCCCCGATGATCCGCAGCATCGCCGCGATGTCAGCGTCAGTATGAGGAATGTATCGCATGAATGTCCTTGGCTAGATGGGCGCTCGTCTGCACCATCGGCGCAGACCTATCGCACCGCAGCACACCGACTCTCCGAGGAGGGATGAGCTTAGCTGTGATCCTTGACGTACTGGGCGTACTCTTCGGACGTCATCATCTGCTTGACCTCGTCGAGGCTCGACAGCTCAAGCTCAACCATCCAGCCCTCGTCATAGCAGTCTTCGTTGAGCAGCTCGGGCTGGTCGCGCAGTGGGTCGTTGCTCTTGACTACCTTGCCCGACAGCGGCGAATAGATGTCGGACACTGCTTTGACGGACTCGACAGTACCGAGCACCTGCTCGCGACGGAATGACTCACCCTCTTTGGGCAGCTCGACCATCGTGATGTCACCGAGCTGATGAACAGCGAAGTCGGTGATGCCCACCACAGCGCGTTTGCCGTCGATGCGAGCCCACTCGTGGTCCTTGGTGTAGCGAAGGTCAGAAGGATATTTGCTCATCAGAACTTGTCCCGTTTGGGTTTGTCGTGTGTGAAGGAGCCCCGCACGCGCTGGGATCCCGAGTTAGATTGCTGGCCGCCGATAGAACGGTGACTTGACGACTTGCGCCGCGATCCGCTTGCCGCGACAGTCGATAAACAGCCGGTTGCCCACTTCGGCGAGCGCGAGAGGAACATACCCTAGGCCGACGTTTTTTCCCACCGTTGGGCCAAGGCTCCCCGAGGTCACGACGCCAACCTGATTGCCTCCGGTTTCCGCATCGAAGATCCCGTAGCCGTGCCGAGCGGTACCGCGCCCATCCATCGTGAAAGCACAGAGCTTGCGCGACAGACCTTTCGCCTTGATGGCCTCGAGCGCCGGACGGCCAATGAAGTCGTGGTCGAGCTTGACTACCCAGCCGAGGTTGGCTTCGAACGGGTTCGTCGTGGCATCGATGTCGTTTCCATACAGCGATAGACATGCCTCGAGGCGCAGGGTGTCGCGAGCGCCAAGCCCGCACGGCTTGACCCCGAGATCCTTTCCGACGGTAAGCATCGCATCCCACAGGCGAGCGGTTTGGGCCGCCGGGACGAAGACCTCGAATCCATCTTCGCCGGTGTAGCCCGTGCGCGCCGCCCAGACCGGGATGTCGAGCATCTCGGTCTTGCGGAAGTAAAACGACTTGACTTGGCCTAGCTCCGCCTCGGGCGCGAGCCGCGTCAGCAGAGAAACAGCCTGAGGGCCCTGGACCGCGATAAGACCAAACTCGTCCGACAGGTTGCGGAACACGACGTCGCTGCGGCCTTCGACGCTTTTCTGAAACCAAGCGACGTCTTTGTCGATATTGGCGGCGTTGATGACAACGACAAAGCGCTCAGCATGATCGCGGTAGACGATGCAGTCATCAACGATGCCGCCGTCTTCGTAGCACACCACCGTATAGCGAGCCTGGCCATCGACGAGCTTGCGCACATCGTTTGAGACCAGTCGCTCGACCGCCGCGAGGGCAGCGGGCCCGACGAACTCGACCTCGCCCATGTGGCAGACATCGAACAGCCCCACGGCGGTCCGCACAGCTTTGTGCTCTTCCAAGATCGACTCGTACTGGACGGGCATCGCCCAGCCTCCGAAGTCGATGACACGAGCCCCGAGAGCAACGTGTCGGTCATAAAGTGGCGTGCGACGAGGCTGCGTGGCGGCAGAGGGATTGGATGTGCTCATGGAGGGCTAGCATCATCGCAGGGCCGAACGTGCGGATCAAGTCGCTATGCATGGAGAGGAGGACTTCCCAATGCAGCCCGTCCGAGCCAAAAATTTTTGTCTGCGGCGGAACTGACTGCATTCTAGGATTCCATGTGGAAGAAATGCACCATGAGGAACGGCACGCGGCCCACGATCTGGGCGACGGCAATCGCCATCATGCTGAGTGCGCAAGCAGCCAGCGCGCAGGATCCCAAGTTTGCGTACGCGACCGCCCCAGCGGAAGACGCCAACAAGCCGGTCTGGAAGGCATCGGCGCAAGCTGGTCTGATCTTGGCGACCGGCAATGCCAACTCACTGACCATTTCCGGCGGAGCGTCGGCATC
The DNA here is from genome assembly GCA_964437195.1 of uncultured Myxococcales bacterium. Classification (GTDB taxonomy): domain Bacteria; phylum Myxococcota_A; class Polyangia; order Palsa-1104; family JAEUJZ01; genus JAEUKA01. The sequence goes on along the minus strand of CAYTGC010000120.1, from coordinate 9,941 downwards.
CCGGGTCGATCCCAACAACAAGATCGCGCTCGATGTGGGGGCAGCATACGGCAGCGCGACAACCTACGTTGCCAATGATGCAAACGGCGACAAGCTACTCGACGACAAAGAAATCGAGTCATCGACGCAGACCAGCACCAAACAGTGGAACGTCAAGCTCCGCTACGATCGCTTCTTTTCCAAAAACAACCTCGGCTACATTGCGGGACTGGTCGGAGGCAACGAGCCTGCCGGTAAGTTCATCTATGGAGGCGCCCAGGTCGGCTATAGCCGTCAGCTCGTCAAGACCGATCGCAACGAGCTGCTCGCCGAGCTTGGCTACGACTTCACATTCGAGTTCTATCCAGGAGACCCGCCGCCGACGCCAGACCGGCTGCTGATTCACTCGCTGCGGGTTTTCATCGGACACAACCTCACGCTGACCAAGGACACGGGGCTTGTCACCGGCGTCGAGGGACTGTTCAACCTTAATCCGCTTGTGGCCCCAGGCTTCGCCGAGGAAATCTCGCCATTCCGTGATGCCAGGGTCAACTTCAAGACCGCTCTATCGACGACGGTCTACAAAAACCTGAGCTTCCGGTTTTCGTTTACGGCACGATTCGACAACGTTCCGGCGCCACGTCCGGCCCCGACAGGCTTCAGCTATGTCACGGGATTCCAACCGCTCGCGCAGAAGCTCGATACGCTGAGCGAAGCGGCACTGGTTGTGAATTTTCTCTAGCGTTAGAACTGGCCGCGCAGCTTGTCCTGCTGCATCTGGCTCTTCATGAACTTCACGACCTGCTCGGCGTGCTCGTTGACAGCTTTGCGATAGCTGTTCTTGTCGTCCTCGGTGTGCTTCCACTTTTTCATCCGCAATGCCATCGACACGTTGGGCTCTAGCCGATCTTTGGGATGATCTGGCGACGAGGCAGCGATTCGCTGTTCTCCCATCGACAGCGCGATGAGCGAAAGATCGCCCAAGCTCATCCGCTCGTCGGTTCGGGTCGGCGACGGCATCGCGTGGGAACGGATCGCATCGAGCAGGCGCGCCGATGCAGCGGCTTGCCCACCGGACTTGATCATCGCTGACACCGCATCTTGCATCGCTTTTTCGACGGCCTGCTGCCTGGCTGTCTCGGACGCCGGTGCTTCACGACGAGATGCCGGAGCATCCTCCATCGATGTGACGAGTGACAACGCAGGACGCCGGTTGACCACCGCACTTGCCGATGGAGAAGTCTGCGCGTCTACTTCGCCGTCTGTCTCGACTTTCTCGTACGGTCTGATCTGGTTAAGCTGCCTCGGCAGTTCTTGCCAAAGCGGCGTAAGTGCAATGCCGCTCTGACGGACTGCCGAGACAACCTTCGTCGACGGCTGCCACTCGACCGGGAGCTGGGATAGTACCTTCTCAATCCGCTGGACTTGAAGCATCGTCGAGGTTGGCCAAAGGGCTGTCGGAGCAGCCGCTCCAGCGGACTCTTGAGCCAAGCGAGGAAATCCGGTCAGCATTCGCTGGCCAAACGCCCGCTGAACATCGCCGACACCCCGACGAGTCCCCGTTTCTTGTGACGGTCCTTCGACGAGAGACAACAGCGGTGAAGCGAACTGTTGAGTCGCTCGTTCCGTCGGAAGATGCCGTTCGCTCACTTGGTCAGCAAGCTGCTGGGATGCTGCGAGCGCCGATGGAACCTGACTTTGCAAAGGAGCCCCGGGACGGGACGCCGAAGCGGTCCGAGCAACCGTCGAGCGAGCCGCTTCCCGCTGACCAGATGGAACCGGCGACGAGGCGATTCCTTGTTCCTTCAAACCCTGGGGCGCACCGAGGAACAGCAGACCACCCGAGCCGCTCCAGCCCCAGCGAGGCGAGGCAGCAAGACCAGCGTCGGATCCTTGTCCGCCGGATGGAAGGCTGGTGAACAGCCGAAGAATGTCCTCCCATCCCGATTGCACGAGCGGAATTCTTTGGTCTGCCATCGCCGACGAAGCAGGACCGAGCAGCGCTGAAAACAGCTCACTGCGCAGCCCCAATCCTCCGGCGCGACTCCAGTCGAGTCCGCCAAGCGTCGTTCCACCAACGAGACTCGCAGGAACGCCCAAAGCTGTTCCCTGACGCGAATCCGGTGCAAAGACTGAACCCGTCGTCGCTGGCGCCACTTTTCCTGGGCGAACTGCTCTCTCGGCCTCTCGCGCGGCAGCAGCCTCACGGGGCACGAACACCAGTCCACCAGCGACAGACATCCAGCGTCCCGCAGACTCCGCGTGCGGAGAATCACCGTGCGACGCAGCTTCAAACCGATCACCGGCAGTCGACCCGATACTCTCCAGTCCATGCTGCTTGGCAAACGACTCCGCTGACGCGGCCAGTCCGCCCGTCCAGGTATTGAGAGCGCGAGGTGCACCCATCGCGGTCGCCGCGCCCATCGGTGGGCGTACTTCCGAAAGAGGCGGCGTGGGCGATCCCGACACCAAAGAAGTCGATGCGGATGGCGCTGCCGCTGCCGCTGCCGCCGAAGGACGAGTCGAACTGGTGGTTCGACGCTGAGACGGCAAGACATCCGCAAGTTGGGGGAAGTCTAGCGACGGAAGACTCGCAGCCAACCGAGACAGCAGGCTGGGCTCCACTGACGAAGTGGCCAGTTTGGTTAGCCACTCGGGCCAGAAGGAACGGCCCGAGGAGACACCAACGGACTGAGCAAGGCTGGCCGCAGCCCCCGTTCCAAGACCAACCGAAGCCGCGAACAGCTCAGCGAGAGCGCCCATTCCTCCCGTTCCCAGCCACGGCAACGCCCGACGTACCGACGGCATTTGCGCCGACTGAGCCTGTTCCGACGGAGCGATTCCATGGAAAGCCGACTGAGCCAGCGCCGACGAGTATCCGACGGCGTCCGGTTGCGACGACGAACCCGAGCGGCTGGCGAGTGTGCGCCGCTGCTCCAGTCCCTGAACTCCCGTCTGAGCGTGGGTCTGCCCCAGGTCGACATGCTCGAAGGGCATGGATGGGTCCTGAGCCGCAGCACGCGCAGTCGCAGCCACAGGACCTGCTTGACCCGTCGGAGTGGCCAACGCCGCCGGAACATCCGACGCAACGCGCGAAGTCAGCAGAGACGGCAATTCGACGGAAATGCCTCGCGTCAAATCTGTCGGAGGTGCGACGGGGATTCTTGCCATACCAGGCGCACCTGTTCTACGGTCGAGCGACGGAGAAAGGCCGCTGACGCGGGAATCGCGCGACGAAGGCATTGGCTCGCTCACAAGCAGAAGTCCGCGCGGGCCGATCGTCCAGCGTGAAGGCGTCTCGACGGAGGCAAGCTGCTGAAATGCAGCGGCGACGCTCGAAGACACACCCGGAGCATTCCTCCACATCTGCGGCGACATTTCCGTCACCCCGAGGAGCGTTTGGGCAAACTGGTTCGCAAACCGCTCGCTCCGCAGCGCCGTAGCACCGGGAACTGGCCCGGCCAGAGCCGATGCAAGCTCCGGTCGTCCGCCGACGCGCAGGTCAGGTCGAAGGCTTGGACTCGATGCAGCTTGGGTTCCGACCGCTGGACCGTCAGTCGGTCCCGGGGCATCTCGTCGAGAGACCTGGGGCAGCGTGACATCAGATCGACCGGCCACTGCTTGCGCCGAGTTCGTCGGTCGGGTATCCGCAAATGGAGCGACGGGAAGCCCACGCAAAGCGATCGCCGCAGGACTGAACGTGTTCGTCGCAAGTTCCTCGGCTCGAGCCACGCCATGTTCCCGGGCGAAAGCCTCGCTGCGCGCGCCGAGAGCACCGATCTGCGAAAGCAGACCGCTGCCGCGATCAGCAGGGGTCGAGCGCTCGCGAGTCGAGGCCGACGAAGAAGCGGAGGCGGCCATCGGCACATGCGGCAGACTGACGAGACTCGGGAGCGAGTCCATCCCAGCGAGAGCCGCGGAAGGGCCCGACGCAAACGGCGCGATCATTCCCGCCGCCTGCATCGCCAAACCAGGGAGTGTTCCAAGCATCGGCAACGGGGAAGCCGCCGCACGCTCCGTCACAGGCGATGGACCGACGCGCACTGGCAACTCTGGGGCTTGGTCGGCTCGGGCGCTTGGCGCACCAGCGCGGGAACTTTGCGTCGAACGCTCGGTGACAACGGCTCTCGCCGCGGTTGGCGCGGGAACAAACGGAAGCGAGGCGGCGACGCGTTCCCGATTCGAATCTCGGACTGGCTCGTTGCTCGCCGACGATGGGCCTGCTGCTGCTGACCAAGGCAGCCACGACGGAACCATCGACGGAACGAAAGACAGACCGAGCGCTTCAGCCGGACGCTGAGCACCACCAGTCGTCAGACCAACGCCAGCGGCAAACAGCTCAGCCAACGTCGCCATACCACCGATTGACCGCCACGGTCGAGACGCTGAAACGGGAACGGAAAACGAACCACGCCGTCCCTCAGTCGAAGCAAAAGCGGGCAACTCAACCGTGGGTTGCGATACGGCGTCGGACGCCGCTGCGGCGTCGGAAACCGTGCCCGGAACGACCCGATGATCTGTCGTCGAAAGCGAGGCCGACGATGGAGTTCGCGTCGAGGGAGCAAGTGGCGCGGCACCAATCAAGGAGCTCTGCGCGGCAACCCGGGGCAAGTCCGTTGGTGACATCGGTTGAGCGGCAGAGCCCGCGGGGACTTGCTGTGTGCTGCTAGTCAGACTTTCGACGGAGCGGGCGGGAACCGAGGATTTCTGTCGAACTTCCGAGGGTGGTACAAATGGCAGCGTCGACGGAGCAAGTCGTTCCGCAAGCGGATGCGGCTCCGCCGAGCGATTCATGGACAGCGTCGGCTGGGCCCAAGATGACATCGACTGTGAAGCAGTCGCAAAAGGTTGCACTGCCGACTCGAGAAGCCGGAGGACTGACGTCGGGATGCCCGGCGCTTGCCGCCACTGAGCCACAATGTGGGGCGCGCCTGCCGTTGGAACGCTCTCGGCGTGTGAATGACCGAGTCGAGACGAAAACTGCTCAATCCGCTCGCCGATCGCACCAGGGGCCGTCCAGCGAGTGGATCTCAACGGAACTGATGCCGCATCTGAGACTGCACGGGTTGCGCCCAATTCAGCCGCGGCAGAGTCACCCAACCACACCGACGGAGCCAGTGTCGGAGCCAGTGGCTGCCACAGAGACGGCAGTGCCGAATCGAGACTCCGAGTCGCAGCGCCGCGAGCCGGAGCGCGACCAGTCGCAGCATCTCTACCGACTGACGCCACAGAGGCGGATGCGGAGAAAGAAGCGGACTCAGCGGTCACAGGCTCGCGAGGAGCGTCAGGAACCCATGTCGGAGAGACAGCAAGCTGCGGATCGCGCGATGCCTCGTTGACCACCGATGGAGTCGACGCAGGTGACATGGAAACAGGCAGGCCACCTGTCGTCGCGCTCGGTGCTGCCGTATCATTCGGCATGACAACGCGGGGAGACGGAGCAGCCGCAGGCGGTGCCGACGGAGCTGCCGCGCGCGGTGCTGACGGAACAGCCGCTTTGCCACTGGGAGCAGCGTCAGGAGCAACAAAGGACCGAGCGAGCGTCACGGCCTGCGAGAGTCGATTTTCTGCGGCAGTCGGTGCGACACCAAGCGGAGCGCTCGGTACTTCGGTCCCGTCCGACGGTGTACCAAACAGCGACAGGAGCGGATCTCGACTGACCAATCCCAGACGGGAGTCCGACCAGCCGAGGTGCCCGAAACTCCGACCAAGGGCCGAGACGCGAGGAGGCTGGGGCTGCGACGTCCCGCGAGACGGTCCGCGAACGTCGCGACGTGCGAGGGTCGACAGAATCTCCCGAACCGGCAGATCGGTTGCGCTGTCCGTCGAAGCATTTTCAACGGGGGCAGCGGCTTCCGAATATGGCCGTGGCATCGCATCCAAGCCCGGCGATTCGGCGGTCAGTTTTCCGCTGGACTCCGTCGCTCCTCCCGTCGGTATGGACGGACGCACGGTCCTTCCAGACTGAACAGCCTCGGATACTCGCGGTGGGGTACTGGGCGCCGTCTCGAATGCTCGAGCATCCGCCGACCGAGTCGTTTCCGTCGGACGCACTTGAGCCGAACCTGCCAGAGACGGAGTGGGGACAGCCATTGAAGCTGGTTGTCCTTCAGCCGAAGGCTTGTCCGCCGGAGCCATCGGCACAGGCGCGACAACCGGCATCGCAGCTCGTGCAGCAAGGGTACGCGCCGTCGCTGGAGTACCAGCGGCCACAGGCTTGTCACCCCGCGCTGGAGCCTGTCCGCGAAGCTCCTTCCCACTCGGGATCCAGCTGTCGGCAGGCACGAGGCTTGGTGATTCGCTTTCGCGCGGCTGAAAACCAAGGGACACGCCATCGGCAATCAACCCAAGAGATGACAGCCGCCGACTGAAAAATCGATCCGTAAAGCTGTCCATCCGACTGAGCCACGACGAAGCGCCGGACAGTGAAAAACGACTCTCGACCCCCCGAAGCATCCGATCGACTGACGACAAAAGGGGCGACGAAAATGCCATCATGGGCTGAGCACTCGAACTTGCGGTCATGGCTGCGACGGCCTCCACAGCAGTAATAGAGACAGACCTATTCACACTGGTTATCGGCTGATGATAGCCTGTGTTTCGTCTCATTCGCTGCGGCGTCTCGTCGGAATCGAAAGTCCGATTGGCGCCAATGTCGGCAGATGACGGGTCGTGTCGGACTTAGTGCGCGTGGGCAAGCGCGGATGCCAGCGCCTCAGATGCCTGGATCCCAAGCCGAGAGAGCATCGTCTGAACGACATAGCTTGCCACCTGGCTGGGTTTTGTACCAGGTCCAAAGCCAGCGTCGTAGCCAAGCTCGCGCGCCAGCTTGTGGTCGATGCGCGGCCCGCCCAAAATGAGCAGCACATCGCGCATCCCGAGCCGACGCGCCAGATCAATCATCCGCTTGGCGTTTTCACGATGCACGTCCCGCTGGGTGACAATCTGTGACACCAAGATCGCATCCGCAGAAAGCTCGCGGGCCCGCGAGAGCAGCGCCGCATTGTCGACCTGGGCCCCCAGGTTGTAGGCATCGATCCACGGATACGCTTCCAGCCCCTTGTCCCCCGCGTACCCCTTCATGTTCAAGATCGCGTCTATTCCGACGGTATGCGCATCACTGCCAGTGCACGCGCCGACGACGACCAGCTTCCGGCCCAGGTGGTGACGGATGATCGCGTTCAGTTCCTTGAAGCTCCACGCCGGAGCGCTCACTTCGGGAACATTGATTTCCGCAAAATCCACGCTCTGCGCAGTGCTCGCATAGACGACGAAGAAGCTGAAGTTTTCGCCTGCTGGCTCCATCGTCGACACAGCGATGTTGGAGAGCCCCATCTGTTCACACAGTCGCCGAGCGGCCTCTTTGGCGCGACCCGACGCAGGCACCGGCAGCGTAAACGAAAGCTGAATCCGTCCGTCGTCCTTGCGATCTCCGTACGGGCGAATCGGCTGAGTGACCTTGGCGGAGGCAGTCATGAGCGCGAGCCTATCAGATGACGAACCAAGCAAGATAGCCTAAGCGTAGGTTCGGCGAGCCGACTGCGTGCTTGGCCAAGAGTCAAAAGCGACCCAATATTATTCATATGAAATGAGTAATATTATGCCATTCACAAACAACGCAACGCTGGGTTGGCAGATTTCCCCCAATCCGACTATGCTGCGCCGCTATGAGTGTAAACCCCAATCCGTGGCTTATTGTCGGTGCCATCTCTGGCTTTCTGTCCGTCGCAGGTGGCGCGTTCGGTGCACACGCACTCAAGCAACGACTCCCCGCCGATCTGCTCAGCATCTTTGAGGTCGGCGTACGTTATCAGATGTACCATGCGCTGCTGCTGTGCCTGATTGGCGTGCTGCCGCTAAGTCCAGCAGTACGCTGGGCAGGAATCCTCTGCGTGCTCGGAACGGTGTTGTTTTCCGGATCGCTCTACGTCCTGGCCCTGTCAGGGATCCGCTGGCTCGGGGCGATCACGCCGCTCGGTGGCCTCTGTTTTCTGGCGGGATGGATTGCAGTTGGTGCTGCGGCGTATCGGCTCACGTACCCGTAATCAAAGCGCGACCTACTTCCTACAGCCCAAGGAGCAGAGACAGCGTTCCCACATGAATCCCTGCCGATCCGGACACACCGACGGTGGAAACCGCGACATCTTGCTTCTGATCTTCGTTGAAGTCTGCGACCGCCAGGAAGGAATCGGTTGTACTCGAAACCATCAAGCTCGTCTGGTTCATCGGTGCAAATGCGCCGAGACCTTGGTTGAAGAGCAGTCCTAGCTGCGCAGCCTGCGCGCTGACTCGGGAGTTGCTGACGAGCAAATCAGGAACGCCATCCGACAGGAGATCGACTCCTGCCAGCGCAAATGGGTTCAGCAGGGTCGAGATGGTCTGCACCGACCAGCTGCTGGCTCGACGCAGATAGATGCTTACCTGCGAACCGGTGGTCATCTGCGCGTTCTGACACAGCGTGACGGCAAAGTCGGTTCTACCGTCGCTGTCAAAGTCCCCCGTGGCGATTTTCCCTGGCCTTCCTACCGTGGTCAGTTGCGATGGTGTGGCCTGATCAAATCGACCGTTTCCAGGGTTTTGATAGACTTCCACAAGCCCGGTTCCACCCGGTGCAAACTGAGAGATCACAAGGTCCAGCTGCGCCGCAGGAGTGGACACCAAGCGACCAGAGGAAATCGCCACGGCCGGCCCTGAAAGCGTCTTCCCGTTTCCGTACCGGAAGCTGTCTCTGGTCAGCGTTGTTCCGTCGTACAGTTTGAGCATCGATCCAGTTCCTGAAGTGCCCATGCTCTGAAACGGTGTCATGGATGCATTGGTGACTGCGGCAACATCCGTGACTCCGTCCAGATTGAAATCCCCGACGGTAAGGAACGCGTGCTGACCGTTGCTTTCGCTCCCATCAAAGAACATGCTGCTGGTGAGCACGTTGGTGAAATTCCGTGCCGTAAGCTGCTGAACCACGACCAGGTTGCAGCGGCTGTACTTGGTGCCGCCAAAATTGGGAGTGTGGCAGGCGGTGGCGACGATGTCGCGGAGACTCCCAGTGCGGACCTTCACGGCTGCAACATCTCGAATATCAGCACCAATAGACACGGTCTTCGAAGCAGTGAACTTGCCGGTTCCATCGTTGAAATACGCAGTGAGCGCCCCACTGTCCGCTGCGGTGCCAGCGCTTGCCATGATCAGATCGACGTGTTTGTCACCATCGAGATCTTCCGCCCAGACTGGGCCCAGGAGGCGAAACGGGTCGCTCGCATTCTGTGGATAAATGGTCGGAGAGTTGCTATCGAAAACCGGTATCGACACGGTGAAGTCTGCGGATCCTGAACTGCCATCTGGTTGAAGTGTCTGAACGTGAAGCGCATGGTTTATGGGAGGAACCAAGCGAGGAAGATCGACAGAAAAACTCCGCGGGTCACGTGAGGTGTAGCCCGTCGCAGGAGTCGTCGAGTGATCAAGCAAGACCTGCGCCGATGGTGCAAAACCAAAGCCATGCACGGTGAGGACGTTCCCGCCAGTTGCGGGATTGGTCGCTGTCTCTGCGCTCAAAAGCACCGGCTTTGCGTCTGGACACGCGTCTGCGCTGACATCAGCACTCATCGCATCGAGGTTGACGCCCACCTCCTGCGCTGACATTGCAACATCATCGATCTGAACAACACCGGAAGACAGGAGGCAGTTGTTTAGGAATGCGCCCACCGTGATCTGCGCGGCCCCACTCTGTCGATCCTTTAAATTCAGTCCAAACGAGTAGGTGCTCCGACCCGCCGGGAAGGGAAAGCGCGGGATGTCGGCTGACTGTTTGTCTGGCATGCGGACCACCGCCCGCAGCTCTGTTGCAACCGGAGGAATGTTCCCAACGTCGACGATCAGGGAAGTGTCAGTGCAGCCAACGGAGAAAGTGGACCAGACAGATGCCAATAAGAGGAATTTTAAGCGCATCATATTCTCCTAGAAGTGAA
>CAYTGC010000119.1:0-14684 GCA_964437195.1 uncultured Myxococcales bacterium | reverse complement strand
ACTCGGAAACGGAAGCCAGCGAGCGGTGTCTCGACAAGCAAGATGTTGGCTGGTTTGATGTCTCGGTGGATGAGTCCGGCACTGTGCGCTGCCATCAGGGCATCACAGACTGGAACCATCACTTGCGCCGCGCGCGACAGAGGCAGGACTTTTTCCTTTTTCAGTTCGTCTTCAAGCGTGTGACCTTCGAGAAGTTCCATGACAAGGTACGGCCCGATCTCCGCCACGCCTGCGTCGAGAATGGCGACAGCATTGACATGGCGCACGCGGAATCCGGACATTCCTTCTCGCTGGAAGCGGCGCACGACGTCTTGCCTGCTCAAGAGATGTCGATGGACGATTTTCACGGCCACATTGGTAGCAAGATGCAGGTGACTGGCACGATAGACGACACCAAATCCGCCGCTGCCAAGCTGCCCTTCAATCCGGTATTTCCCATCAATGATGGTTCCCGGTTTCAAAGACTCCAGAGATTCAGGAATCGGTGGCGGCTTGTGTCCGCTTGCCACATCTTGTGCCGTCCGTGGTGGTCGTCCTCGCAGGTGAACCCGGACTCGCGCGAGCAAGATGTCGACATCAATTGGCTTGGGAACATAGTCATCTGCTCCCAGGTCCAGCGCGGCGACGACGTCTTCCGATTCACTCTTGGCGGTTGCCATGATGATCGGAATGGCCTTCCAGTGGGGCTCCTTTCGGATTCTCTCTACCACTTCAAGACCACTCATTTCTGGCATCATCACATCCAGAATGACCAGATCGACCGGATCCTTGGCCAAGGTCTGCAGTGCGTCTTTCCCCGACGGACAAGCGAGCACTTTGTAGCCCTTCTTGCGCAGCCTGCGGCCAAGCATATCCAGGTTGTCTGGATTGTCATCGACCAGGAGCAATGTGTACTGTTCAGGCATGGCCCCTCTTTGCAAGCTGTGCCCGCACTTTGGTAAGTAATCGAGCTATGTCTACGGGCTTGGTGTCGAAATCATCACAGCCAGCAGCGGTGGCCTTGCCCAGATCTTCGGCCATCGCGTGCGCGGTGAGCGCGATGATCGGAATCTCGCGCAGTGTAGGATCCGCCTTCAGCTGCCGGGTTGCTTCCCATCCGTCGAGAACCGGGAGGCTAAGATCCATCAGTACCAAGTCAGGCCGCTCGTCACGGACTTGCCTTACTCCCTGCGCACCATCGGTCGCAGTGACCACATCAAAGCCAGCGCGAGTGAGTCGCCGCTTTAGCATGTCCATGTTCATCTCATTGTCTTCGACCAGCAGCAGCTTGGCCATCTGCTCCCCCTCAAGCGACTACACAACTCTCTGGGCCGACTGTCTCAGCGAGCGCAAATGACGAATCAGTTCATCTTTCCCAAAGCGGCCTTTGTGAAGCACCATCTCGACGCAGCCCTCCAGCCTCTCTTGATCTTCCTGGCTCAGTTCCTTTCCGGTGACGACCAGGATAGGAATGTCCTTCCACACGTCCTCTGCATGCAGCGCTTCTGCGATGGAAAATCCATCGATATCGGGCAGAAGGAGATCCAGCAAGATCATATCCGGACGCTGCTTGGACAAGATGTCGAGCGCGCTTCTGCCATCGAGTGCCGCAAGCACAGTGCAGCCGTACGGACTCAGCATGCGCTGCATCATTTCACTGCTCGCAGGGTCATCCTCGATGAGCAGAATCGTCATCTTGTTGTCCTGTGCGCTGCGATAGCGATTCAACGCCGACAGGAGAGCATCGCGGCTCACGGGTTTTGACAGACACTCGCGCGCTCCCATCACTTGTCCCATCGCGCGATCTGCCACCATCGAGACCATAAAGACCGGAATGTCGCGTGTACGCAGATCATGCTGCAGCGCCGCCAACACGGCCCAGCCGTCGATCTTTGGCATCAAAATGTCGAGCGTGATGGCCATCGGACGATTGATCTGCGCCATTTCCAGGCCCATCTCACCGTCAGAGGCCGTCTGCACCTTGAAACCACCGCTGGTGAGCGCTCGGCTGAGCAGCGTGCGAGAGCCTTCATCGTCGTCGATTACCAGAACGAGATCTTCGCTCTTCTTCGCTGGCAGCGTGACCTGTGGCGATGAGCGTGGTCCATCAGTGACCGACTCTGGAACCGGCGTGTTGCGCGACTGCGTGCTGCTCGCCTCACCATCGGGGAGTCGGATTGTGAAGACCGATCCCTCGCCAATCTGACTCTTCACTGCGATCTCGCCGCTGAGCATCTTGCAAAATCGATCAGTAATCGCGAGTCCCAAACCGGTTCCGCCATACTTGCGGGTCGTCGATGCATCGGCCTGTTTGAACGGAACAAAGAGCTGACTTATCTGGTCCTGCGTCATTCCGATTCCGGTGTCACTGATCGAAAACTCGATCCAGCGACCACGTCGAATCCGTCGGGCAGTAAGCGTGATGGTTCCGTTTTGGCAAAACTTGGCCGCGTTCGACAGAAGGTTGAACAGCGACTGGCGGAGCTTGGTCACATCGATGCGCATCGAGCCCAGCTCTGGATCAATCTCCGTGACAACTCGGTTGTTGTTCTTGTCCACGAGAGGGCGAACCGTACTCAAGACCTCGAACAGGATCGGGCTGAGAACGGTCTCCTCGATGAAGACCTGCATCTGTCCAGCCTCGATCTTCGATAGATCGAGGACATCATTGATGATTGCCAACAGGTGTTTTCCGGCCCCGCGAATCCGCTCCAGATCTGGAATCGAATCGTCTCTGCCGGAATCCTGTGCATCCTCGATGAGCAGCTCACTGTAGCCAATGATGGCGTTGAGTGGAGTCCGCAGCTCGTGGCTCATGTTGGCCAAAAACTGGCTCTTGGCCTGATTGGCCGACACAGCCTGCTCCAGCGCGACCGCCAGCTCTCGGGTCCGCTCGCGCACCGACTGGTCCAGATGCTCATTCAGGTGTTGCATCTCTTGATTGGCCGCAAGAAGCTCCTTGCTCGTCGCGAGCAGCCTATCTTCGGCGGCCTTCCGCGCTTCTCGCTCACGCACCAGCTCTCGCTGAAGCTCTGCCACATCTGTCATCACATAGCCCCCGATCTCTAGCCTCCCCACCTATCGCCGATTTCAGGCGCAAGGCAGTTCCAACCATGATATCGGAAAGCCAGGCCATTCGTCGAGCAGAGATCATTCAGCGACGAGGAATCGCGACGGACTCTTCTTCAGAAATTGCGCCATCGTGGTTTTTGTCGACCGCTTTCATCACCAAATCCACGGTAATGGGCGACGCAGGCTGCGAGGTCAGGCGGCCCAGCGCGCTGGCCAGCTCGCTTTTCGACACGGTACCGTCGTTGTCACTGTCGATCCCCGAGAAGTGACCTAGTTTCTGCCACAGTGACACCGAGAACGCATCGACCAAGACCAGCTTGATGTCGCGTCCACTTCCCTCTGGCGGCAATCGCTCTGGATGCTTGTTCGCATAGGCGACGAGTGGCTCAATGTGATCCATCCCGATCATCAAGTTTCGCATGATCGCGATTCGGTACATGTTGTCCGCCTGGAACGGCTGGTCGGCAACCGAGATCAGCGCTTTTTGAGAGTCAGCAACCGTGATCTTGTCATCGACTTGCAGATAGCCGCCAGACTCCACTGGTGCGTCAGCGCGCGAAAACACAATGGACTCTTCGAGCACGGCTCCGGTCATGGGAACCACCACCACCTCGTTGTCGAACGGAAGCTCGGATTTCAGATTCCCATAGGTGAACTCACCTTGGTAGTCACGGTTTCCGCGGATTCCGCCTCCATTGAGAATGCATCCATCCACACCCAGCGCATCACGGATCCGGGTACACAAAAGCGTGCCGACCGAAGTTTGATGAAGGCGACTCCCAATCGAAGACAGAACGACTCCCGATGGCAATGGCAGGAGCGTCGCCGCTTCCAATTCGCGGACTGGCTGCATCCGTTTGTGGACCAGCGCCCGCAGCTCCGCGTCATCGGGATAGCGAGAGGAATCATCCAGCGTCATCTTGAGCGACGGAAGGTCAGCTCCCTTGCGCGGCTTTTGGGAGGGCCACTCCAGATCCAAAATCACCGCATGCGTTGCATCGCAGCCCGCTTTCACAAGCCATGTCTTCCCATACTGCTCGAGGTAGATCTTGTGCTCGTGTCCCCCAATGACCACAGGAAACGGTGGATCGACCTTGGTCATTGCGAACGTTCGATCATCCTGCAAGTCCTGATGCGTGAGCGGAATCACACAGCACGCGCCGTGCTCCTTTACCAGCAGCTCGGCCTCCGCAAACAGCGACGGTGCAAGCGGTGCAATCGGCGCGCCACCGAACGGCTGGCGCCTGTACACCGTTGGGTCTCCCATCACCGCACCAATGAGTCCCAACCGCACACTGCGACCAGAAGGAGACACGATGTCGATCAAGTCGTGACGGGGCAGGGCAGGCTCGACATTGGAGACATTGGTCGAGAGCCACACGCCAGCGAACTCGCGAATCCGCTTCTGTAGCTCCACAAACTCAATGTCGTCTTCATGATTGCCGAAAATGACGTGCGTGACGCCGATCGCGTTGAGGCACTCGACCATGCTGTGCCCCTTGTCGAGGCTGGATAGCATGCTGGGGCCGACAAAATCGCCAGCCAGTGTCACGAGAAATCGATCCGCTGGTGCAACTGTTCGGTAGTACCGAACCAAATTCAAGAAACGCGGCAGATTGTCCAGGGTATACACATCATTGATGCAGACGATTCGCAGCGAGGGACCACGCCCTTCTTCAAGCCCGGTTGACATGCCAGCATCCTACTCCGAGCCTGGTCTGCGACAAAGCTTCAAGTCCGCAGCGATGGCGCTATGATTTTCGTATGCGCGTCGTTTGCATAAGTGACACCCACGGGCTGCATCGGCAGCTTGCGCTTCCCGATGGAGATCTCTTGGTGTGTACGGGTGACTTCACTCGCCGGGGTCGGAGGCAGGAGATCATCGATTTCGATGACTGGCTTGCGACCCTGCCGCATCGCCACAAAGTGATCATCGCAGGCAACCACGACTTTCTGTTTGAACAGGATGAGACGGCTCGCAGCTTGATTCAGCATGGCACGTACTTGCAAGACGAGGCATGTGAGAAAGACGGAATCCGCATGTATGGGAGTCCGTGGCAGCCGCGATTCTTTGACTGGGCGTTCAACCTGGATCGTGGGGAGCCGCTCCGGGCGGTTTGGGCGAAGATTCCGCTCGGTACAGACATCGTGCTCACGCATGGACCACCGCACGGAATCCTGGATACGACGGCGCGCGGACTGCGGGTTGGATGTGAAGAGCTGACGCTGGCGATGCAGAGAGTCCGGCCCAAGCTGCATGTCTTTGGTCACATTCACGAGTCGTTCGGGCAGCAGATCCTGCACGGAACCCACTATGTGAACGCGAGCACTTGCAACTTGCAGTATTCCCCCATCCACCCTCCGGTCGTGGTCGATCTGTAACCACGGAGGGAGGGGAGGGCGGTTACTTGCTGGTATTCACCAGCAGAAGGGGAATCGTCGGACTCTCCGTAAGGAGTACGTCTGGCTTGCGATCTCCCGTGATGTCTCCCACGAAGAAACCGCGGCCCAGCTCCGCCGTTCGCGGAGAGGGTGCAAACGACAGGTCGCTGACTTGGAGCTGGAACTGAAGCTGCTTGGGACTGCCGCACGCGACGATCAGATCAGGGCGCGTGTCGTCGCTAAGTTGCGCTGCTTGGACATCCGAAGGAAAGTCACAGACAGACAGCAGCTTGGCCGCATTAAACGTGCCGTCGCCCTTGCCAAGCAGATACGCGACACTCGCTGCATCGGCGCACGCGGTAACGAGATCGAGCTTGCCGTCACCATTGAGATCGGTCGCAAACAGCGATGATGGGGACGCGCATGCAGTCAGCGAACGAGCGGTATTGAGAGCTCCGGCTGTCACCCCTGAGCCTTGCAAAAAACTCAGCGATCCAGAGTCTGCGTTGGCCGTCACCACGTCCGCTCTCCCGTCCCCGTTGAAGTCTGCAACCAATACCGCCACTGGGTATTTTCCTGACGCGTACTCCTTCGACGTTGCAAAGTTTCCGGTTCCGTTTCCGATAAGCACGCTCACGTTGTCCGTGTCGGCGTTGCTGGTCACGATGTCGAGCAGTCCGTCTCCGTTGAGATCTGCGACAGCGATTCCAGTCGGTGTTTTTCCGACAGAAAACGTTCGCTGAGCAGCCAGCGTACCATCGCCGTTGCCCAGAAGAAGGCTCACGACCGAAGTATCATAGTTGGATGCAACCAGGTCTAGCTTTCCGTCGCCATTGAAGTCTCCCGTGGCGATGGCACTGGGTCCTTTGTCCAGCGGATAGTAGGCGCTGCTCTGCTTGAACGAACCATCACCACTGCCAAGCGAAATGTTGGCAACGTTGGAAAGCACCGTCGCGGATGCCAGGTCTGTGACTCCATCTCCATTGAAGTCTCCACTCGCAACGTAGTCTCGCAGCAGTGACTCTGGTGCGGTCAGAAGCGTGCCGTCACCACGGCCAAACAGGAGCTGTCCCTTTCCGCTCTTGTCGTCAATCCCAGCAAGGTCAAGCTTGCCGTCCGCATCGACATCCGCAACGGCCATGCTTGTGAAGGAGAGCCGCACCGGCTTGATGCTGGATTGTGCCGCAAAAGTGCCATCCCCAGCGCCCTGTAGGAACCATCCGGCCCAGCTTACCGTCGAGCCGTCCGGCTTTCCGCCCATCACCAGATCGACTTTCCCGTCTTTGTTCCAATCAACCGACACAAGCTGCGGAGACGGACTCGTAATCGCCACGGCACGACCGGTTGGGAATTTGCCGTCCCCAGATCCGAACAATACACTCAGCTTGCTGTCTGCTGACACGGCTGCGATGTCGACTTTTCCGTCGCGATTGTAGTCACCGCTGGTCACGGAGATCACGCGATCGGCTGCGGCATAAGCGTAGGATGCCGTCGGTGTCGCAGTTCCCATCAGGAGAACCACGAAGCCACCAGACTTTCCGAACAGCACATCCGTGCCGCCACTTGTTGCGATAAGGTCCGACTTTGCGTCACCGTTCACATCGTCCACACGAAGCTGAAGGATGGGCATCGCCTCGGTGCGTACAAGCACGCTCGGCTGGAATCCACCGTCTCCCTTTCCTGCGGAATACGAAATTTCCCCGCGCCGTGTACCGAAGCAGAGATCAAGTTTTCCGTCTGCATTGACATCGGCAAGCGCCGTGATGTTGGGCAGAGAGTCAACGTATCCGAGTCGCGTTTCTAGTGTCGACACAGGAGCCGCAAAGTTCCCCGCTCCATCACCAGCAAACGTGATGGCCGCCGACGTCGTCGTCACAACCAGGTCTGATTTTCCATCCCCATTCACATCACCCGTGGCAACGGAAACACCCGTGCCGACGACGCGAAGCAGCGTGCTGGAAGTCCTCGCACGTCCCGCAGACACGAGTACCCGAACACTCGAACCATCAGCGGCAAGGGTGACCAAGTCTGCCTTGCCATCGCCATTTACATCGGCGGCAAGAATCTGTTTGGCGGCCTCCGTATCGAGTGTCTGTTCAAGCGGTGCCAGTGTCAGTGGATCGGCCAAAACCACGAGCAAATCGCTTCGCTCACTCCCACGGAACGTCGTGGTGCTTTCCACTCTGACATTCCGTTTCCCAACCGGAGTGCTGCTGCTTGGCAGTGTGACTTGGATCTGCGTCGTGGAGATCAGCTTGCTGACAGGGAGAGCCGTTCCATCGACGAGAACGCGGGTGTCAGGAGAGAAGTTCTTGCCGGTGATGAGAAGCGTGGTGGTTGCGCCGGAAAACACGGTTGCCGGCTCGATCTTCGTCAGGGACGGAATCCGCGCGCCTTGTGCCAAGACTTCCAGCGGAATGCCCGGCTCAAGCTCGGAAGAGAAGTCTGGCGGCAGATCACATCCACTGTGGAGCGTCGCGGCGAGCGCTACCCCAACCACCATGGATGGAGTGCTGCGAACAGAAATGGACGTGACAGATCGGGAACGCTTGGTCATTGGGTTTCCTCCGTGATGTGCGCCGTTTGCGTGGCGAACATGTGAATACCAACCGGCTCTGACAACGGCTGTCTGTTGCCCAAGCTTTCGTCGGTGACCGGGAATCCGAACGCCCTGCAGCGAGATTTTGTTTCGCTACCAGAAATTCGCCGCTATCATGCCAGCCCTTATGCTCCAAGCTGGAATCGTCGGTCTACCCAACGTCGGTAAATCCACCCTCTTTAACGCCGTCACGCGCACCCGCAAAGCCGAGGCGGCCAACTATCCGTTCTGCACCATCGAGCCCAACCAGGGCGTCGTGGTCGTTCCCGATGAGCGGCTCAACGTCCTGTCGAAAATGAGCGGCTCGAAGAAAATCGTCCCAGCCGCAATCGAGTTCGTGGACATTGCCGGGCTCGTAAAAGGTGCGAGCAAAGGCGAAGGTCTTGGCAACAAGTTCCTTAGCCACATCCGCGAAGTCGACGCGATCGTCCACGTTGTGCGCTGCTTTGAGAGCGGCGACATCACTCACGTAGATGGTAGCGTTGATCCAATCCGCGACATCGAGGTCATCAACACCGAGCTCATTCTCGCCGACCTTGAAGCAATTACCAAGCGACGCGAAAAGTGTGAAAAGCGAGCCAAGCAAAATGACAAAGATGCGAAAGCAGAGTTCTCCCTGTGCGAGAAGCTGCTTCCGCATCTTGATGCGATGAAGCCCGCCATCACACTCGAGCTTGCGGATGATGAAAAGAAGCTTCTAAAGAGTTTCTTTTTGCTCAGCTCCAAGCCGTGCATCTATGCGTGCAATGTTTCGGAATCAGAGCTGGCATCAGCGACGAAAGATCCCGACAAGCATCCACTGGTGGCCAAGGTTCGGGAGTACGTGCGTCATGCGCACTCTGCGAGCGCCTGCGTGGTCAGCGCCGCGATTGAAAGTGAGCTAATCGATCTCCCCGATGAGGATGCCAAAGCGTATCTCAACGACCTGGGCGTCTCGGACAGCGGAGTGAATCAGCTCATCAAGAGCGTGTACTCTCTCCTCGGTCTTCAGACCTATTTGACGACGGGTGAGAAAGAGACGCGCGCTTGGACCATCACCAAAGGAATGAAAGCACCGCAAGCCGCCGGCGTCATTCATGGCGACTTCGAGCGCGGCTTCATTGCCGGTCAGATCGTTGCGTATGAAGATCTCGTGGCGTGTGGCTCAGAAGCCAAAGCGCGTGAGGCCGGCAAGCTCCGCATCGAGGGCAAGGAGTATGTGATGCGAGATGGCGACGTTGTTGAGTGGCGGTTCAACGTCTGAAGCTGCTGCGCCAAGGAGCCGTTCGATGGCTCCTATAACGTACTCCTCGTTCGGAATATTCCCCGCGATTCTCTGATTTTTCCTGTCGCAGGCTGCGCCAAGGACACACTCATTTTCTCCTTCGGAGTGTGATATGATAAATGGCTTCAGGGTCGACTCACCGATGCTGGCTCCTGCGTACTCGCGAGCCCGAGGGGGAATTGGTGTTCGAAAAGGAGCGAGAGGATAGACTTCTCAGTCATGCGTTATCGCGCGGGCTCCTAAAGGAACAGGACGTGGGATCGGCCTTGCCGAGCGGAACTGATTCCAGCGCGGTGGCAACAACGCTGCGCTATGGACCTCGCGTCGATCGGCTGGTCGCAAGTGGCCGACTCACAGAAGGACAGATTGAGCGTCTGCTCGCAGAGATGTCGGCATTCGACCGGACGCTCGATGGCAAAAGTGCCGCTGGTGAGCCCACTGCCTCGTCCTCGCTCGTCTCTGTTCAGTTTCCTGCTTGGCTCGTGAACTCGGCTCAGTACGAAGTCCTGGGACTGCTCGGTCAAGGCGGAATGGGAATGGTCTACAGAGCGCGTGATCGGAAACTCGCCCGAGAAGTAGCGCTCAAATTTATTTCGGTCAGTGATGAATCACTGCGCAAGCGATTCCTAACCGAAGCCCGTTCCCAAGCCCGCCTCAACCACGAGAATATCTGCAAAGTCTTCGAGGTCGGAGAACTCGACGGTCATCCCTACATCGCAATGGAGCTTGTCGGGGGACAACCGCTCTCGCATCTGCATCGCTCGCTGAACCGCGAACAGAAGCTGACGCTGATGCGAGACATTGCCCAAGCCGTCCACGCAGCCCACAGCGCCGGCATCATCCACCGTGATCTGAAGCCAAGCAACGTCATGGTGGCGAGCCGCGATGACGGCGGGCTCCGCCCAGTGGTGATGGACTTTGGACTCGCACGCGATCAAAGCAGCGATGAACACCTCACCATGACGGGAATGGTGATGGGCACACCTGCGTACATGTCTCCGGAGCAGGCGCAGGGGGAGGTGAATCGGATTGATCGGCGAAGCGACGTGTACAGTCTCGGAGCGATGATGTATGAGCTTCTGGCTGGACAGCTTCCTTTTGCCGGAGCAACCACTGTTGCGATGATCCTGCAAGTCGTTTCAGCGGAGCCGCCTCCGCTGCGAAAGGTGAATCCAGAGCTGCCGTTGGACCTGGAAACGATCGTCGCAAAAGCGATGGCCAAGGAGATCCAGCGTCGCTATGAAACAGCACGAGCACTCGCTGAAGATCTAGACCGGTTCCTTCGCGGTGAGCCCATCTTGGCGCGCAAGGCTTCGCTTCTGTACCGCGCAGTCAGGCGTGCGCAGAAACATCGCGCAGTTGTGATCGTTTCGTCGCTGTTGCTGCTCAGCATTGTGTCTCTGCTTGCGCTTTACGTTCGCAGCAGAGTCCTGGCGGCGCGGGAGCGCGATCGTTCTGCAAGACAGGCCGAGTTCGCGCAGCAGCTTGGACAAGACATCACGCAGATGGAGTTGTTCATGCGCGCTGCGTACATGCTGCCAGCACATGACATAAGGAGGGAACAGAACGAAGTCCGGAATCGGATTCGGCGCATTGCGGACAAGCTAGGAACCATCCCCAAGGACCTTCGGGGGCCCGCTCTCTACGCGCTCGGGAGGGGACATAATGTCTTGGCGGAACATGACACCGCGCGCCGCTACTTGGAGCAAGCCCTCGCCGAAGGCTATGGGCGACCAGAGGTGCATGTCACGCTGGGCCTGAGCTTGGGATTTTTGTATCAAAAAGGAATCCAACAAGCGAAACAAGAGCTGGACCCAAAGAAACGACAACGGATCCGCCAGAAGCTGGAAGAGGAGCTGCTTGCACCGACGAAGGGGCATCTTACACAGAGTGCCGGGACTGCGACAGACTCCGCCAAGCTCGCTGCGGGTTGGCTGCATTTCTACCAAGCGGAGTACGCTCAAGCAGAGTCGTGTGCAAAGGATGCGGTCAACAGCTCGCCATGGGATTTTCAGCCGCTTCACCTTCTGGCTGTCCTTGCAAGTCAGAGGACCGAGCAGCTTTATGTTCGTGGGAATCTACAAGAAGCAGAGACACAAGCGAAGCAAGCGGAGGCACTTCTCAATCGACTGGCTGACATGGTTCGGAGCTGGCCACAGGCCTACAAGCTTCGACTCGATTACTATGCTCAGCGCCAGGGACGCGAGCTATTCGAGCATCGTGACATGGAACAATCATTTCAAGCGGTGCTCAGGCTCTGTGATGAACTTTCCGTGGTGCTACCCGATTCGGTGGACGATGAGATCGCAAGGGCAGGAGCGTATTCCTATCTTGCGCGTCGACAGCAAGCACAAGGCGTCGATCCTCGATCTGCAGCGAAACAAGTGGAAGACAATGTGGACGCTGCAGAACGGGCCGGAGCAGAGGTCGCGCTGCTGAATCTCCTTCGCAACAACACACTGCTTGCGATTGCCGCCTATGCTGATCAGCATGGAGAAGATCCGCGTCCTTATCTGCTGCGTGCTGCATCGCTGATTGAGAAGAGTGTGGCCAAAGCACCAGGCGCGGCGATCCTGTGGAATGATCTGTGCGCCACGATGTTAGAACTGTCGTCACAAAGCCTTGCGTTCGGGGCAGATCCATCGGCATTTTTGAATCGTGGATTCGCAGCATGCGAGGAAGTCGCACGACTCAGTCCAGACTTCTATGTTGGCCTGGAGAATCACGCTTCACTTCTACGGAGTGCTGAGCTTGTGAAGTTCCAGAATGGCCAGCCAGCGACGACTGAACCGGCGCTAAAAATGATTGAACGAGCTGAGACACTCAAACCAGGCGACTCCGGGATTCTCTTGACCAAGATCGAGATTCTGCTCCTCGAGGCGCAGCTTGTCGCACAGCGGAAAGAGAACCCGGTGGCGGTGCTGGACCGAGCGGAACAGATTGGGAAGCAGTTGCGGACACTGTATCCCGATCCCCCCACCGGATACTTGGCACTGCTAAGTGTGATGCAGACGCGACTCAAGCTCATGAGAAACGCTGTGGATGAAGCCACTCTGCTTTCGGTCCTTGCGATCTGTGAGGAGGGGCTGCATCGACATCCCCAGGACATTGCGCTCCGTCAGGGAAAGGCGGAACTGCTTGTGTATCTTGCACAGGTACGGGGACCACAAAGAGGCCGAGCAGCGATCCAACAGTCGCTCTCTATCCTTTCCGCCATCGAAGGAAACCTGCGACATCGTGCGGACTATCATGCGACACGGGCGCGGGCGTTCGCACTTTCGGCACAGGGTTTGACAGGGAATCTGCAGCGACTTGCCAGCGAAACGGCCCAGCAGGCCCGACAGCAGGCCAAACAGCTCAATCCCGGTCTGCAAGAAAAAGATCTCGCTCCGTAATCTGCCCGGACACGGCCAATCGCGCTGCTGGGCAGAGCGTTCACTACGTCAACACGGCGTCGCGGACTCGACTAGACGGATTCAGAAGAGCCAGGGCTTCGAACCTGCTGGAGCAGCTTTTCAACCGTATCACGAGGAAGCTGAGCCAGAAGTTGGGCGGCTTGCTGTTCAATGGTGAGTGCAGGAGGACTGCTGGCTTGCGGAAGCAGTCGCGATGCCACAACCTCGGTAGCGGCATCGGCATCGACCCGAAGTGTCGACCAAAGACTGCGCAGGCTGTGCGTACAGACCCGTGGGACCTGGGCCCGTTCGCAGATTCTGCCGACGGCATTCCAGAGAACCCGATGATGGCGAGGCTGGCCGCGAGAGTCCATCCCAAACAGCAGCGCCTCTGAGGCTCGACCACTGGCAAGCTGACTCAACCTGTGGGAGAGGATCTCAGGCACACGCACAGAGTGTCGGGAATTGGAGTGCTTGCCTTCGCCCAAAGAAAGAAGTCTGCCTCCGTCCACAACGTCTGACGCACGACGACGCAGCACTTCACTCGCGCGCAGACCGAGAAGAAGAGCGACGACGGACCCCAGCGCCAACAGATCTTGCTCTTCGTCGTACATTTTGAGTGCGATCGTTACAAATCGATTCGCCTCATCGATCTGGAGCAGAGACTTCCCTGAGCGAGGCTGTCCCTGCGGACGGACATCTTGAAACGGGCTCCGCGCAATGTGACCTTGGTTTTCTGCCCACGTAAAGAACCGCTTCGCGATTCCTAGATAGAAGCGGTGCGATGCTGCTTGCAGCGGTTTTCCGGTCTTCAGCGACGGCTTCTCGATGGTACTTCGGTACAGCTCTTCGGCCTGCTTGGCATTCACACTTTGGATGCTGCGATCGAGCAGTGGCAGCAGAAAGTAACGCAAGCGCTCCCGCTCGTTGGCAATCGTCTCTTTTCGACTCTTTCCATCTCGCTCGCGTTGGGCGAAGAACAGCTCGATCAGCTCACCGACCGAGTACTCTCGCGCATGTGCGACCCGCTCGCCCAGCGCCGTCTTTTGTGCCAGCGCCTCATCCAGTGTCGGAAAGTAGAGATTTCTGACGCTGCCGTTGCCCAAAATGCGCAAGCGAAAGCGAGTACCTCCGCGTTCGGAATACGGACCAGTGACTCGAGGGGGCGCTTTGGGCCTTGGCATGTGCGTCTCCGTACTTCCCCTGATGTGATGGCCACACCCCAGGGGATTGGGATGTTAACACGCAGAGATCATCGCGTGGAAGTGGCCTGTGCTTGATAAGAGACTATCAAAATGCCTCTTATTTGTCATCGGTGACATTGTGGATGGTGTTGCAATCTGTTTGGGGCGCTGGCTTGTGAGGTCGCACAATCGCCCACAGTCTGTCTCGAACGACTCTTCGGATTCACTTGATTGGCGGCCAAACTCGACGTCGCGCATCCTTCGGATGGCCTGCGATGCGCGATGCGCGGTAGAATGTTCGACGCCTATCATGTCTGCTCCTGCGACAGCATCCAGCCAGGCTCAAAGCTCCAGCCCAGCGGTTGGCGAGGGGTCCGAAGTAGGTAGATATCGGCTGCTGCGAAAGCTGGGCGAAGGTGGAATGGGTGTCGTCTACGAGGCCGAACATCGCGGTTTGGGCCGCAAGGTCGCCGTCAAAGTCTTGCGCGTAGGAACCGCCAGCAGCGACGTGCAAGCGGCTCGCTTCCAGCGTGAAGCGGAGCTTGTCTCTCGAATCGGACACCCAAACATTGTCGAAGTCTACGACTTCGGGAGAACAGCAGACGGCAGCCTCTACTTTGTCATGGAACTTCTCCGCGGTGAGTCTCTGCGTGCTCGTCTGCGCCGAGGCGTACTGTCCGACGCCGAGATCGCCGAGACGTTCGCGCCACTCCTCTCCGCGATCAGTGCGGCCCATGCACTTGGCATCATTCATCGTGATACATACAGAAAAAACAGGATATGTTTCCCAGCATCCCAGCATTCAAGAG
>CAYTGC010000118.1:0-14874 GCA_964437195.1 uncultured Myxococcales bacterium | reverse complement strand
GAGCGACTGGAACAGAGCGGAGCCGCTCCTCGCTGAGGGGGAACGGGTTTGCGAAGAGCACTTTGGGCGCTCTTTTCGCTCGCACTTGCGGGATGCATGTCAGGCCGCACTGCGCTTTCTGCGGGTGTCGTCTGTCTGACTGTGGCAATCGTCGGCGTTTGGGCATCTAGACGCCGCAACCGCAACTCGCTCTCGGGCGTCACCGGAACCGTGGGGACGGCGGCGGGAATCAGTCACGCCGATCTGTCTTCATCAGGAATGGTTCCGACACTGCGTCTGCCGCAGCCATCGGAAAAGCTGCCCCAGCTCCTGCTGGCGCTGGAAGACGCTCGCGCCCGCGACGATGTCAGTGAAGTCTGTGACCTGCTGCTCGATCTAGCCCGAGCCTACTCTGACGCGGCTGACTATCCCTGCGCCGTGGACAACCTCTCGGGTTGCCTGCGCCAATCGGCCCAGCACAGTGACGAGACTTTCGTGGGTCAGGC
Source organism: uncultured Myxococcales bacterium (assembly GCA_964437195.1). GTDB lineage: Bacteria > Myxococcota_A > Polyangia > Palsa-1104 > JAEUJZ01 > JAEUKA01. The sequence continues at coordinate 14,389 of CAYTGC010000118.1, read as the reverse complement.
CCACCTCGAGGCTGCCTATGTCCATCTGCGCGCCAAACAGCTGGACAGGGCTGTCCAAGCCTGTGAGGCGGCACTTCAGTTCGCTGAGCAGCACCAAAGTCGACCGCTGCTGCTGCTGGCGCTCGACCGACTGACCGACGTTTGGGCGCTGTCAGGACGTCTGCCAGAAGCCGTCGCGACCGCGAAACGAAGGCTCGCGGCAACCGACGAGTCCGCACAGTCCCAGGTTCCGGCACTTTTGCGACTGGCTGAGCTTCTGCTATCGGCTCGACATTTCGACGACAGCAACCGCTACTTTGCCCGGGCCCTGTCGGCGGCGCACAAGACGGGACAAGAACACGACGAGAGCCGCGTCACCGCAAGGATGGCACGGGCCGCGCTGATTCAAGGCCATCCGAAGCGAGCCATCGAGTTGGTTTCCGCACACCTCGAACAAGTCGTGTCGTGGAGCGAAATGTTCGACAGCGCCCGGGTGTTATCGGTGCTGGGGGAAGCCTATTTGGAGCTGGGAATGACGGACAAGGCGGTGTCGACCCTGGCTCGGCATCGCACGCTGTTGCGTCACCAGAACGATGACCGGGTCCGCTTGCTGGCAAATCTAACCTTGGCCTACCGGAAAAACGGTCAGTCTGCCGAGGCGGCGGCCTGTTTCCGAGAGTGCGACAGCCTCTCGAGCAAGCTGGGACCCGCGACACTGCCCACGCTTGTCGCGCAAAGCGCAGCGTTTCTGGACTGCGGGGAAGCGCAGTCGGCGATGTTCTGCGCGCAGCTGGCGCTCGACCTGAGCCGCGCCAAAGAACAGCCAGACGGCGAGAGCTGGGCCCTGTGGGCGCTGGCCAGGGCGCAGCTTCGGCTGGGGCAGACCCAACGCGCAACGGCCGGGCTGAGCCAAGCGCTAGAGAAGCTGATCGCGCCCACCGACAAACGACTGGAGTCGCTCATCCACGAGGTGCTGGCCGAAGCGCTCACCAAGCTTGAGCAAACGGCGGCGGCAGAAGCGTCACGCAGCATCCGGGCCGCCTACCTGGCGAGCATCGCGCAGAGCCAGGATCATGCGGCAGCGCCTCCGACCGGAGCGAGCGAACCCCACGGATAGACAACCACAAAAGGAAGGCGTGTAATGGCGATAAGCAGCCAAAGGAAAAGGAGACCGCGATGGATGATGTAGCGCTACAGCAGAGTTTGGATGCCTTTGCCGCCGATCCAAAGTCAGCAACTTCGGGGATTCCTCAGAAATTCGATCCAGAAGGACGTCCTGTGACCCGGGTCTCAACCTTTTTCGCTCACGCGGATCTGGCGAACGGTCACTACGTGCTGCACCGCGACTCGGTGCGCAAGACGTTCCACACGGTCATTGATGGCGTGGTGATCTCGCTGGAAGACTCCACACCGGGCAAAGCACCGATTGAGGCCGCCGACCGGCCCGAAAACTTGGTCGATCGCTTGGTCTACCGGCGACTGTCTGAGATGGACAAAGCGAAGCTGCTCAAGGCGCGGCTTCCGAACAACCCCTGGTCGAGCGACTACTGGGCGCTCTATCTCGGCTGCCTGGGCAAGCGCTACGCCGACCCGAAGTTCCCCGGATCGGAGAAGTGGGAAGAAAACCATGCGTACATCCGGCAGAACCCGGTGGCCAGCGTGCTGGCAAGTGGAAGTCCAGATGCCGTCGATTTGCTCTCACCAGCCGAAAAATACGACCTGCTGGCCGGCGATGCATCCGGGACGCTGGCAACGGCAATGTGGGACGAGGGTCGCAGCTATTTCGAGAGCAGCGGATCGGTCGAGACCTGGATGGGCATCTGCCATGGCTGGGCTCCGGCAGCCTACATGCTGCCACGTCCAACCAAGTCGGTGGTCGTAACCGCAGCCGATGGTCGAACCAAGGTCCGATTCAACCCGACGGACATCAAAGGCCTGGCTTCGCTTTTGTGGGCCAACGCCAACACCATCACTCGGTTCATCGGAGGACGCAGCAACGACAAAGACCCCGCCGTCGACTCGGCCGGGCGTCCGCTGTCGCCCCAGGTCTTCGATACCAACCCCGGCACGTGGCATCTGGCCGTCGTCAACCAGATCGGCGTCGCCAAGCGCAGCTTTGTCATGGACGCGACGTACGACTACGAGGTGTGGAACCAACCCGTGCTGAGCTATTCGTACCGTTACTTCAATCCGCAGACGATGAGGCTGGCGTCCAAGCTGTCGACAGCAACGGTGTCGCGAGCGAAGTTTACCCGCGATCCATTCCGCAAGTACCGCAGCGCGGCGGCGGCAAGCTTCGTCGGCATCATCATGGAAGTCAGCTACATCATCGAGCGGGCGGCGGCGGCCTGCACGACGGACGGCCCCAGTGAAGACGCCATCCGCACCGTCACCTACAAGTACGACATCGAGCTGGACAGCAGCGGCGCCATCATCGGCGGCGAGTGGTACACTGGCAAGTGCCATCCGGATTTCCTGTGGACCCCTCCGGCAGCTGCACGCGCGATTGGACCTGCGGAACAGTTTGCCACTGGCGTTTGGACCCCCGGTCAGCCGCTTCCAGACAGCTGGCGTCGGGCGGCCGTTCGCTCTGCGGAAAGCGGAATCCCCTTGGCCAAGATCATCGAGTCGCTGATCAGCTTTGCCAACACCTAAGACCCATCTACCACCGATGTTGAGCCTGCCGCGCACCGTCCAGATTTTCCTGGTTTCCCTTCTGATCAGTGTTCACGCTGGATGTCCAACACCGCGCCGGGATGACGTCCCGCCACGACCGGCCCCGGCTCGCATCGAAGCCGTCGGTGTCCCCACCTGCCAGACAGCCTGGGCAGGTCTGCATTCGAGCGAACGCGGGTATCAAGCGGACAAGGACAGCGAGCAGACGCAGCTTGGAAACCAGGGCTATCGCCGGTACGTCGATCGCACGAGCCGCCACAAGTGCGAAAAGGAATGGACGGTCCTTTTGTACATGGCGGCAGATACGAAGGATCTTCAGCTACCGGCCCTGCAAACGCTGCGGGCGATCGAACGGGCGGGTCGGCTTTCGGCAGATGGCGATGCCGATCTGGTGGTGCAGCTCGACCTGCTCAAGCAGCCGGGAATTCGGCGACTGCACATGCTGGGGCTTGGGGACAGTCCCAGTGACAGCGATGATCCGAGCTCGCTCCACTCACCAATCGTCGAGTACACCACCGATGAGAGCCAGCCGCCCCAAGACAGCCTGCGCAGCTTTTTGGCATGGGGTATTGAGCACTACCCAGCGCGACGGTACATGGTCATTGTCTGGGGACATGGCCTGGGCTGGCGACCGCACCCGACCAACGATCAGCGGGTCGTCTACGATCCGAGCAGGCCGCTTGGTGGTATCGCCCCGGATGAGAGCGAAAAAACTGTCTTCGACATCCCGAGCCTGCACGACGCGCTTCGGTCTGCATCGGAAGAGAAGCTGAGTGGCCGACCGTTTGACCTCTTGGCGACCGATGCGTGTCTGATGCAGACGGTGGAAGTCACCACCGAACTGGCCGACACTGCGCGCTACTTTGTCGCCACCGAGGCGAAGTTTGACTACGACGGCCTGCCGTACAGCGCGATCGTGGAATCGCTTGCGAGCTCGCCGCCATCGACGGAATCGGTTCCTCACTCGAGTCGCTGCGGACGTGATGACCGCAGCTGCGCGCTGGCTCTCAAGCTGCCGGCGCTTAGCATTGGCCAGACGGCGACCGAGCCCAAAGCGACCCGAGGGCCGAACTTTTTGCTATCGGTGGTGGAGCTATCGCAGCTGCGCACCGGGCTTGCGCCGAGCCTGCATGCACTGGGACAAGCGCTCTCGGCCTACCTGAAGGAAGATCCGACGCGTACGGTGGCCATTCAGCAGCTGCTGACGGTAAAGACCGGCGTCCAGTTTGGGGCCAGCCGAACCCTGCCCGACTTTCCGGGCGGAACGCGGGACTTGGGCGTGTTCCTGCTGAACCTGCGGACCGTCGTCCGCAAAGAGGCGTCCCGCAGTGGTAGCCCAAGCTGCCACGCCGTACTGACGGCCCTCGATCAAGCCGAGAGCGCCCTCGCCAGCAGTGTGCTCTCTCTCGCTGCCGGCAGCCGCTATGAAGAGGAGCGCTTCCGCGGACTCGCTGGGCTGTCGACCTGGCTGCCGAGCACGCCTGAGGAATGGACCGAGCGTCGGACGTTCTTTGTTCCGTCGCAGTTTTACCGTCGCAGTGACCCGAATCAGCAGTCTGGTTGGGAGAGCTTTTTGAGCGCCCTTTACTCGAACCGCTAGAGTTCCCCGAGCTTGGCCAGCTCAACGAGTACGCACGGCCCGCCGAACAGAACGACCACGCCCGCGGCTTCGGCTTGGGCTACGGCGCTCCGGCTCTCGGCTCCTGGCTGCATCCAGATGTAACGAACGCCCGACGCAATGGCATCCGCCACAACTTGCTCGGTCACTTGGGGCGGCGTCACCACCAGCAGCGCACCAACCTGGCCAGGGACCCTGGAGAGCGAGGCATACGCCGGTACACCGACGATTTCTGCTGCCCTGGGATTGATCGGGTGGACGGTTCGGCCCGAGCGACGCAGCGCGACGAAGCAGCGATAACCAAACTTGTCTGGATCGCTGCTGGCGCCAGCCACGGCAAACAGTGAAGAGGAGAGAAAGCCTGCGATCTTTTCGGCGCTGGTCATTGGTTTTGGCGGATAAGCGCGATCATATCGCGTACCGCCTGGTCCATCCCAGTGAGCACAGCACGAGCCACGATGGCATGGCCGATGTTTAGTTCTTCGATCCCGGCGATCCGAACCACTGGCATCACGTTGGGATAGTCGAGCCCGTGACCGGCTGCGACATGGATTCCAAGTCGAACGGCGTCCTCAGCGGCCTGCGCGAGCCGCTCAAGCTCTTTGGCCGCTTCGGTCGCATGACCTGGACGCAGCGTTTCCTCGCAGTACTGGCCGGTGTGCAGCTCTATCCGAGGCACTTTGAGCTGAGCTGCGGCGCGAACCTGCGCCAGATCCGGGGCAATGAACAGGCTCACCGGGATTCGGGCCTCGTGAAGCGCGGCAACCGCCTCTTGCACCGCCAGCCGCGCGCCGCCTGCGACATCAAGACCGCCCTCGGTCGTCCGTTCTTCGCGTCGCTCGGGAACGAGCGTCACCACATCGGGACGGAGCGCAATCGCCTTGTCGACCATCTCGGCTGTCGCCGCCATCTCCAAGTTCAGCACGCCGCGCACGGTCTTGCGCAGCAGCTCCACGTCGCGGTCTTGGATGTGACGGCGGTCCTCGCGCAGATGCACGGTGATCCCATCGGCACCGGCCAGCTCACACAGCGATGCCGCCCAAGCCGGGTCAGGGTAGCTCACCCCACGGGCCTGGCGAAGCGTTGCGACGTGGTCGACGTTTACATGAAGTGCAATGCTCATTGCGGCCTCGCGCGCTACATGTCCCTCGGACTCATGTCCAGCTGCATGAAGGCGCAAATGCCAAACAGGCAGGGGAGCGGGAATCCAAGGATGTCTTTGCATGCGTTGCCGCACTTGCCGCAGTGGTCGCGGTTGTTGAGTAGGTTCACGCACGTGCCGTCGCAGCAGGTCTCGCCCATCACGCAGCCGACGCACTCGCCTTCGCACAGGCCATTTTTGCAGGCCTTGCCGGGCTTGCAGGTCTTGCCGCACATGCCGCAGTTCATCGCGTCACTTTGACGGTCGGAACAGACGGCGCCGCAGCAGATTTGGCCGGTCTTGCAGGCGATTCCCGACGGACCACACTTGCACTGACCGCTGTCGCAGACTTCGCCCTCTTTGCAGGCGATGCCGCAACCGCCGCAGTTCTTGGTGTCGCTTAGGATGTCGTGACAGCCGTCGCTGCAGCACGCCTCGGTGACCTTGCAGCTCGCAGTACGACCACCGCCTGCGCAGATGCAGTTGCCGTTGTTGCAAGACTCACGCGACCGACACGTCTTGCCGCAGCCGCCACAGTGTTGGGTGTTGCTGAGTACATCGATGCAGGGCTCGCCGCCGCAGCAAATTGCAGACGGGTTTTCACACTTCATCGTGGCGCACTCGGGGGCGACGGACATGTCCGGCTTGCCGCCGCCAGGCGTGGGCCCAGTACCACCGCCGCCGCTCGTACAACCCGACAGAAGAGCGCCCAGAAGCACCATCATGCTCGCCAGTCGCGACAGGCTACCCAAGACCGACTTTGCCATCAGAAACACGCTCCTTCGTCACTTGTGCTCGCTACGCAGGGCCGAGATAGGTCCGGCCACCGTCGAGAACTTTGATTCACTTATGCGTGCGGAACTTAGTAAGGCGGGAGAGCGATTGTCAATGGGAGCGTATCGACTCAGTCTGGCTACGGCGGGGCGATGGTCAAAAGGATCTTGACGGTCTCGATCCCAGCGCCGCGCGGATCGTAGGCGGTGTCGGCGATGCCGGAGATCACGCGGGTGATGTTGTGGTCGACTTTGCCGGACTCGGACCAGACGCTGACCTGTGGCGCAGTGATGTACGCCGAGAAGGTGTGATGGCCCGATCCAGGGCGCTCGCCGATCAAGTGGATGACAGCCATCGCCGCGGTGCCATTGGCCCGTCCGCCGTAAAGTAGCTCACCCAAGTGATAGCCTGCGCGAACCCGCCCGCCACGGACGACGACGTTGTCCGGGGAAGGCTTGTAGCCCTTGGCCGCAAGCTCCATCCGCAGCGACTCGAGGTACGGCTGCAGGTGATTTTGATCCGACAGCGCCGGTGAGCACAGCCCGTCAGAGATCACGATCTGCACATTGAACTGGTCGCGATGGCGCATCCGCATGGCCGCCACCGCCGATGCCGAGCCGTCGTCCAGATGCTCACCTGTCGGTGGATGCCAGACGTAGTCTTTGCGGTCGACCGACCGGGTACGGAGCTGTTCCACCATGGGAACCGACGCAACAAACGCGGGTGTCCACTCGGTCCAGATCGCTTTGCGCGAGTCTTCGTAAAGCGCATGGATCTCGGCGTCGAGCTTGGGGTCGAGCGTCCACGGCTTCTGCCCATAGCCCTGCGCGAGCCACACGCCACGGTCGCGGACTTCTTTCATCTTCTGGTCGGCTTCGGCGTAGATCACTGCATCGGTTCGCTTGTCGCCTTTGCGGCGCAAGAACTGAAGGTAGACCCAGCGCGGATCGCCAAACTTGTCGGTGGGCTGTCCAGCCTGATCAATCACCCCAAGCTGCTGGAAGAACGACCACATCCGATCGTCGACCTTGTAGCCAAACTTGTCGCGAATCCGCACATGGTCCTGATATGCCGTCGTCAGATACCCGAGCATCGGATCATTCTTCGTCGGCAAACCCATCAGATATGCCGGATTGGCGGGCATGATCTGGTCGAGACACCAGTCGAGATCATCGAGCGACACATCCATGTGCAGCGTCGAACAGACATCGAGGCCAATGGTCATCCCATGCAGCTTGCCCATCACGATGTCTTCGAGACAGCAGCGCACAAGCTGCTCGCGGAAGCGGAAGACCTCGGGGCCGATGAAGCCCGCCACATCGTTGAAGTGGACCCAGGGAGCTTCGACTTTGCCTGCCTTGGCCTGGGCCGCCGCGACGCGCTGCTTTAGCGCCCGGGCAAAGCCGTACTTGCGTGACTCGAGCAGGACCATGTCAACGCCAAAGTCTTGGCCGTTGGTGAAGTCCGCTCCCTGTCCGGTCTCAAAATACAGACCGTACTTGCCACTGCGCTGGTCCGCATACTTGAGCATTTTGTCGACTGTGACATCGAACGTGCCGTTGGCGCCATCCGTCCCGGCGATGCTCTGGAACCAGATTCCCGTCTGACCGGGGTACTTAGACTCGACCTCGGCCTGGATGTCGATGTGCGATAGCACGCAGTGCGGCAGGATGTCGGTCAGGCCAAACGTCTCACGCAGGTCTTGCAGCATTCGCTCGATGCTGGCGACCGATTCCATTTCCGATGAAACCGGGTTGCAGCCAAGCACAACGTCCCCAACGGCGTACGCGAAGCCGTCGAACACCTGCCACTTGATGTCATCGAGGTTGTCCGTCGGGGAGTTTGGCTGGATGCGCGCGCCCAGATAGCCCTTGCTGCCCACTTTGCTGCCTGGCAGCGGGTTCCAGATCTTCTTCGACAGGGCAATGAGCTGCGCATTGTCGAGAAGCTTGACCAAGCAGCCGATGATGTCGCTGGTCAGGCCCTTCATCAGCTCGCGAATCGAGTCCTCGCTGGCCGAGAGCAGATAGGTCTTGAGGAAACCCATTGTCCACGACGACACCGAGCGCATCATCGCTGCGTCGGTCGTCTGTATGATCAGCTTGCCCTGTACATCATCGAGAAGGGAATGCGAAACCAAGTCACCCAGCTTGGTGTTGGAGAGCAGGATGCGCGCGTTCTGTCGCGAGGTTTCGTCGGCAGCCGCCACTCCGATGGCTTCGTCCCCTTGCTTGTAGTCGTTCGCGGCACCAAGGATTTGCCGATACCGGGTCGGGTCAAAACCACCGAGCGTCCGCTCCATGTAGTTGAACACCGACTCCTCGCGATGGACGGAGGGAATCGATACGCCGGGCGGGGGGGGCTCGGTTTTGCCACAGGCAGGTAGCGCCGCGGCTGCCGCACCACCGAGCATTGCCGCCAGGAACGAACGCCTTCGGATACTAGACCAAGACACGCTCTTCATCGGACCTCCTCGCCATGATCAAATGGGTAATTGTGTCCCCATTGGACCGCACATCGGACCTCGTGCCCAGACGTTTTCAGCAGGACACGGGCGCTTGCATTGCGGCTCGAAGGAAATCCTCAACTTGCTCACGCCGAGGACAGCCGCGACGACCGAGATCGCCACACTTGAGTGCCGCTGCCGCACTGGCAAATCGAATCGCCGATCGCAGCGCAGTGTCGTCGTCTAGCATTCCGGTGGGCGTCGTGTCAGCGGCATCGAGCAGTCCGACGAGGAGTCCGGCGTGAAATGTATCGCCACACGCAGTGGTATCGACGAGGCTTGGCGGCACGAAGGCGGGGATTCGGTCAATTTTTCCATCGCACACGAGCCAGCAGCCGTGTTCGCCTTGGGTCACCACGACTTTCCCGGTTGTTCGCGTCGATAGCGCCAGGGCGGCACGTTCGCTGTCATCGATGCCGGTCAGAAGCGATGGGAAACGAGTCGAGACGACGCAGAGATCGGTCAGGTCGAGCAGCTCGTCCACACGCGGCCCCGGGCGGTCCAGATCTACCGAAACCAGCATTCCGTTCTGTCGAGCCTGCGTCGCTGCCCAAACGGTTGCATCGGGGAAGCACAGATCGACATGGACGGCTCGGCTGCTCGCAAGCTGATCGGGCGAGGGATGCGCCGGCGGCAACGAAAGCCCTTGGTCGCGCCACTCGATCACCGAGCGTTCCCCACCGTCGCCACTCAAGATGAGGGCAGTACGCGTTTGCACACGCAGGCAGCGACGAACAAGCGACGTATCGACTCGATCACTGGCCAGCTCGGCGACAAGCGCCTGCCCTGCCCCATCCATCCCCACCGCGCCGACGAAGCGGACCTTTCGCCCGAGCCTCGACGCCGCCACGCAGGCCGTCGCGATCTGACCGCCACCGAGAACCTCGTGGGCCTGGGCCGACACCTTGTCAGGCAGTGGTCTATCGAGCCGCAACGGGACGCGATACACCAAGTCCACCGAGCACTCACCGATTCCGATGAGGTCAAACGGTCGCCCGGCGGTTTTTCTTAAGACGTCGAGAAGCACGGTTCACAAGGCAGAAAGGAAGCTATTGCGACTGCTGAAGCTCGAAGCAGCCAATGTCGTACTTGCTGCCGCTCGGCCTGGTCTTGAAGAGCAGATCGAGCGCCGGGAACGTGTCGCCCATCGCAGGGCTGACCTGGTCGATGCAGCAGTTGCGGTTTGCCGGACCGTCTTTGAGGGTAAAGTCATCGGCAAACTCGGGGTTGTTCTTGCGTAGACCCTGCTCGGCGCACGAGTCGGCACTGCCGACGACGGTGTCCACGAACACACAGCCTTCGCCAAACTGGATCTGCGAGGCCGCGACCGCGCTGTTGTTGTAGATGATGTTGCCGCTGACCGCAGGCTTGACGGCAGGCCCACTTGCGCAGCGCAGCCCGCCGACCTTGCCATTGTTCGAGCGACCGTTGTTCGCGATGGTGTTGAAGCGAATGATCATCTTTTGCTGAAGCCGCTCGGTGTTCAGCAGATCGAAGCCCATCGCGGTGTTCCCAGCGATCAGGTTGTTCTCAAACACGTAGCTGGCCTTGGTGCTTTGCCATAGATCCGAGACGCGGATTGCCGTCGCGTGAGCCGTGGCTGCGGCGGCAGTGGCATCGCTCAGCTTGGTAACACCGATAATGGTCTGCTCGATGCGGACCGAGCAGTCATTGAGGCTAAGCGCCGCGGAGCTGGGGTTAATAAACGACGGCGGCGTCGAACCCCTCAGCATGCTGCGCAGGATCGTCAGCGCTGGAATTCGATCGGCGCTCTGGCCGGAACAAGCAATCGCCGCGGCATCGACGTTCTGCTCGGTCATATCGAGCTGCTCGATCGTGACTCGGGCTGTATCGCGCACCTCAAAGAGCAGCGCTCGACCCTTCATCGTGGCCATTGTCGGGTAGTTCTTACCCGGAGCCCCGATGAAGGAGTAGGTGCCGAACGTCATCGGCATGTTCAGTGGATCGTAGTTACTGCCAAGGACGCGGACGTACCGACGCCCAGTGTCGCGAGCAATCGTGAATGCGCGAGCGAGATTGCAGACTGGCTCGGCGAAGCGGAAGCCATAGGCCGGGTCGGTGTCACTGCAGGCGGCATTTGCGTTGTGCGCGTAGACCACTCGTCCCGTCGAGCCCGGACCATTCCAAGCGCAGCTACCAGCGCGACCCTCAGGCAGATCCCCACTGCGGATGCAGACCATCGAGTCGGTACAGGTCACACCGCCTTCGCAGTTGAGGACACCTTCACAGTCTTTGTGTTCCCGGCAGCCTCGGCAGGATCCACCATCGCAGATCGGCCGCTCCGACGGACAATCAAGGTTCTGCTGACACTCGATGCACTGCGGACCCGACGGAGTTGCAACGCACTGGGTCATGGGTCCAAGCCCCAGAGACTGACAAGACGTATCCGACGGGTCGCCAGCACGACACGGCACGCACACAAACGAAGTCAGGTCGCAGTGACTCGCCGCCGGGCTGTGACAGTCGGAGTCTTTGAAGCACTGCCCAGGCTTGTCCGGGATGCACATGTGCTTCGCCGGATGACAGATAAGAGCGGTCCCGTCAGCAGCCTCGGGCCGTCCCTCGCAGTCCTTGTCCACCGCGCAAAAAAGCGGGTCAGGAACGATGCAGCTCATCGCCGTCGCCAACCCAAAGCCAGCCAACCCACCGAGCAGCCAGCAGCCGACTTTCACCGACGAAAGGGCTGACCACACGCGAAGACTGAGAGAATCGCCACGACAGCTTTCCGAAGCGTCCATAATGGGCAATGCTATCACGACTTTTCTTCGGGAAGCGACGCGAGCGACGGCCGACCCACGCGACCAAACACCACAAAGTCGTGGGCTGACACGCGGGCCACGAAACGGCGACTCCACGACGCGCCCAGTTGGGTCAATCGGCTAAGTGCGCGAGATATTGATGAAAACCAGCCTCCCGCGCGCGGCAATTTCAGTTTATGCTGAGTAGACAGATCTGTGAGACGACATCGCTCATGCCCCTAGCAACTGAGAAGCAACCTTCACATAGCGGACCCGGCCGACTGTCCTGGGGTTCGCCATGGCGTTGGCTTTGTGCGCTGATCCTCCTAGCGGCTCTGCCGCACCCCACATGGGCAGATGGCGACGAGCCACTGCTCTGGTTGGCGATCCAGCGTGGGGGGGCGCTCGACGGTGTCGCCAGTGAGCAAGTGCGAGAGCTGCTCGGTGGTCGCAAAGAGCTACGCGTCGTGGAATCGACCCTGACGGACGCCGACCGACGCTGCCGGACGTCACCATGTCTGGCAGCGCTCGCGCGTCAGCACCAGGCTTTCGTCGTGCTCAGTGGCGATATTTTTCAGCTCGGCAGCAAGAAAAGTCAGCGCGTCGTGATGCACCTCTACGATGGTCGTCACCGCCAAGTATTCGATGTAGAGAACGTCTGCAACGACTGCGATGAGACGAAGCTCGGGATGCTCGTTCAAAGCACCGTCACGGAGATCTTGAACCGCTACCACAAGGGACAGGATGCCGATGCTCAGCTCAACGAGCTTATCGAAGGGTCAGCGAAGAATGGACCTCCTGCGATTCCATCTCCGAGTGCAGACCCTGTGATGGTGCCACCGCTTGTGCCAACGACCGCACCACCACCGCTGGCGAGCACCACAACCCAGCCGGGCCAAGCCCCAAGCGCAAACAATCGTCCGCAGCTTGCGCCCATTCCGACGCCGAAAGCTCCGCAGCTGGCCCCGGTTCAGCTTGCGCCCACGCCGGTCGCAAGCTTGCCTCCAGCGGGACAAGCGGTAGCGTCGAGCCACGCACCACCCCCACCTCTGCCACCACCGGGAAACCCTCCGACACTGGCAGGTTCCTACGTGCCGCAGCTTCCAACGGGAGGGCAGCCGACGCAGAATCCCCCGCCGCCGTATCCGAGCCAGCCCCCGCAGTACCAGAGCCTACCGCCGCTGTGGGCGCAGCAGCCGGTGCATGTTCAGCCTCAGCCGACACGCAAAGGTCTTTCGACGAAGCGGAAGGCGCTTGCGGCGGTATTCGGCACGTTGGGTTTTGCGACTCTTGGGGGAACCATCGCAGCGCATTATTTCGACAAGCGCCTGGACTCCACGTTGGCGCAGAACCCCGGTGGAATTCCGTGTTCGTCCCCGAACAACGCGGGGCAAAACTGCGTACTGACCACCGTCGGGCTATGGGCACCAGGCTATGCCGTATCTGGACTGCTGATTGGCGGAATGATCCTGAGCCTGGCGATTCCAGAGAAGTAGCGCCCCGCCCAGTTTGCCCCCGCCCGGAGCACGCGTCGCGCGAACCAACCCGCTACTTGGCATCACAGCGAAGCGTGGCAATCAGCGCCTGTGCGTTGACCGAGAGCTCGCCTTTTGGCTCCGGCTTTTCACGCAGCAAGCGCTGGGCCGTCTGACAGGCCTCTTGGCTGTGTCCCAGCCTCGACAATAGCTGAGCCAGCGCAAGTTGAGACGCGGACCGCTCGGCCATCGTTTGTGCCTTCTGCACCGCGAGATACATGTGTCCCAGCGCGCGCAACCGGTTGCTCTGGGCCTCGTAGGCAGTGGAGAGAAGTCGGTGAAGTTCCGGCGTCTCCTGCTTCTGCCGAGCGATCAAGAGCAACCGCACCGCCGCCTCCGTGCCAGCCGGGCTCTTGTCCGTTCGTAGAAGCAGTTTCGCCTGCCGCACTTCCTCACTGTCGGCGGATACGACCATCGGCGTCTTGTGCAAAAGTCGCGGCCCGAAATAGGCCGATGCACCAACGAGGCCAGCCAGAAGGACCGCTCCGAGAAGCCAGTATGGCCGCCGAGGGACTGTCTCTTGTCCACCAAGGCTCGACATGCTCGCCTTCGATTCGGCTGGCGGCGCTTCGGGCTTGGCTTTTGGTTCCAGCGACGTCTGCAGCTCTGGATCAGGACTTTGGGACGACACCGCTGGTGCAGACGCAGCCGGAGGAACTGGTTCAGCGTCATCGACGGGAGCTTCGTCCGAATCTGGTTTCGTGGCGTCTTGCGGGCCAACGGGAACGGGAAGCGCTTTCGGTGGACCACTGACAGGCTGGCCTCGCTTGGCGAGTGCCTCGAACGCACTCGCAACCGCTGCGCTCGATGGATTCGGCCCGCCACTGCGTGCGGGGTTTACTCGCTGAACCGTCTTGGCCACGCCACCTGGTGGGATCGGCGCCTCGACCGCTGGCTGCGGAGCGGAAGCCGTTGGCTTGGGCGATCCAGTGGCTGGCGTGACTCGATCTTCCGTTCCGTCTTCGAGATTCTGGGCGAGCAGCGAGTCCAGCTCATCGGCGATCTCTTCCGCTGTGCTTGGTCTGTCCTCGGGCAGCTTGGCGAGGCATTGAAGTATCAGCTCCTCGAGGCGCTTGGGCAGCTTGGCGTCTGGGGCGATGGTGCTCGGCGGCGGCGGCGTTTCATGGACGGTCTTGGCAATCAGCGCCAAAAAGGTTGGTGCTGAAAACGGCAGTTTGCCGGTGACCATCTGATAGAGCACGACCCCGAGTGCGTAGAGGTCCGTGTGCGGCCCCAGCTTGTGTCCTTCCGCTTGTTCCGGCGACATGTATTCGGGAGTTCCGAACACGACTCCGGTCTTGGTCAGCGCCCGTCCTGGTTCGTCGTCCGGCGAACTCCCAGATGGACCAGACTCGTGCATCAGCTTCGCCAAGCCAAAGTCGAGAACCTTGACGAGCTGAC
>CAYTGC010000117.1:0-15180 GCA_964437195.1 uncultured Myxococcales bacterium | reverse complement strand
CGAGCGTTTGAGGAATTGCACTGCGTTACCCTACATGTTAAGTAGCGATCCTCTTGTCGCTCTGGCGGTCCGTTATTCGCTTTGACCTTAATTTTTTCGTCGCGGCGGCGAGGGAACAGCAGCACCTGAATCGGTAACACAACTTTTTTCAGCTCGACGGGGATGCGAGCTGAGGCGATTGGCCTGTAGCTAGCCACATGGGCATTCTATTGCCCAAAATGCGACCTGCTGGTCCAACGGCCGTATGAGGAATGAGCACATGATGGAGAAGTCGGAAGCAGCAGTCATTGTGGGGCGCGCCCAAACCTATGGAAGCGGGAGCCGGACGGTGAGCAAGGCCAAGCCAGCCAGTGAATCGAAAACGACCAAGAAGCGGGCGGCGGGCAAGTCCAGCAAGAGTGCCGACGCTCGGGCGAGCAAGCCGGGTCTACAGATTCCCCGTTTCTTTAGTAAGGCGGGTCGCGAGCCGTTTGCCGAAGTGGAGTGGGAGCTGCGCAACGCGAGCATCACGGGCGAAAGTGGCAAGGTCTACTTCGAGCAAAAAGACGTGGAGTTCCCCAAGACGTGGTCGCAGCTTGCGACGAACGTCGTGGTTCAAAAATACTTTCGTGGTGCGATGGGAACGCCGACTCGCGAGCGCTCGGTTCGGCAGCTCATCGGGCGCGTGGTGTCGACGATCACCGGCTGGGGACTCAAGGACGGCTATTTCCGAACCGAGCAAGATGCAGACGTGTTTCGTTCCGAGCTGACCCATCTTCTGGTCCATCAGAAGCTGGCGTTTAACTCGCCGGTCTGGTTTAACGTCGGCGTTGAGCCGGAACCCCAGTGCTCGGCCTGCTTCATCAACAGTGTCCAGGACACGATGGACAGCATCCTGACCTTGGCGAAGACCGAGGGCATGCTGTTCAAGTTCGGGTCGGGGACGGGAACCAATTTCTCGTCGATCCGCAGCTCGCGTGAATCGCTGCAGGGCGGCGGTGGTGCGTCGGGCCCGGTGTCGTTCATGAAGGGCTTCGATGCGTTCGCGGGCGTCATCAAGTCGGGCGGCAAGACGCGCCGTGCGGCCAAGATGGTCATCCTAAACGCCGACCATCCAGACATTCTCGAATACATCCACTGCAAGGCGAACGAAGAGAAGAAGGCCTGGGCGCTCATCGATGCTGGCTACGACGGCAGCTTCAATGGCGAAGCCTACAATTCGATCTTCTTCCAAAACAGCAACAACTCCGTCCGGGTGACCGACTCCTTTATGGAGTCCGTGGTCCACGATCGGCCATGGCATACGCGCGGCGTGACGACGGGTGCGGTGGTCGATACCTACCGCGCGCGCGACATTTGGCGACAGGTTGCCGAGGCTGCGCATCAGTGCGGCGATCCGGGCCTTCAGTTTGATACCACGGTCAACTCGTGGCATCCATGCCCGAACTCCGGTCGGATCAATGCGTCGAATCCGTGCTCAGAGTACATGTTCCTCGACGACAGCGCTTGCAACCTGGCGAGCCTGAACCTGCGCAAGTTCCAGTTCCCGGTTGGACATCCTCAGGCGGGCGACTTCGACATCGAGTCGTTTGAGCGAGCCGTTGATCTGACCATCCTGGCGCAGGAAATCATCGTCGACAACGCGCGCTATCCAACGCCCAAAATCGGCGAAAACAGCCATCTGTATCGTCCGCTTGGTCTGGGCTACGCAAACCTTGGCGCGCTTTTGATGTCGCGTGGCTTGCCCTATGACTCCGATGCGGGTCGTGCGTATGCGGGGGCCATCACCGCCATCATGGGTGGTCGGGCGTACCGAATGAGCGCTGAGATCTCGCGAGATCACGGGGGACCGTTCGCTGCGTACGACAAAAACCGCGAGCCGTTCCTTGGCGTGATGCGCAAGCACCGTCAGCACGTCGACCACATTGACTCGGCGCTGTGCCCTTACGACCTGCTGCAGGCGGCGCGTGCGGCGTGGGATGAGGCCATCGGCATCGGCGAACACCACGGCTTCCGCAACGGCCAAGCAACTGTGCTGGCACCAACGGGAACGATCGGCTTCATGATGGACTGCGACACCACTGGTATCGAACCAGACATCGCACTCGTGAAGTACAAGCGGCTCGTCGGTGGTGGCCTGCTCAAGATCACCAACCAGACGGTTGCCGAAGCGCTGACCCGGCTTGGCTATGATGCAGCGGCGCAGAAGCAGATCACCGACTACATCGCGGCCCAGGACACAATCGAGGGCGCTCCGGGACTCCGGCCCGAGCATCTGGCGGTGTTCGACTGCGCCTTCCGTGCCCAGAACGGGACCCGGTCGATTCATCCGATGGGTCACATCAAGATGATGGCGGCGGCGCAGCCCTTCATCTCGGGCGCCATCAGCAAGACGGTGAACCTGCCAAATGACGCGTCTGTCGAGGACATCGAGAACGCGTACATGCAGGCCTGGCAGCTTGGTCTGAAGGCGATTGCGATTTATCGCGATGGCTGCAAGCGGAGTCAGCCGCTGTCGACCTCGAAGACCGAGAACACCAGCGGTGTTGTGGCGAGTAGCGCGGCGACCTTGCCGGTGCAACTGCTGATCGACAAGCTGCCCGCGGAAATCCAGCAGCAGCTTCGCGATGCGACGTCGCTCTCGCTCGAAGACTTTCTCCAGCATGTTGCGGCCCTGGCCAATCCGAAAGGTCAGCCGATGGCGGTGCGGCGCAAGCTTCCTGACGAGCGACGATCGATCACGCACAAGTTTGCGATCGCGGGGCACGACGGATACATCCACGTTGGCATGTACGACGATGGATCGCCGGGCGAGATCTTCATCCGCATGGCCAAGGAAGGCTCGACGATATCGGGTCTTATGGATTCGTTTGCGACGGCGGTGTCGCTGGCGCTCCAGCACGGTGTGCCGCTCAAGCTGCTTGTCGACAAGTTCAGTCGGACCCGGTTTGAGCCGTCTGGTTGGACTGGCAATCCCGAGATTCCGCGCGCCAGCTCGATCATGGACTATCTGTTCCGCTGGCTCGAAGCGAAGTTTCTGCCCGACCAAGTGCAGGGCGAGCAGCTTGAGATGGATCTCCCCACGCCGACCGCGACGACTTCACAATCGGTCGATGCGCCAACGGCTCCGCTGCCAAACCTTGGGTCGATCATTGCGGCAACGGCGGCCCGGGTGTTCCGCGCCGAAACGGACGCGCCGACCTGCCATGAGTGCGGAACGATCATGGTCAGGTCAGGGGCATGCCACAAGTGCCTAAACTGCGGCGCCACGTCCGGTTGTTCCTAGTTCTACCCCTGTCTTCTCGGAAACCTTGCGCCGTCATCGGTCGGCGCTCACCCAACATGAGCATGGCTTGGATCGCCCTTGGCGGTTGGTTTGTGTTCTTGCTGCTGGCTTTCGGTCTGCGCACCCTCATGCAGTACCGCTTGACCGGAAGCAGCGGTTTTGTCGGCTTTCACGGGCGGCCGCTGACGCTTCCTTGGCTGGGTGGCGTGCTGTTTGTGGTCGCGACGCTGGGCTGTCCTCTGTCGTGTGCGCTCGACCTGGCTGGGCTGCTGCCTCGCTGGTCGCTCTTCGCTGGTCCGGTGGCGCAGGCGAGTGGCCTCGTTCTCTACGGCCTGGGGCTCGTCGGAACACTGTGGGCACAAAGGGCGATGGGGCAGTCCTGGCGGATCGGCGTTGACCCGAGCGCACGCACCAAGCTGGTTGAGTCCGGGCCGTTTGCGGTGTGCCGCAATCCGATCTTCTCGTGCATGCTCGTGCTGGCGGTGGGACTTACGATCTTGGTTCCGAACTTGGTGTCCTTGCTATCAGCACTCATGCTGCTACTTGGGCTCGAAATCCAGGTCCGTCTCGTCGAAGAACCCTATCTGCTGCAGACGCATGGCGATTCCTATGCTCGCTACGCGGCCAAGACCGGACGTTTCTTTCCTGGAATCGGCACGCTCTGAGAACAACATGAGGAGTTCAATATTAGTCATGTGAAAAGACTAATATTGATTCTCCTGCGCGGAAGTCGCGGCTTCTGCTACGATGACGGCTCTGATTTCATCGGGAGGCGTTTGAAGTGAGCACCGAGGCGAAACCGTGGAGCTTGGATTCGGTGGTGACCCAGCTGCGCGAGGCGCGAGAGCATCCGGCGGCAGCTCGTCGCTGTTGTGGCGACAAAGAGCCACTTCCCTCGCGTGAGCGCTTGGTTCATGTGGTCGATGCGCTCCGATCGGCGCTCTTTCCAGCTCACTTTGGCCCGGCAGAACTGACCGCCGATGCGGTGGATCACTTTGTCGGCTACACGCTGGACAGAGCACTTCACACGCTGCGCGAACAAGTTCGACGTGGCCTGATCTTTGCGGGCGCTTGCGGCGACGAAGCGCGACTGCGGTCTGAACATATTATGCAGCGGTTCGCCAGTGAGTTACCGGCGATTCACTCACTGCTCCAGTCCGATGTCACCGCGGCGTACGCCGGTGATCCCGCAGCGACAAGTCCTGATGAAGCGATCTTTTGTTATCCGGGGATTACTGCGATTACGCATCATCGGCTGGCTCATGCACTGCATCGCTTGGGAGTCCCTCTCATTCCGCGCATCCTGTCGGAAATTTCGCACGCGGCCACCGGCATAGACGTTCATCCGGGCGCCCAAATTGGTGGCAGTTTCTTTATCGATCACGGCACCGGAGTGGTGATCGGTGAAACCAGCATCATTGGTGAGCGTGTCCGCATCTACCAAGGCGTGACACTTGGCGCGAAGAGCTTTCCACTCGATGAAAATGGGAATCCCAAAAAGGGAATTCCGCGCCATCCGGTCGTTGAAGACGATGTCGTCATCTACTCTGGCGCGACCATTTTGGGGCGCATCACCATCGGGCGTGGATCAAGCATCGGTGGCAACGTCTGGCTGACGCGGAGTGTTCCTCCGCTCAGCCGCATCACCCAGGCACAAGTCAGCAGCGAAGGATTCCTTGACGGTTCCGGAATCTGATCGACGCCATCTCCGCTGTCTCTACTTATCCGTGACGCCAGGAGTCGACTACTTGCGGGTAATCGTGAGGCTGCCCACCGCAGCTCCAGCAGACAGTCCTTTTGCAACACCAACCAAATACAGCTCGTGGTAGGTCGGATCGGTCACGCCAATTCCCTTTTTGGTCAGCTTGGTGATGTTGATGCTTTCGCCTCCAGCGGTTGCGCCGCGATTGTCGCCGCTGTATTCCCCGCCGAAAGCAGAGGCATTGCGGAGTCCCAAGATCACTCCGAATCCCCACTCTGAACCGCCGCCGACCTGCGCGCCGAACGTCACGCTTTTTAGCTCCAGCGCGACCTTGGGTTCCGAAGACGAAAGGTGCGCAAGGCCCTGTCCCTTCTTCACTTTGACCAGGAAGCCGCCTTCGCCCATTTGATACGCGAAGATTCCCGTCACAGTGGCTTCCTTGGAAAACGCGGCGATCTTTCCACTCTCAAAGGCCGTGCGCAGCCGTCCGAGAGCGATGTCTCGACGCTCCGGCGGCATTCCTAGCTCGTCCCCGAGCTTGCGCGCATGTCCTTCCATCGACTGGTAGGCGCGGGTGGAAACGGTCTCCGGTTCCACCGACGGAGCCTTGGCCAGTGCAGGAGACAGCGTCAGCAGCAGACCACCAAACAGAAGCGAACGCAGCTGTGTCATGTACATGAACGCAAGGATACACGCTGCGCCCAAACGAGCAATCCGCAGGCAGCCGAGAGTGATTACTGAGCCTGCTTTTGCATATACGGCTGGAGCCTCTTGCGCAGCGTCGCCAGCACCTGTGGCTTTTGTCCGGCGATGTTTTTCTGCTGCGTCGGATCTGAGCCAAGATCAAACAATTCATTGAGGTTGTCGGTGAACTTGGCGTAGAGCGCGTATTCCGTTCCGTCCACTGTATCCACGATGACACGCTCGTTTTTGGGCCAAGCCGTGCAGGGCAGCATCTCGGCAATCGCCGGAAGCGGCGCAGGGAGCGTGTCGCCCTTGATGAGCGGCAGGAGCGACTGACCCCGGAATGGGGGCGGCGCTTTCCGTCCCGTCATTTCCAGCAGCGTTGGCGCGAGATCGATCAAGCGAACACGATCGGCAATCACTTTGGGTCCGACCCCGGCCTTCTTGGGAAGGTACACGAGCAGCGGAACCTTGAGCACTTCGTTGTAGAGCGACTCGCCGTGGAAATAGAGCGGCTCGCCGCCGAGCTTGTGCTCTCCGAACGCTTCACCATGATCGGAAAAGACGACCACCGCGGTGTCTTCCGCCAGCCCAGAATCCCCAAGCGCCGCGAGAATTTTCCCGATGTGTGCGTCGGTAAAGCTGACCTCTGCATCGTACCGTTCCTTGATGAACTTGAAGCCTTTGGGAACCGGAAACTCTGGATGATCCATGTACGTGCTGTGCGGCCCAAACAGATGCGTCCACAGGACAAACTTGCCACCCGACTTGGTCCGATCATCCGTTGCCAGCGCTTTCAGCTTGGCGATGACCTGCGCAGTAATTCGCGGCTCTGGAATGTCGCTGTTCGAGTCGTGCAGGTTGGTTGCGGCGTCGTTTTTGTACTCATCAAAGCCGGTGTGCAGCCCGGTCTTTCGGTCCAAATAAAAGTGGGAAAAAATTCCCACCGTATGGAGCCCGGCGGCTTTTAGCTCGGAAAACAGCGTTGGATCTTTGCCCGTCAGCGGCGAGAAGTTGAGCGACTGCTTCACAAAGTGAACGTCCGATGGCAGGCGCCCAGTCAAAAACGAAGGGAAGCTGCGCGGCGTATTTGGGGCCTGGGCGTAGGCGTTGGTGAACTGAATTCCTTCCGCAGCGAGCTTGGCCAGCGCTGGTGCAACCTTGGGGTTTATCCGGTCCGCGCGCAGCGTATCGACGGTGATGACCAGCCAGTTGCCATTCCAAACCGCCGCCGTCTTGGGATTCTGTTCTGGTATGACCGGCGCTTTTGTCGATGGATTTTCCGGCGGCAGAGGCGGCGCTTCCACCACTTTTTCGGCATCCGATCCGTCGCAGTCCTCATCGATGCCATTGCCCGGCTCATCGTCGGCGCCAGGATGAACATTCGGCGCATGATCGTTGCAGTCACCGCCACCGAGCCGACCCGCATAGCCATCGCGATCGCGATCGAAGAAACGCCGCATGAGGAGCAGGAGAGGCCGTCCAGCGGCAGTTTCCTCGGCGATCAGGGCGAGCGAGCGCGGTTCGTTTCCGAACTTCTGCACCGACGCAAAAAAGCTGACGATGATGAGCAGCAGGGCGCCCATTCCCACCACCTGCGGTCGCGGCAAAAGCGACAGGCCTTTTGCCAAGATCAAAAGCGACAGCGCCCACAGGCCCAGGATCTTCCACGGACCAAAGTGGATGATTCGCCAGTCCACGGACAGGATCGCGGCGACCACCACCAAGAGCGCCGAAAGGATCGAAAGACCGCACAGCCACAGCACGCGGGGCCGCGGCAAAACCCAGCCGACAAGCTGATGGGTGATTCGGTACAGCGGGATGGAAAACGGAAGCAGTGCCACAAGCGACGCACAGGCCACCAGCGCCGAGGACAGTGCGCCATTGCGTTTGTTCGACATCTCGAGCGCCGCGCCTTTGACAAAGCCAAACAGCATTACCGCGTCGATGAACAAGACCCCAAGCAGCGCGAGGAGGATCGCGGCGACTTTTCGGTCCTCTGTCTCTTTTTCACGCAGGGCCCAAATCGCTCGACGGGCATAGCCAGGACCAAACACCGCGAGCAGAGAACCAGCCAGCCAAAAGAGCAGTCCGCCCAGGACGATCGAGGGAACGCCGAGAAGTCCAATCGAGCACAAAAGCGCTCCAACGACCGCGTCGGATGGAACGGGCGTCACAGCATTTGCCGCCGTCCAAAGGACATCGCCGCTTGCAACCAACACCGCGGCAACCAGTGCGGCTGAAAAAAAGGCCAGTGGTCTGGCGGCTGACAGCGGTCGTGGAGACGTCGCGTTTTCGGGGGATTGGGAGGTGCTCTCAGTGGCCATCGAGCCATAGAAACTACGTGAAGCCAGTGGTCCGCGCAATCGAGGTGAGAGCTTCCCAAGATTGTACTTGCGAATTATCGGACCAAACGGTAGCCTCGCGATCGTAAGGCTAGATCGGTTCGTGGTCCGTGAAAAAGGTTCTGCAACATTTGGCGCTGGAGCTCCTGTCGATGCCTCGACTGCCTGTGCCGCCTTGGGAACGTCGACACCGCTAGGCTTGATATCGGTTCGAACTGCAACATCGAAGGAGACTCAGAATGGGCACCAAACTGTATGTCGGCAACCTCTCGTACAACACCACGAGCGAGCAGCTTGGCGAGATGTTCCACGCTTTCGGCGCAGTCCGCAGCGCTCAGGTCATCGAAGACCGCATGACCGGACGCAGCAAGGGATTCGGCTTCGTGGAAATGGAGACCGACGCAGAGGCTCAGGCCGCGATCAGCGGTCTGAATGGCCAGATCAAGGGTGGTCGCCCGCTGACCGTCAACGAGGCGCGTCCTCGTGAAGAGGGTGGTGGCCGCGGTGGTGGACGTCCGGGTGGTGGATTCGGCGGTGAGCGTCGCGGTGGCGGCGGCGGCCGTGGTCCTCGTCCGTCGTACTAGTCCATCCTCGTTGATCTGACCTGCTGGTTGGATCTGCCAAATGCCTGATCGGTACTCGGGAAACCGAGTCGCTGGTCAGGCATTTTTTTATTCGCAGCGCACCGATCCAATCATGGTCTTCATGATCTCTGCGGCGCTCTGGGGGGTCTTCGGGTTGAGAACGGAGCCGAAGCGGCGCAGCACCACAACCTGAAATGAGCTGACTGCCTTGGCGGCCTCGACGAGGTAAAAGTGCCGGTGCATTCTCTCGAAGCGCTCCTTGGCTTTGCGGTACTGGAGCTGCTGGTCCTTGAGCTTTTCGAGCGCATGCCGTTCTGCTCGACGGAAAGAATCACGCTCGGACTGGCTGCGGAAGTCATCAATGCCGACCCAGATCCATGGGCTCAAGGTGTTGGACGGAATCCCAAACGTCGGCATCTCGGCAATGATGTCACCGGGGCGAAGCTCGCTGCGCGGGACTTGCCGAGGATTGACATCACCGACTCCATGTGGAGACGGGATATAGGACAGCCGGACCTGCCATCCATCACTGCTGCCTTCGCTGAGGACCTGTTGTTTCCCTTTCAGGTTGTCCACTTCGCTCGGGATGGCGTAGTCGAAAAGATACGCGAGCCGCTGCCGAACCAGAGGATGCGTCTCGTCGGCAAAACACTCCTTTAGGAAGCCTTCGCTCTTTTCGCCGGGCGGTAGTTGGTAGAACTCGGCCCACACTTCCCCGTCGGATGCATCGTTGCAAGTGGCAAGCTCTGCTGTTTTTCCCCGATAGGTGAATGGATCGTAGCTCGTGACGCGGTGCGCAAAGCCACTCGGGAACTGCACCGTGCAGCGAAAGGTGCTGGCGGTATACGCCTGCTGTTTCTGCAGCGCTTCGTACCGCTCGCGCTGGGCGGCCTCTTCCTTCTGCTTGCCCGAGCGCTGCATGATTCCGAACATCACAATGATCACAGCGACGGCAATGGCGATCCACAGCATCATCGATTTGCCCTGTTTTTTTGCATTCCGATTGGAACCGGTCATGTGTCCTCTCTTCGACGCGAGGCACTCTAGCCTACCCAAAAAGTTCCGCGGTTCTTGTTACATTTCGGACAGCGCAACGTACGGTCGAGGGAACCACAAAACCCGATCATCGACGCGGACCAGTCCGTCCGTTGACACCCCGAGCGCATCGCCAGTTTCGAGCAGTTCAAAGCAGGCCCACGGCACAGAACGGACGAGTGACGAGACGATGCGGCGATAGCCTTGGGGGAATGCCGTCGCTCGCGGGTGTCCGGTCACAAAGTCTTCGGGCACTGCCACATGAATGCGAACGACGCTGTGCCGAGGGTTAAACTGCGGGTCCATGGGCCCGGCCCACATGGCTTCATAGAACGCGCGGGCCTTGGCCACTGCGGCGGGGACAAACACGCGCTCGTAGTCGGCCAGCGTCGGCTTTAGCGACAGCAGAAAGGGAATGCGGAGCTGTTGCAGCGCTGGGTCGACCAGCACGGCAAGCCGCTTTTGAAGATCGTCCGCAAAGGCGACAAGCTGTGTCGGGGGATGGTCTGTGCCATCCGGCGTAGAGCCACTCATGGCTCCATGTTAATGGCTTAGGTAGTCGAAGACATCCTGATCCGTGCGGCCTTCGGGCGCATTCGGGAAGAACTCGTGCTCGGACGTCTGCGCGACGATCTGATCGCGATGATCCGGGCCTTGGAGTGGCGAGTGATGACGGTTTATCTCGCGCTCGCGGGCATCGGCTTGCGCTTTGGCTTCCTTTTCGGCCTGACGCTGTTCCCACGCCGCCTGCTGCTCTTGTTTTTCCTTGTTGCGACGGATGGCTCGCTCGGTCGCCTTGTCGTGCTGGGGCTCGCTCTGCGCGTCGGCCTGTCCTGCACTGGCGCCTTCTTGCGTTCCACCTGTGCCGTCGGCGGACTGTGCCTCGGGCTTGAGCGAACCATACAGTCCTTCGAGGCGCTCACGCAGATCGAGCTTCTTCTGCACTGCTTCGCTGTCACCCTCGGGCGCGTCGGTGCCTTTCCAGTTTTTCCACATCCTGCGCAGCGTCTCTTTTTCGAGCGAGGCCTGGCTGGCTCGCTGATCGGCATCGACCCCTTCGATTCCGCCCTGAACGCCCTTCATGCCGCCGGTGAACATGTTGTTGAGGAACATCATTCCGGTGTTTTGCTTGCCTTCGTTGGCGGGCGTAAACGCATCCACCGTCGAGTCGAGCAATCCGCCGAACATGCCGCTGAACCCGCCCTTGGCACTGGCGAGCTTGTACTTGTCTTGCATCGTGACGAGGTTGTCGCCCCACGACGACGGCTTCGATCCGGCCTCGACGCCTTCGACGCCGACCATCGAGCGGATCTTGTTTTCGACCAGCCGGTTCGACATCACGCCGTCTTTGACACCGCCGAGGATGTCTTTGCCCCACTGGCCTTCGTTGAACTTGTCCTCGCCGTGCTGCATCAAGCTGTTTAGGAAGTTGCCACCGCTCCAGGTGTTGCCGTCCTTGAGCGTGTCCATCAGTGTGCCGGTCCCGTAGTTCTTCGCCGCTTTGCCGACACCCGACGTGAGGCCGTTCATGAGCGAGCCCATCATGCTGAAGTCTTGGTCCTTCTTCGATGGGTCGCCAAAGCCCGGGATCTTCTGCATCCACATCATGCCGGGATGGTCTTTGGCAAAGTCTTGGTTCGCGAGCGTCCCCGGCAGTGATCCCATCAGGCCGCCGAACGCGCCTTTGCCAAAGCCGAGCAGTCCGTCCTTGGCCATGTTGCCAAACACGTCGCCGGCGCCGCCTTCCCAGTTCTTGCGGTTGGTCGCTGCGGACGCCATACCGCCCATGCCGCCCTCGAGACCTTTCGAGAGCACGCTCATCTTCATTTTTTCGAGGGCGCTTAGCTCGCCAGCGGCCTTGGTCGGGTCGATCTTGAGGACATTGCGCATGAAGGCATCCATCTTCGCGCCTTGCATGAGCTGTCCGATGCCCGCCGTCGCCATGCCGCCCGCCATGCTAAAGCCGGTGTCGACGAGATCGCTCTTGAACTCATCGCCGCCGTAGCCGCCGCCTTTGACGAGCGCTTTGGTTCCCATCATCGCCGCGCCACTGCCACCTGCAACGAGCGCTGCGGCCAAGATCGGTGATCCTGCGCCAGCGGTTGCGATCGTCAGCGCCACGCCTGCCGTCACACTGGCGACGGTACCGGCGGCATTGGCGATCGAGTCGGTGCGTTCCTGAACCGCTTTCGCGTCGAGCTTGTTCCAGTCAGCGAGCTGGCTGATTTCGGCAAACTCGCCCTGATCGACCTTGCCGTCGCCCTTTTTGGCGTTGTCAAACGAGTCGTTGAGTCGCTTGTTCTGACGGTCCAGGTCTTTGCCCGCCTCGCCGCCGAACGTGTCGACGAAGAAGTTGCGAATGCCGTTGCCGCGCTGGTGCTGATAGCGCTCGTTGGCCTGGGCGACCATGTCTTCGGGCGTCTCGGGCTTGCCTTTGAGGCTCATCTGAACCTCGAAGCCGGCGTCACCACCGGTGCGCGAGATCAGCTCCTTTTCCATGTCCTTGCCGGTCAGCGCGGCGTACTTGGCTTTTAGCTCGTCGATTTCCTTCTTCGACTTGCCTTCGAGGATCGAGTTGACCTTCTTGTCGTCGGTGAACATCCCGAACAGGCCGGTGTTCATCGACATCTTGATGGCCAGCTCATCGGACACTTTGCCGTCTTTGGCAAGCTGCTGCGCCTTGGCCAGGTCGTCGTCCTTGAGCGTGCCTTTGAGCTTGGCATCGAGCGCGTCGTAGCCTGCGTCGCCCTGTTTGCCTTCGGGCGTCATCGTCGCGTTGTAGGCATCCCGAATCGCCTTGCACTCCTCGGGGGACTTGCCTTCAAACTGCTTGTTGAGCCGTTCTTTGTCGGGGCCGCCCAGACCGATAAACGAGAACATGCCCTGCGGTTTGCTGGCCGCTTCGATCTGATAGGCCGCTGCGAGGTCGGGCTTGCCAGCGATCAGCGCCTGCGCCGCCTTCTGATCTTCGTCCTTGAGCTTGTCGCCGACCATCGCGGTCAGCTCTTGGCCATTGCTGATTTGTTTGTAGGCGTCTGCGACGGCTTTGCGCTCTTCGTCGGTCTTGCACGACGCGAGGGTGTCGAGGATCTTGTTCTTGTCGGTGCTCGCGCCAAACCAGCCGGTGTGCGTCGCCATCTTCAGGTCGGCGGCCAGCTCCGACGCTTTGTCGCCAGTGGCCTGTGCCTGCACCTTCTTTAGCTCGTCGCCGCTGTAATACTTTTGGAGGTAGCCGTCGACGTTAAAGCCCTGCTTGGTCAGCTCGGCCCTGGTTGCAGGGTCCATTCCTTTGAGGATTTTTTCAACGGCGGCCTTGTCGGCATGCTGCCCGCCAATCCCGAGGAAGTTGTCCTTTTCGGCGTTCTGCAGGCCTGCGAGCGCCGCTTTGGCCTTGCTTGCCGGATCTTTTGAGTCCTGCGAGATGAGCGCCTGGTATTCCGCTTTGTCTTTGCCCTCTAGCGAACCGCCCAGCGCTTTGTCGAGATCGGTTCCGTAGTGGTTTTTGTATTCCGCCTTGATCGCGGCAATCTCTTCGGGCGAGCGTCCGCGCAAGAGCTGGAGCGTACTTCCCGGGTTGGCAAACCAGTGGCCGTCAGTTTCCTTGCGGATGTCCGCGGCGAGCTGGGACATCTCTTTTGCGTCGGGCACTTTGGGGGCCGCAGCAGGCTGGGTCGCTGGCTGACCGTTTGGTCCGGTCGCAGTCTGGCCGGTCTGCGTCGCTGCTGGAGTTTGCGTTTGACCCGGACCCGTCGTGGTCGACGCGGGTCCAGGTTGGGTGCCTGTGGCGGTCGGTCCCGGCGTCGGCGTCGGCGTCGGTGTTGCTTGTGGGCCGGGCTTTGTCCCTTGGCCTGTGTCCCCAAACATCCCTGCAAATGGATTAAAGAATGGCCACTTGGGGCCAGCGTTGGCCGGGGCCTTGCCTGGGGCGACCGGACCGAGGGCTGGCGTCGGCGTCGCGGTGGGCGTCGGTGTCGGCGCTGGCGTCTTGGTGGGGACGGCAAACGGCTGGGGTTTGGGAGTCTGGGTTTGTGCGGGACGTTTTTCTTGTACTGGGTCGCTCACGACAAACTTATCGGCGTCTGAGCCTCTCGGTTGCGGCTCCCGCACCGAGATCTAGTGTTCGCCGTACGACTTTTCTCCCGCTTTCACAGCGACGGGTAGGTGGTTCTTCCGCGATGGCATCGGACAGTGGAAATAGGGGGAATACGCACACAGGGGATTCCACGCCTGGTTAAAGTCCAAAATGGCGCTGTCATCGGCGTCGAGTTCGGCCAGCAAGAACCTTCCCGCACCGTAGCTGCCGTCGGGCTTGCCGCTGGTTTGATCGCGGAAGATCAGAAACAGCGTGGTTCCAGAGGGTGTCTCAAGATAGGCCTCCAGGGTGCACGCCACGCGATCGCCGCCGCTGGGCAGCGAAAACTGCAAGTCACCCACCGAAACCAGTTCCTGCGGTTCGCCACGCGAGGCCATCACCTTTACTTTGTGTGGCGGAGAACGCAGCAGCTTGCCTTGCACCACAAATGAGTCGTCCTCGGGAAAGTAGTGGAGTCCGCTGTACTTCAACTTGGCTTCGGCGCTGTCGGAGTAGATGCCAAACCCCGGATCGTCGGGCGATCCTGTGAGCAAAAGCCGCGTGGGTCCAAGCTGGATTGTGTCGCCTTTGTGCAGCTCGCCGGACTGCGTTGGCTGGCCGTTCATCAGCACGGTTTCTGTGGACGAAAACGAAACCACTGTACCCAAACGGGACACCGTGAGCTTGCCGCCAAACGCGGTTCGTAGCTCGGCTGGCAAGTGCAGTGGCGCTGCGGAGTCCACACCAACGACAAAGTCACCGATGGGAATGTGCTGATAATCGACGCGAGCGAGCGGGCTGTGCGGTCCACGCATCCGGGCATCTTGGCCGCGGCGAAACTGTTCTCGGTGGGAATGCACGGCGTGCAGTCGTTCGGGGGAAATCGAAGGTGTCACGTTTGTCTTTCGGGCTTGGCTGTCGCGGTTGTGGCAACCGAGCGGCGAAACCCAAGGCAGCGACAGCCACACAAACTGGCGTCGAGACAGCGGCATTGGGACGGGCTACTCGCTCTTGCCTTCTTCGGTGATGGTGACTTTGACGATCGAGTTAACCGGAATGTAGAACAGGCGGTCGCTCGCATGGCGAAGGATGAGCTGCTGCTCGGGAATGTACTCGAAGTAGGTTCCCAGAAGCCGCGATCCACTGTCGAGGTGGACCAGCAGCTCTCCCTTGAGTGGAATTGGGGAGGACACACCTGGTGCAAGTGGGGCCGTGATGCGCTGGATGTCGTTCCACAGCAGCCTTCGCACTTCGCCACCACCGAGCCGAATCGTCGTGTGCATGCCTTGCACCGACTCGACCAGCTCGCCGCGCAGCGTCTTTCCGTCGCGCATTACGATGGTGCGTTCGGGCGAACCCACATGGGACGTATCACCTTTGCGACGAGCTGGTGAGATCCGCTTGGCTTCGTTCCAGGTAATGCGACGGACGCTGCCATCGCCGAGCTTGAGGATGAGGTGGCTGCCCACTTCGTATTCCATCACCTCGCCGAA
>CAYTGC010000116.1:0-15224 GCA_964437195.1 uncultured Myxococcales bacterium | reverse complement strand
AATACCGGCCTCAGACGTTCGCGGACGTCATCGGGCAAGAGCACGTCACCCGCACACTGCAAAACGCAATCCGTCGCGGACGAGTCCATCACGCATTCCTGTTTTGCGGTGGTCGAGGGACGGGCAAGACCACCACGGCGCGGATTTTGGCCAAGGCGCTATCCTGCGTCAATGCACCGACGGCAGAACCTTGCAACGAATGTCCGGCCTGCGTCGAAATCACCCAAGGCACCTCCGTCGATGTGCAAGAGATCGACGCCGCCAGCCAGAACCGCGTTGAAGACATTCGCGAGCTGCGCGAGGCCATTCGCTACGCGCCCGTGCGAGGAAAAAAGAAGCTCTACATCCTCGACGAAGTTCACATGTTGTCGACGAGCGCGTTTAACGCACTGCTCAAGACGCTGGAAGAGCCGCCGCCGCACGCCGTGTTTGTGTTCGCGACGACGGACCCTCACAAGCTGCCCCAGACCATCCTTTCGCGGGTCCAGCGCTATGACTTCAAGCTGGTGCCGACCGCTCGGCTCACCGAACATCTGTCGAGCGTACTGACCAAAGAAGGCATCGCGTTTGATGGAGCGGCGCTGCAGCTGATTGCGCGTGAGGGCCAAGGCTCGGTTCGCGACTCGATGTCGCTGCTCGATCAGGTCTTGGCTTCGACGGAAGGCACGCTGTCGGAAGCGCATGCGTCGGCGGTGCTAGGCGTGGCGGATCGTGGACTCATCGTTGGTCTGGGTCGCGCCATTGTCGATCGTGATCCGGCGCAAGCCCTGACGCTGATTGACAGCGCCTATGGTCGCGGCTTTGACCTTGCACAGCTGGCCAAGACGCTGCTTTCACACCTGCGCGATCTTCTCGTCATCTCGGTGGTGAAGGATCCGCTGCCGCTTCTCGAAGCGACGCCGTCGGAACTCGAAGAACTTCGGTCGCAAGCCGATCGCGTGAGGGGCCGGGCCGAGCAGCTCTTCAATCGCATGCTGCGGGTCGCCGACGAAACGTCGCGAGCGTCGCTACCACGCTATGTGCTGGAGGTTGGCGCCGTCGAGCTTTGCGGGATTGAACCGATGCAGCCCATCGGCGAACTGGTGGATCGGCTCGAGTTTCTGGAAGAAAGGCTTTCGGGAACCGCGCCAGCGCGTCCTCGTCCAGCCGCGAGCGGTGGTCCCGGGACCAGCGGGGGAGAAGATCCGCGCCCTTTCGCCGCTAGCACCGGTCGGCCTGCGCCGCGACCTCCTGCGTCCAGCGCTCCGGTCGGTGCGTCAGCACCAAACACTGCCCCCGTCGTCGCACCGTTCCCTGCCGCCCCGGCCCCACCTGCTGCATCACCGACGGCACCGAGCAAACCGACCGCACCGACCGCCAGCGCCGCGACGGCAGTTGCCGCCGCCGTTGTGCCACTCGAAGCCGTGGCCGAACATGTTGTCCCCGTCGAGCCTGTCAGCGCTTCGGCTGTCACTTTGGTCGAGCCAACCATCTTGCCGAAAGCCCCACCCGCCGTTGCTGAAACCGGCGCGTCTGCTGCGGATTCCCTCCCTGACTTTCACGAAACGCTTCGCAAGGTCATGGCAATGGATCCGACGCTGGTGGCAATCAACGAAGCGCGCAAGCTCCACTGGGATCGCGGCAAGGTCGTGCTGGGCCTGCCGACGAAGTTCTTTCTCGATACACTCGAAAAAAAGCGTGTCGAAGCCGAGCGAGCGCTATCGACGATCTGCGGTGGCTCAATCCTTGTTACCTTGCAGCTGGATGCAGGACCGCGACCCGCTGACCCATCGCGATGGTCGCTCCACGAAACCAATGAGCAGCTCAGCAGCGACGAAAAAGCCGCACGCAAACGCGAAGCTGAAAATCATCCTGCCAGGCAGCTTCTATCCCAAGCCTTTGGTGCGGTATCGTTTCTGTCACCGACTCTGTTAGACGAGGTGTCCTAAAGATGTCCGATCCCAACAATCCCTTTGGTTCGATCCCTGGAATGCCGGATATTGGCCAGATCATGCAGCAAGCGCAGCGGATGCGCGAAGAGCTGGTCCGCTCGCACGATGCACTGGGTGGCAAGACGGTCGAAGCCAGCGCAGGCGGCGGCATGGTGGCTGCGGTGGTCAGCGGTACCCGCGAGCTTGTGAAGCTGCGCATTGATCCACAGGTGATCGACCCCAAAGATCCCCAGATGCTCCAAGACCTGATCGTCGCGGCGGTGAATCAAGCGCTGCAGAAAGCGAAGTCGCTCGAAGAAGAAGAGATGCGACGAACCGCGATGGGAATGGGGCTTCCCCCGGGCATGTTGTAGTCAGGTGGTCTGCAGGCGTTCAATATGAGTCCTTTGAAATGATTCATATTGAACCCAACCCACCTAACGCTGCGTGGAGTGACGCAAGATCGTCAAGAGCATCTTGCGTCCCGCCGCCATGCTGCCTTTGACGTTCTTCGATTCCCCGGCCACACGCGGGTGATAGCGCACCGGAACTTCGATGATTCGCAGGCCGCGTCGTACCGCTTTAACCTGCATTTCGATCATGAAGCCGTGATCTTCGTCCGTCATTCCCAGCGCCAAGAGGGCAGGGTAGCGGATCAGGCGGAACGGCCCCACATCGGTGTAGTTTTGGCCATAGACCGCGCGAATCAGCGTCGTGGCGACCGCATTCCCAACCCGCTGGGCCCGCGACAGGGACTGCGGTTCGGCGATACCGATCGTGCGCGATCCCACGACCAGATCTGCACCGCTCACAATCCCATCAATCATTCGTGGGATGTCCTGCGCGTCATCCGAGCCGTCTGCATCCAGAAATGCCACGACATCGGGTTTGACTTCTTGCTTGGCCAGGAACGCCATCCCCCGCAGACAGGCTGCGCCGTATCCACGGACTTGTTCTTTGACCACGATGGCCCCAGCCTTTTGCGCTGCATCAGCGGTGCGATCGGTTGACGCGTTGTCCACCACCACCACATGCCGCACGGGGTGCCCCAGCGATTTGAGCGCTGCCACGACCTTCCCAACCGACCCCTCTTCGTTGAGCGCCGGAATCAGAACGTCGAGAATCAGTCGCGATTTTTCAAGCGTGTGTACCGCCACGGAACAGATTCCAAAGGTTAAGGAGAATCTCGAAAAGAATGAGCAGGACGACGGTCAGCTCAAGGCGCCACGTGCTTCGCGAGTGATACAGATCGGCCAAGAGTACGAGGTTTTCCTGAATCATGCGCAGCTTGGCTTCCAGCGCACGGAACCGATCGTCAATCTCTAGCGCGACGCGTAGACCGCTGTAGAGCTTGTCGATCTGCTGATCTTCCCAGGTCGCATCGGGCTTATCAAACAGCGCCAGCGTTGCAATCATGCCGTTCTTGGTTTCGATGCACGAACCAATAAACTGCAGCAAGTTGTCGAGCCGTCCTGGCACTCGTCCTTCGACCTGAAGTGCGCGGGTGATGACGTTGGTGCGCTGCTGGATTTCCTGTACATCTTCATCGTAGTAGTCCATCGCAGCCGACTGCGCGAGGACCAGGCTGATGACCTTGAGCGCCGGCAGCGTCGCTTCCGACAAGATCACCCGCTCGAACTGCACATCCAGGGCAGCGCCCGGGCGTACTTCGACCAAGAAGTCTTCGGTGAGCGGCGGATGCGGTTCTGGTCCGATCCGTGAACCAATGGACGCAATGAGCTTGTCGCGCTCCTCACGCGGCAGACCAATCAGCACCACCGAACCGAAGTCAAACAGCACGGCGATGCGAGTCCGAACCCCCGGGAAACGTGCGACCAGGCAGTCCTTGTCGTGATCGACCTCGGCTCCCTCGAACACCGCTGCAAGATCGCGGAGCCGAAAGGTCGTGGCATAGGCGTAGGCATAGACATGCAGCGTGTTTTCGTCGCTGCCGGTGCCAAAAATACCGCCACCCTTCGCGCCTTGCGGCGCGTCGACCTTGCTCGTTCGCATTTTTGCGAGAGTAAAGCGCAGCCGGTCGAAAAATACAATCACCCCCGACCTACGCTGCGGTTTCGGCTAGGATTTCTTCTTCGACCGAGTCGGGAGCAACATGCCTCCCACTACGACATAGGGACAGAGAGGACACAGATGCGACTGCTCCACACGATGCTTCGAGTTGGAAACTTGGACCGTTCCCTGGCTTTTTATACCGAGGTCCTGGGAATGAAGCTGCTCCGCCGAAAGGAATACCCCGAGGGCCGTTTCACCCTCGCTTTTGTCGGATATGGCGACGAGAGCTCGCACACCGTCCTAGAGCTTACCCACAACTGGGATACCACGAGCTACGAGCTAGGAACCGGCTTTGGTCACATCGCGATCGGAGTGGAGGATGCGTACAAGGCCTGCGAAGACGTCAAACGACTGGGCGGAAAAGTGACCCGTGAAGCCGGGGCGATGAAGCATAGCTCGACGGTGATTGCATTTATTGAAGACCCGGACGGCTACAAGATAGAATTTATCCAAAAGGGGCCTCGCTAGACCACGACTGCCAAAAGGAGTGCCGATGTCTGTCCTTCTCAGCGTCTGTTCACTTGTCCTTGGTGTACTGGGACTACAGATCTACTACTGGGTCACGTTTGTGCCCGCGATAGGAATGAACTTCGTCTATCGGATCGGTCTGTGGAAGACAGTCGTTCGGGTGCTGGTGCTAGGCTGTGCGCTCACTGCCTACGCCATACATCCAACGATGGGACAGCTTGTGGTGCTTGGCTTTGCTCTCCTGCTTTCCATCATGACGGGGTTCTTTTTCCCTCCACGTGCGATTCCTCATGTCGATAGGCCGCGCCACTTGTCGGCAGCGCAGGCACCGCTTGCGGACGGTGCCATGGTGATGGGAACCACCATCGGAGATCGCGCCGCCGCGTGGGCACTGGAGACACTGATTCCGCATCACCTGGTAAACGATGAAATAGACGGACAGCCCATCCTCGCCTCGTGGTGAGAGGCTTGTCGCAGCGGCATCGTGTATGCCGCCACAATCGAAGGAAAAGCGCTGACGTTTTACTGTGCGACCGTGTTCTGCAGAAACATGGTGATTGCGGACAATGAGACCGGAAGTCTGTGGCAGCAAGCGACGGGAGAGTGCCTGGCGGGACCACTCAAAGGAAAGCAGCTCGAGCTGATTGGCGGCGAGATGATGGGCTGGGGAGCGTGGAAGAGCGAACACCCGAACACGACGTTGGCTGAAGAGCCCGCAGTGTGGAAGGGCCTTCTGCCCAAGCAGAAGATCACGGAGATGCTCGAATCGGTGACATCTCGAATGGTGCCCCGAGGGGCCCGGGGACTGGATGGTCGACTCCCAGCCCATGAGATCATTTGCGGGCTGGTGATTGCCGGGGAATCGCGTGCCTATCCGCTGTCTGTCTTGCAAAAACAGAGAGTCGTCCGGGACGTACTCGGGGGGCAGTCGATCACGATTGAGTCTTCAGCGTCAGGCGATCGCGTGTCGGCCTACCTTGGGAATCCTCGCCAAGACATCGCCAAGAGTGATCGTCTCCGTGTCGACAGACAGTTCTGGCTCGGCTGGTCAGAGTTCCATCCTGGTACCGGCGTCTACGCCGTCACAACCGACAAAGCGTAGAACCCCAACACCGTCTTCCGACTACGGAGCGGCCTGCGTGCAGTAGAGAATCCCGCGATCGAACACGCCACCCACGACCAGATGCGGTCCATGGGAAGCTGCGACACTGGATGCGCCAAACAGCGTTCCAGGATCACGAAGTACCGTCGAAAATGTCTGCGATGTGCCGTCCGGGGAAACGTGCATGCGCAACACTTCAGATGGCGATGGCGGACTGGCCGCTGTGGCATAGCGAAGGAACTGGAACGGACTGGGATGTGCGCCGATCAGGAAGTCTCCACGTTCGTCTTGCGAGAAGTTGTCCGGGGTCGTATCGAGGATTCGCTCGCTGACCTGCGTCAGATTTCCATCTTCGGCGCGCTGAAAAACCCTGATGCGATAGGCCGTGGTTTCCGCCACCATGAGCTGCTTGCGATCCGCAGAGAGCTGCACCCCGTTTGCATAGCGTAGACCGCTCATCATCGTGCGCGCGGACGTTCCATCAAAGTACACAAGCGACGCGCGTGACAGCATTGCAAAGTCTTCGAGAACATGTCCCAAGTGGGGCGGACGACCGTGGTCGTTGGTCACATAAAATGCTTCCAGTCCTGACCCAGCGACGTCATTTAGGCTGACGAACTGTGGTGCGCGTACATCGCGAACAGAGACAAGTTTTTCCGTACCCCGATCTGTCTCAATCCGAAAGATGTTCACGGCTTCCCCGCGGGCGGAATGATTGACGACAAACAGGCGCCGCTCTCCGCTCGGATGGTGATACAGACTCATCCCATGCGGACGCAGCGCTTCGCCGAGTCCCTCCAGCGTCATTTTGGTCGGTGCGGGTTCACGATCCGGCTGCCAACGAAACACCGCGCCAGGGTCCGGTCGGAACCCGGCCACGCTGCGGCGATTCGACGCTGCGATGTACAGAGTTCCACTTTGGTGGTCAAATTCGAGATCTTCGGCCCCTACAAGACCATCAGAATGGATCACTTTGCAGCTTGCCGTACCGACGGCTTCGACCTTCACCAGCGGGCGCAGATCCGAATAGGCCTTCCATCCGTAAACCACAAGACCGATGAGCAGTGCAGTACGAATCAAACGACGGATTCTCACGTTGACACCTGTGCCAGTTGATTAGGGGGAAATGGATAGACCCGCTTTTTTGCGCGCAGCATCGAGCAGCGTGTCTGGGCCAGAAAACGGCAGCGTCTTGGTTTTGGCGATCTGTTTGCGCAGCTCCTCGACACGGGCGGTCTCGGCGGTCAGCTTCGCCAGCTCCTCTTCTTCCACGTCACCTGGCTCGGGGAGAAGTTTCTTGGCCGCATCAATGTGAAACAAAGCGCGTTGCGTCTGTCCAAGCTGTTGCCACGCCTCCGCAGCTTGCGTCCGCGACTTGCCTCGATAGGGCGCGATGTAGAGAAGCTGATCGGAGTACTTTATTACTTCTTTTATATGATTCTTATCTGCATGTCCCTCCACCAGACTGACCAATGCTCTGTCATCGGCAAAGTCGAGGAGAGAAGCCGCCGCAAGCTCGCGCAGCGCTTCATCACTCTTTTTGTCTTGCAGGTACAGCGCAGCAAGCCGTTCATAGGGCTCGGAACGATCTGGGTCGAGCTTTTTGGCTCGCTCATACTCGGCCATCGCCGCAGGAATCTGCTTGCTTTGGGAATACAAGTCGCCCAGCCGCTGCCGTACATCAAAGCCGTCCCCCCCAATCGAGATCAGCTCGCGAAAGAGCTTCTCTGCCTCTGCAGTACGGCCCAGCTTCTGCTGAAGCTCTGCATCAGCGAGCACCGCCTCTTTGCAGCGTGGATCAAGCTTGCGCGCCACCGCAATCTGTCCTGCGGACTCGGCTGGATCGGCCCCGCTGCGGACCATGGCGACCGCGAGCAGACCTTGTAGCTGCGCATCCTTCGGACGGTTGCGAATTTTCAGCCGCAGACCATCGGTGTCCGCGTAGTCTGAAGGCCGTATGTAGAACGTCCCCTCATAGGCAGAGAGCTGTTTGCGAAGATCGGAACGGAACTCCTCATCCAGCTTGGCAATCGGCATTCCCGAGATCTGTTCCAACACCTCACGCGTGCGCTTGCCTGCGCCAAACAGCTTGAGCGCGTCCACGATCTTTGGAAAGCCAAAGCGCCGTGCCAAAAACGCAACCGAGAGCGCCGCTTGGTGATACGCAACCACGATGTGACTCTGCGAGCGGGCGCGCGTGAAACCGACGTTCAGGTCTGCCATCGAAAGGAGTCTGTTGTCCCGCAGCGCGGCGGCCACTTCGGCATGGGTTCTCCGACTCCAGGTTGGATTGATCTGCATGGTTTCCCATTCGGACAGACCTTCCGTAAACCAGCGCGGAACTTTGCCGTTTGATAGTTCGATCGCAAAGACGTGACCCAGTTCGTGCCAGACCATCAGGCCCCAAGGGAGCTTTCCTTGCGACGGAGAACGACCCGTCACAACCCGGCTGAACGTCACTCCGAGCATGCCTGGATCTGCGGAAGGGAGTCCAAATGTTCGCACTGAAAAGTTGTCTGGTTCCTTGTACAGCTCGATCGAGATCGGAAGCTTGGGAGAAAACCCGTACCGACGGGAAAACTCGACATACTCTGCCTGAACGAGCGGCTTCAGGAGAGGGACGAGCAGATCCTCTTCATCCTTGTGAATGCGAATCCGCAGCCCGCCCTTTCCGACTTGCCGGGGATCAATGTCGACGTTGAGAACCTTGTACGTCTTCTGGTGGTACTTCTCAAACAGCTCCAGAAGGTTGAAGGTCTTGCGGTTGTACTTGTCGCCCTTCCACGCCTTGAGCAGCGTCTGATAGCTCCGATCATCGTCGCCAAGCTGCAAGTAGCAGCGACCCAGATCGCCCAGCGAATAGAAGTCTTTGGGATTGAGCTTTACCGCTTCCTCTAGGATCGAAACCTGAAGCTCGTATCGGTGCTGAACCTGCAAGCGATCCGACACGATGCGATAGAACTGACTAAACAGCGGCGACCGACGCAGCGTCTCTGCCTTTTCTGCTTCATAGTCCTTGGGACGATCAAGCAGGAACAGCGCCGCCGCCCGTAGCGCACGCGCCGGAAGATCGTAGCCGTTGCGTGCAATCTGGGGATCAAGCACAGCCAGCGCTTCTTCGTACTGTTCGTTGTCGATCAGAATCTCTGCTTTGATCGATAGTGCAACCGGATGATGCGGATTGATCTTCAGGGTGTCATCGACAAGCTCGCTTGCCTCGGCCACGTCATTCCCTTGCTCCAGCTTGATCCGCGCCATCAGTGCCTTGGCGTCCGGATTCTGGGGGTCGCGCCGCAGCGCCTCTTTGACCGACTGCTCTGCGTAGCCGACTTCATACTTTTCGATTCGCAGCTCACTGAGGGAAAGTGAAGACAGCACCAGCTCGTCGCTGCGCTTCTTGTCCTTGGCCAGTGTGATCGCGCTTGACAGCTGTTCATAGGAATCCTGATAGGAGCCCAGATAGTGCGCTGCCATTCCGAGCAACCGCACGGTGCGCGGATCGTTCATGTCGAGCTTTTCCGCATCGTGATCGTCGAAAAAGCCATTCCATACCGCGCGCTCTTTGTCGCGCTGGCTGACGAGTCGGTACGCTTGCCCAAGCGCCATTCGACTTGCCAGTGCTTGCGGCTGCTGTGCCACAAACGATTCCAGGTGTTTTGTCGCTTCGGTAACGAGTCCTTGTGCGCACAGGCTCTGTCCGACCAGTGCTTCCAGATCGTCCCGCAGCTTTGCCTCTTTGGCCGTCGGTCGAAGCTTGTCAGCAAGCTGTTTTGCCTCGGCTGTTTTGCCCCCCCGAAGCGCGGCTTGGGCGGCGGCCAGCGGACCCTCAAAGCGAAGTGGTGGAAGCTGCGGCTCGTCCTCTTTGGGAGCCTGCGTCGCAGCGACCTTGGGCGGCATCGGTTTCTGTGGCGGACTGGTGTGGCCTTCGGACGGAAAAACCGAAAGCAGGAACAGAACACCGAGCACCGGAACTATACGCGACCGCATCAAAAGCAGTCTACCAAAAGGTATGCGACTCTGCGCTCGTCTATCGTCGTCCTAGCTTTTGCAAAATGACAGACGGGGAAACCGGCGTCAGCAGGCGATGCAAGGGCAGGGCGAACTTGTGTGCAAACGCCACGCTTACGCAGACTGCACTCACCGTGTAGGCCAGTGCCGATGCCCACGCCGACCCGATGATCCCGTACGAAGGCAAGAGCCACAGGTTCAGACCAACGTTTGTGCACAGCGCC
Source organism: uncultured Myxococcales bacterium (assembly GCA_964437195.1). Classification (GTDB taxonomy): domain Bacteria; phylum Myxococcota_A; class Polyangia; order Palsa-1104; family JAEUJZ01; genus JAEUKA01. Next base: position 5,439 of record CAYTGC010000116.1, on the reverse strand, counting down.
AGCGTCTGCGCGACGATCACACTCTTGGGATAGGCACCGGCCCCGGAGAGCGCACCCGCCAAAGGCCCAGAAAAACACAGCGCCGAGCAGCCCAAAAGCACCAGCAGACAAGGCAGGAAGGAACCGGAAAAGCGCGCGCCATAAAACAGAATCAGCAGCGGTTTTCCGACGAAGAACATCCCTATACAACTGCATAGGCCAAGGTAAAGTCCAAGCTTTGCAGAGAGCAGCGCTTGTTCTGCCACGTCTTCCTTTGCTGCGGCTTTTGCAAACAGCACTGCGTTGAGCGTTCCTGGCAGCATCAGCACAAGCTCTGCGACGCGCACGCCTGCTTGATACAGACCCAGCTCTCGTCGCATCAGAAGCGGAGGCAGCAGAACTTCTATCAAGTAGACATCGATCCGCAGCAGGAGCATGTCCGGCAGAATGTGGAGAAAGTTGCGCAGGCTCACTGCATAGAGCCGTTTGGTCGACGGCACATCTTCCGAATCGTGGGCCTGGGTTCTCATCTCTGTTTGGATTTTGGAGTCCATCTGCAGGCGGAACAGAAACGCGATACACAGTCCCCACAGGCTCAGTGCTTGCACAACGAGCGCACTTTCGACCACCAGTTTGTCACACACAAAGAGCCCGGCCACCGACGCAAGCTGGATCACAGATAGCGTGAGACCAAGCCGATTTTGGGCCGAGAAGCGCTGTCCTCCCCAGAGCAGCGCGTTGTGAACATCACGTCCGAGCTGGCCCACCACACAGACTCCCAAAAGGAGCTGTATGACAGGCGTTCGATCGGCATTGAACTTGTCCAGCAGCGACGGTGAAAAGGTCGAGAGGGCGATTCCGAGCACAGACAAAAAACATACGGCCAAAAGGGCATGCCGCAGCCCTCGCCACCACAGAGACTGCACCGCTTTTGCGCTCCCTTGCGACTCTCCGGTGAGGACGGCCAGACCGCCCGGAAGTCCCAGTCCAAGGAGCGTGGTGATGATGTTCACATCGACGAGAACTGCGCTGTAGCGGCCCAGTCCCTCCGGCCCCAGTGCGCGCGCCGTAAGTGCGCCCTGCAAAAGCCCAAGTGGCAGCACCAAGAATCGCGTAGCCAGCGTCGAAATGACGGTGCGCAACAGGGAAGGTGACGCCGCAGGCTGTGGCATGGACAGACGGACCGAGAAGGGAGTATGCGGGGGGACTATTCGCGTTCGTTGTGAATGTCAGTAGACAGTAGCGCCATCAGTGCATCTTTGGTGTCGAATTTGCCATGCAGAAGCTGATACAGCGCAGACACGATCGACGTTCGCACATGATGCTTGTGTCCAAGCAGATGCGCTTCCCGGACCATCGCCGGGCTATCACAGACGCGACCGACTTGCTTCAGTGCTTCCGCAAGCGAGATTCGCTGACCGAGCAGGCGCCCCAGTTCAAAGTCCGCAGAGCCGCGTCGTTCCGTCGCTGCGACAAACTCTCCGACACCTGCTAGACCGAAGAACGTGCGCTCGTCTGCACCGAGCTTCACCGCGATTCGCGCCATCTCTGCCGCGCCGCGGGTGATCAGAATCGCGCGGGCCGGTGTCCCGAGATCCAGAATGTTGGCAACACCTGCGGCCAAGGCAATCACCGACGAACCGGCACGTGCCAGCTCGACGCCGATCAGATCGCGCGTGGTGTACACGAGGAGGGAGTGGCCGGAAAGAACTTGAATGGCTTGCGTTCCCACTTCATCAAAACGGCTGCCGCACACCAGCGCTGCGGGCGCAAACTCCTCGAGGTCGGGTGCCAGCGCCGGTCCGGCGAGAACCCCAACCTTTCGAATCGGTGTTTCCTCTCCGATGGCATGCGAGACAAGCTGGGCGTGCTGACACTCATCGCTCGCAGGAATCACGCTGCCGATGGCGTGAATCATGGTCTGGTTGCCATGCAGGTGTGGCGCGGCGAGCCGGAGCACTTTGCGCACCGACGATGCCGGCACCGCCATAAAGATGACATCCGCACTTGCTAGATCGGAAAGCGCAATGGATGTGACCTGGGTCTTTTCCACGCCCTGGGCCGAGTGAACCGCATGTACATCGGGAACTTCATGCGCTGCCGCCGGAACATCGGTATGCGCAGCGGTCTGCTCGTGTTCACTGCGAGAGTCTTCCTGTCCCGCTCGGATCAGCTCGCGTGGGGGCCGATAGTGCAGCACTTTCGAAATCCGTTCGGGAGAACGGCGCTGGTTGTGCAGCAAAAAGGACGCGAGAGCGCGGGCCCAGCGACCGCCGCCGATGACCGCAACAGAAAGGCTCGTCATAGCTCATCCCCCAACGACTCGATTCGGTTTTGGTAGTAGTACAGAAGTTGCCTGTCACAGGCGGTGACAGCTTGAGACGGCGTGCGCATGGCCGCCGGTTCGGTGTGATAGCTGGCAAACGCGGTGAGCGCAGCCTCGACGACCTGCGCCGGAGTTCCGTCGGCGCGCGGCCCCAGATGATGTTTGCGATGGCGCAGGTGACTTTGAAGGCGCTCAATGTCCGACAGAATTTCCGACTCGGGCACATGCAGATCAAGCGGCTGTCGAAGCCGTCGATAGACATCCAGCCCGGGAAGCGCCGTACAGATCCGTCGCCACAGTGCATAGGCCAAAAGGTGCGTCGGCAAAAGCACCGTTTCGCGTCGGTACGCGCGTGCGATCGCTTGGCCCGTCTGGTTCATGTATTCGCCATCGCGCTGCGGCACATGGGCTGGTTTTCCGTCTGACCAGAAGTACCGAGCCAGATCCACCGTCTTGCCGTGCGGCCCGATCGATTCGCCGGTTTCGGTCAGCGGGTGCCCGAGCACATCCATCGGTGCGCCAAAACGGATGACGATCGCGCCGGTGTGCGTCATCGTCGAGCGCACGAAGTCGACCACTTTGCGCCACTGTGCCGACTCGTCGTCCTCGATGATGAATCTCGCCTTGCCGGTTTCCTTCAGGTAGTCGGCAATCAGTGTCTCGGCCTCGAGCACGAGCTGCTGATTGATGGTGACCGGGACGATGTAGATCGGCCTGACCGGAACACCAGCAGAAAGACCAGCCTGGCGACGGAAACCCTCGACCGTTGCAGTAAGCGCCGTCCCGAGCAAGCCGAGCTTGAGCTTGCTCTCGACGCGGCCCGAGCGTGATCGGGTTCCGCCCGGGAAGAACATTGAATGATAGCCGCGCTCCAAAATGACCTGCGAGTAGGTCTTGAGCACGTCTTTGTACAGCTCGTGTCGGATGCGCCTGTCGACGCGATATGCGCCACAGTTGCGCATAAAGAAACCCAACATCGGGTTGGTAAACAGGTTCTTCCCTGCACCGTACGTCGTCGGTGGAAGTCCCGCCGCTTGCAGGGAATAACCCATCACCGGCGAGTCCAGGTTCGACAAGTGAGTCGGCACGCAGACAATCGTTCCGCGTCGAGCCAGCGCTCGCAGATGGTCAAGCGGTCCTTGGACCAAAAGCCGCTCGGCCAGGCTCTCAAGGAGCGCGTGCGGCTGGAGCATATGCAGCGGCAGCTTGATCGGACTTTCCGGCGACAAAAGCAGCGACAGCGCCGGTGGTACGACCTGGGATGCAAAGGTGTAGACCTGTTTGTTGAAGCCGCCCGCGACGTCCTCGCTGTAGTCACGGATCAGCGACTCCAGATCCTTTTCCAGCGTCGCCCGCGACTTTCCGCCAATCGAGCGCCACAGTCGCTTCCATTCCGACGGACTGCGCACTTCCTCTTGGGGAGCGCTTTCCGCCAGGCGACGGATTTCCTGAAGACAGGCGTCGTTTAGCACATACTCTGGCGCGCTGGCCTTGAGCACCGTTTGAAGGGCGCGTCGCGTCGTTTCCGAGACGATGCCATCGCGTTCTTTGTGAAACCGCAGAAGCGGATAGTCGGTAACCGGCTGAAATCCTGACACGGGAACCGATTGTAACACTTTGCCTGCGCAGCTTCGGAGCGGAATTTTTTGATCAAGCGACCGTCGCGGCTGTCAACCAGCCGGGCGGAGCGCTCTGGGCCGCCAGATCAGCAGGTTCATCACCAGGCTGTTTCCGAGCAGATACAGCGGATACGCGGCATTTGCCCACGTCCACGGCGTGATCGCGACGATGTTCAGCAGTCCCGCAGCGAGGAACATCGTCCAGGCGACACGATCCTCGGACTCTGGTTCCACGATGCTCTTCCGAATCGTCGGCAGCGCGCCGCAGGCATCGACCAAAATATTTAAAACCAGCGCCAGGCGGGCCGATCCTGTCCACCACCACAGGAGCAGACTTACCGTTGCTGCCAACAGGCAAAATGCATCGAGCCGTGTGCGTCCTCTTGCTCCGAACCGGATCGACAACACCGCAATCACGAGCGGCCCAATCACATAGCCAATCGGAGTCCAGATCGTCGTACGCGCACCAACAGAAAAATAGCTCGCACACAGGATCGCTCCTACTGCCGTCCAGATCCACCAGCTCGCAGTGCTCGGTCGGGTCTGGCCGCGCAAGACACCTCGGACGTAGGGGACAAAGGCAGCCAGCGCCACCACACCCGAAAGCCATCCAGACACCACATGCACCGAGGTCATCGCGCGCAGCGTACCGCAAGTCTCGATGAAGCGGCGATCTCTGTGCGCTAGAGGTGGCAAACCCTGTATACAATGGGTCTGTGCTCGCTGATTCCTTTGTGCGTGCGTCCTCCGATTCCCAAAAGGATGAAACGTGGCTGCGCGCCGCCCTTTCGCTGGTGTGGATCTGGACCGCGGTTTCGGTGCTGCATCCGTACTACCGAACTGTTGGGAATGCGTATCTGATCGCGATGGGCCTTCCGTCGCTCGTGATGTATCTAACGTGCGTGTTTGAGCTGCTGCTCGGGTTGGCTGTCTTTGTCTTCCGCCCGCGTCTTTTGCTGGTCTCTTTGCAGACCGCCATGGTGCTTTCGTTCACGCTGATTTTGGCCGTGTGGCAGCCGCTGCTCCTGGCCAGTCCGTTTGGTATGCTGTCGAAAAACCTGCAGTTCCTGTGCGTACTTTGGGTCCTGTTTCTCGTCGAAAAATCAGGAACCTGGACCAAAAACGCGCGCACTCTGTTGCGGATCGGAATGGCGGTGGTCTGGCTCACAGAAGGCCTGTTCCCCAAGCTTCTGTTTCAGCAGCAGATCGAGCTTCAGATGGTCCCGCGGATCGGAATCCACGCTGTCTCTCCTTCTGTTCTCGTCGGCTTGATGGGTGCGGGTCAGATTGTGTCAGGAATTTTGGCACTGACTCTGTCTGGCAAGTGGCTGCGGCTTCTGTTGCTGCTGCAAGTCTGTGCGCTGGTGTTTCTGCCGCTCGCGGTGGGATTCCTCGAACCAACGCTGTACGTTCATCCGTTTGGTCCGTTTAGCAAAAACCTGCCGATACTCGTCGGGACATGGGTGGTGAGGAAGCAGTGTGGTTCTACCTAAAGTCATGCCACATCCTGTTTGC
>CAYTGC010000115.1:0-15376 GCA_964437195.1 uncultured Myxococcales bacterium | reverse complement strand
ATACTGCGGGAAATGTCGGTCCTAAAAGCCGCAGTCGTTCAGCTCTGCTCGTCAGCGGATGTCGAGCAGAATCTCAAACAGGTTGAGTCACTCTGCGAAAAAGCACAGCGACGAGGGGCAGAGCTGGTCTGTTTGCCCGAGAACTTCGCGCTGCTGTCATCAAATGAAAACGACAAATTTTCGCACGCGGTGACGATCGTGAAAGACGATGCGGGCGGGTTTTCGGGCAAAGGGGCGATCATCGAGCGGATGCAGCAGCTTGCACAGTCGCTGGGCGTGCATCTGGTTCTCGGAGGGATGGCAGAAACCGGGCGCACCAAAGAGCGTGTCTATAACAGCAGCATCCATCTGCTTCCCGACGGGAAAATTGCTGCTGTATACCGAAAAATCCACCTGTTTGACGTCCACTTTGCGCACGCCGCGACCAGCCTCTGCGAGTCGGCGTCCGTCGAGTACGGCGATGTAGATCAGGTGATTGTTTCGGACACACCGTGGGGCGGGCTCGGGCTGTCGGTTTGCTACGACGTTCGCTTCCCAGAGCTCTACAGGCGACTTGCGGCGGCGTCTGCGAAGCTCCTGTCGATTCCGGCGGCGTTTACGCTGCACACCGGCAAGGACCACTGGCATGTGCTTTTGCGCGCGCGGGCGATCGAAAATCAGTGTTTTGTCCTCGCGGCGGCGCAGCAAGGACGACACAGTCCGACGCGATTTACCTACGGACACAGCTTGATCGTGGATCCTTGGGGTACCGTGCTCTGTGAATGTCCCGATGGAACAGGTCTCGCCATGGCCGAGCTTGATCTCGAGTCTCTGACGAGGATTCGGACGGACCTGCCAGCGCTTCGTCATCGTCGGATCGGCGTGGAGCACTAGGCGATGCTGCTTGGGCAGGTGTTCTTACTCGGTTGTGCGCTTTCGGGTTCACCGACGACAGTAGGGCTAGACCGAGCCTGTGAGATTGCGCAGTCGACGGAGGAATCACTGCTCGAATTTGGGCTCGACGGTGAGATTCGTCAGCTATACGCAGCCGGAATGGCAGAAATCCGTCGCTACAACCTGCGCGAAGCGCTCCTTCTCGTTCGCAAGGCGCGGGCGCTGGCCTATCGTCAGCTTCTGCACGGTGGGCAGCGAGGCCCGATGCCGCGCAGGCACTTCGTCCGTCTCGCCTACGTCGAAGGACAGATCCAGCAGCTCTCACTTATCGACGAGCAGCTCAAGCTGCGGGCCGACCGTGGCAGTGAGCAGGCGGCGGCGATACAGCTTCGTGCGCTGCTTCTCCACAACGTGTTTTTGGCGGTGCGCGGCTTTACTGGACAGCTCGATCTTGCGTTTGCCGAGAGAGTGCTTCTGGCCTATCGCGAGGCGCAGCTGCAGCGGAGTCGCTTCAATCGCGAGATCACGCTCGGCAATGCGGCGATGCTCGCTGAGCGTGGAGAGGTTGCTTCTGCTCGGCAAGAGTTTGCCAAGATTCCGGCGACCGAGCTGGCTTCTGACGGTGTCGACTTGGCGGTGATGTACTACCATCTTGCCGTCGGAGAGACTGGCCTCGCGGTGCAGCGCCTGTTGGAAGCAGCACGGCGTGATACGTGGCATCACGGAGCCCGCGAAGGTAGCTCGCTGCGCGCGTCGCTGTATCGAATGAACGACTTCGATCGTCTGCGCTCGCACCCTCGCTTTGTCGAAATGGTGACGATTCCCGAGGAGCAGAATCCGTTCTAGAGCGGACCCCGGATCAGAACGAGCTGCGCCGAGCCGCTTAGATAAAGCGCATGCAGCGCGGTGCGGTACGGCTGGTCAGCACTTCGCACGTCTGGCAGGCTTGCTTGCCACCGGGGTTTTCGCAGCTCGCACATCGGTCGAGCGTCTCGACGGCGCACTGAAACTCGCGGCCCAGCTCGGTGATGAGGGTGAGCTTGCGCCTCAGTCCGTCGATGTGCCGATGGAGAAGCGCTTGCAGTGCCATCGCTGATTCCTTCGATGGACTTGTCTGACGCGCCGCCAGCAGCTCGCGAATTTCGTCGATCGAGAAACCGCAGGCGCGCAGGTCAATGATGAGCCGTAGCTTTTCCAGCTCGCCTTCATCAAAGAGCCGATGCCCGCCCGATGAGCGCTGAGCCGCCGAAATCAGCTTTTCCGCTTCATACAGTCGAACTGCCCGCGGTGTGGTCTTTGCCCCGTCGACCATCGCTTTTAGCGTGATCAGGTTTTCGCTTTTGGCGGTGCGTCGTCGCTTGGGTAGTACCCGCAACTCTGACTCCCCGCAATCGGGCTTGTGTGCGGTGTCCCCGCAGCCTCCGTCGTCCCGCGCGCCCATCTTGGCTTGTCCCTCTGCTTCTGACATCGCAACTTCAATCTAACACGCAGCCATTTTTCGAGGCTCTTCTGGCCTTGTCAATGGCACGCGACCGCGTTGCGCTGTTGTGTACCCAATCGGAACAGCCCTATATCGATGCAAAGTCGTGAATCAGTGCCTTTTTCTCCTGGCCGCGACGTACCGCAAGATCGATGAGCCGACTGAGGAGTTCTTGATACGGAATGCCAGTCGCCTCCCAGAGCTTCGGGTACATGCTGATCGATGTGAAGCCGGGCAGCGTGTTGACCTCGTTAAAGTAAAACTGACCGGTCTTGCGATCGAGAAAGAAGTCGACGCGAGCAAGCCCTTCGCACTCGAGCGTCGTGAACGCCAGCGCCGCCCACTTCTTGACCTCGGCCTGTTGCTCGACGGAAATCGGCGCAGGAACCAGCAGCGCCGCACCATTTTCGTCCAGGTACTTGGCCTGATACGAATAGAACTCGTGTCGCGGGTTTATCTCACCGGCGATGCTGCACAGTGGCTCGCCCATCGCGTCCGAGTTTTCTAGGACCGCGACTTCGATTTCACGGGCGTCGATGGCTTTCTCGACGAGAACTTTGCGATCAAACCGCAGTGCATCGCGAATCGCCGCGTCGAGATCCTCTGGGCGCTTCACTTTGTGCACGCCAACGCTCGATCCTGAGCCCGACGGCTTCACAAAGCATGGGTAGCCAAGCTGCCTCTCAACCTCGACAGCCAGTGCGGTTGCCTGCGCTGGATACGTCCGACTGTGGACCGTCAGATACGGCACGACAGGAATGCCCGCAAGTCCGGCCAGCCGCTTGGCCACTTCCTTGTCCATGCCAATGGCCGACGCGAGCACGCCACAACCGACGTACGGAACATCTGCCAGCTCCAACAGCCCTTGCAGCGTTCCGTCTTCGCAGAACGTGCCGTGCAGCACTGGAAACACCACGTCAATCGGCGGTAGCGGCAGACCGAGCCCAACCAGCGTCGCGTTTTCGAGAGGAACCAGCATTGCGCCTTCGCGCGGCGGCGGATTCGGAGGCAGCACCACTTGCGGCTGCTCTCGGAACACTGGGAGCTGCCGCGCACCCTTTTCAATTCGCGACACATCGCCGGGATGCCAGCGACCATCTTTGTCGATCGCAATCGGTACAGCGACAAAACGAGTGGGGTCGAGATTGCGAAGCACCGACGCCGCCGACTGGAGCGAGACTTCGTGTTCGCCCGAGCGACCGCCGTAGAGCACTGCGACGTGAAGCTTTCTCTGTGTAGACACGGTTTCCTCAGGCTCGCTGCCGCTAGTGGAAGCGCGGCACTTTTTCGACATCCAGCTGTTCAAGCGCGGCGCGAATCACGAGCGACTTGTTGGCTTTGCTGTAGCCTCGCCGCTTGAGATCTTTCACCAGCTTTTCGAGCCGCTCGATGTCTTCGTTGTAAAGCGAGATGCAAACCACTTTGTAGTGCGTCGGTCGAGGCTTCTTTTCGGGAAGCTGACCCGCCGGAACATCGTGTACGGCTTCGTGGGCCGATGTGCGCTCGGGCTGATCGGGGCGGTAGAAACCGACTTCCAGGATATCGTCGACGGAAAGCGGATCGGTCTGGAGCGCCCGCGGGGCACTGTTCTTGGTGCTCATGCTGCGGGTCTCCTTATTCGAGCGAGGCTGGTTCCATCGACGGCTGAACGACTTCGCGCGGACGGATGCCAAGTGGTGCCGCGGCTTGTTCTTTGCCAATCACTCGCTCGACCAGACGGCGGTAGTCCTCGGCTCCCGGCGACTCCTCGTCGTATTCGAAGATGCTCTGACGATGGCTCGGCGCTTCGGCAAGACGGGTCGAGCGCCGCACGGGTTCCATCAGCTTTTCGCGGAAGTGACCGCGCAGCGTCTCGAGGGCCTCGCGCGCCAGGCGGATGCGCGAGTCGTAGAACGTCGGCAGCACACCGGCGATTCGCACCGAGTGGCCCAGGTGTCGCTCGATGTCCTTGAGTGTCTTTAGGACCTGTTTCACACCGACGAGCGACAGATAATCGCAGGACACAGGGATGAGCACTTCATCGGCATAGGTCAGCGCATTTTGATTGAGGAGCGACAGCGATGGCGCACAGTCGAGAAGTACGTACTGATAGCGACGGTGCGCTTGCCCCATTCGGTTCGACAGCACGCGGTCACGATCTTGATCCCGACGGGCCAGCCACACTTCAGCTGCGGCCAGCGTGGCATCGGCGGTGATCACATCGAGTCGACCGCGGACCGGCACGGCGACATCCGCTGGGTCTGCACCGTCGACAATGACATGGTAGAGACTGCGGTCGCCTTTCACCCCAAGGCTGGCTCCGACGTTGCCTTGTGCGTCGGTGTCGATGAGCAAAGTCTCAAAGCCACGCTCGGCCAGTCCTGCAGCGAGGTTGATGGCCGTCGTCGTCTTGCCGGTGCCGCCCTTCTGGTTGAGGATGGCGATCCGTCGGGCTCGACGTACCGCGTGAGTCACTTCGCCGAGCGCAGTTCGTCGACAGCTTAGCTGACAGAAGTACTGCCGACGCGGAGGCTCACCCGGTCCCGTCGGCAAGGTCGCAACTTGGTAAGCATACTGCGGAATAAACCGTTCACCGCAGGTCGAGCACGCTTCGTACATGGGCTGATTACACGACTCGCCGATCGTCGGCGCAAATTTTTGCTTGGTCCGCAGCGTAGACACCGCTTGCCAAGGCTTGGGCAATTTTGCAAACCTCCGCCGCCGTGACGTTACAAGCTAGCGAGGTTTCGGTTCGAATCTACGGCTCGGCGCTCGGGGCATTTCCTGGGGCGGAGCTGGTTGGCGTTGTCGAGGAATCCGGGGCGGCGGCGCAGCATCTATCGGGGCAGGCGGTGCTTGTGCCGCGGATCTTGTCGTGCGGCGAGTGTCCGGTCTGTCGTCGTGGCGCGGTGCTTGCCTGTCCGCTTCGACGTACGCGCCCTGTCCGACCGCAGATTCGCGAGGTCGTCCCGGCCCGCTACCTTTTGCCGCTGCGCCCGCCCTTTGTCGAAGCGAGTCCTCTGACGGAAGACTTGTGGCCGTACGCGGTGTTCGTCGATGCGCTGCTGACGCCGTATTCGGGCCTTGTGCGAGCTGGAGTCTCGCCAGGTACCGTCTGCGTTGTGCTGGGTCAAGGCGTTCGGGCAGAGCTTGCCGCGGTCGTTGCGGACTCACTTGGGCTCGCGGTGGAGCGTTTTGCTGCCGATGAATATGCACAGCTCGATTCGGCAGCGTGTCGACGAGTCCTGGCCGAGCGAGCCAGCGCACAGGGGTTGTCTTTGGCGGGCTCGGTGGTGATAGAAACGGTGGGCAGCGACGCCGCGCGCGCAAAGGCTGCGCAGCTTGCTGAACCTGCTGGGACAGTGCTTCTGCTGGAACCCTCTCAGCTTCTCGATGGAGGCGTAGTCGGACGGGTCGCAGAACCGCAAGCGGGCACGTCGCCAAGTGGTTTGGCGGTGCTTGACCACGTCGTCTCCATGCAGGCTCAGCTTGTTGCCGTCGCACCACTGCCGGATCTTCTGCCAGAGCTGCTGTCGCTGTGCGCCCGAACCCGGGTCGACATTCATCGGCTGACACGCGAAGTGTCACCTGCGGATATTGATACGGTGATGGCTGACGGTCGCCACGGCGGAACGACGGACCAGCGGTTGCCGATTGTGCGATTTCCCTAGCCGCTACGTCGCGCACAGCCCGAGAACAAGCTGTTCCATGATTCGCTCGTCATCGAGCTTGGACTGCTTGAGCGTCCGGTCGGCTTGGAAAATCGCCTCGTGCATCGCCTGAACCCGCGGCAGCCTGAGCCTACGTGCCTGGTCGAGCAGCTTTCCGGCGACAAACGGCATCACCCCGAGCGCACCTGCGACCTCGCTTGCCGACGGACGACCATGCGCCAGAAGATCCGCTGTCTGCCACAGCTTCATGACATGCCGACTGAGCAGTGCCAGGAGCTTCAGCGCAGGCTCTCTCTGCATCAGCATTTCCGACAGCAGTGAAAGTGACTGTGAGCGATCTCCTGCTCCGACTGCATCGATCAGCTCGAACACCGAGTGTTGGCGCGTCGTCACCACGACGGCTTCGACGTCAGCCACCCGAATCGGCTGACCGATAGGCACGTAGCAGCACAGCCGCTCGAGTGCATCGGCAAGCTGCCCGAGGTCCGCGCCGATTTCTTCGGCCAGTCGCGCCGCCGTCCCCGGTTGCAGCTCCACTTTGAGCCGTCGGGCTTCGCCTTCGACAAACCCTGGAAGCTGCTTGTCCATCAGCGGGTCTAGCTTGAGCAGCAGCCCATGTTTTTTGAACAAGTTGAAGAAGCGCAGCCGCAGGTCGACTTTCTCAGCCAGAAAGACCAAACAAGTCTCGGGCGCAGGCGCTTCGACATACTTGCCAAGCAGGGCTAGCTCATCAGCGGTCAGCTCGTCGGCGTCGCGCACGAGAACCAGCCGCCGCTTGGCCATCATCGGCAGCGTCTTGGCGCAGGCCAGGATCTTGGCCGCTCCCGTCTCCTTGGCAAACATCTGGTCGTAGTTAAAGTCTTTTGTCGCTGGTTCCAGCACCGCCAGCTTGATCGCTTCGACGGCGCGATCGATGAGAAAGCGCTCTTTCCCGGTGAGAAACACCAGCGGAGGTGCCTGCGTTTTGAGCGCGGCGGTAAGGGGGGCCAGCGGGTCTTGTGCGACGGTCGGCGACGCCATGGTCGGCGACTATAGGCGAGCGGTCGTGTGTTCTCAACGCCTACTTCTTGCGGCAGCAGCGGAAACAGTCGTTGTTCGGCATCATCGTCACTGGGTCGACGCAGACAGTCTTTGCTTCTTCCGGGCAGTTCTTGTCGGGTTCGTAGTTGTCCCCGCAAGAGTTGCCAAGCGGCGGGTTTATCGCCGGGCAGAGCGCTTTGTAGTCGTCTTCGGTGAGCCAGACACCGACGCCAGTTGCGCAGGCAGCGATGTCGGTCGCAACGCACAGACCAAAGTTGCAGGCCATGCCGCTCGGACATGGATCACTGCCTTGGCAGCGATACAAAAGGCGCGAGATATCGGGCGCGTAGCAGCTTGTGGCGTGAAGCGTGCTCACAGCGACGATGGCGGCAACGATGAAGCGGGGCATTGTCGGTCTGGGCATCAGAACCTCCCAAGGACGACCGCACCCATTCCACCCGACTTGGGAGACAGGGCGAGCGACAGTCCGGTATTGCCTTGCGCGTAAAAGACGCCCGTCCAGATGACGCCCGCTGCGAGAGCCGCGACACCGACCGCATCCAGCGCATAAGCTGCCGTCGCCATCCTTTGTCCTGATGTCTCGAGCGCCTGAAGATCTTGCGTCCACCACTTGGTGCGATTGTCGGGCGAGCTGACTTGGTGGGAGTTTACGAGCGCTGCACTTCCGAGGCCGATGCCCATGATCACAAGTCCTGCCCCGGTCGCCATCAGCGCAATCGCTGGTGCCGGCGGCAGAGATGCTTTCATCGTTCGCGTGTTTCCCGCATCGAGCGCCATTGCGATCTTAAGATCATCAATTTTTCGGCGTGCTTTGTCGAGATCCGGGGCGTTGGGACAGTTATCAATGTAGGCTTCAAGATATCCGATTGAGTCGTTAAATTTACGTTGTTTTTCGGATACCAGCGCAAGGTTTATGAGAAAATCGGGTAACTTGGTGATGTTGTAGGCATTTTGGAAGTCAGATCGGGCGCGGTCCCACTCTTTGGACTCCCAATAAATGAGGGCGCTGTCGTAGAAGCGCATCGCTTTGTCTTGTTCTTGCGCTGCCACCACGGGGGGCGTCTTGCACTCGTCGGCGCGACGCTCACGTCGGCTTCTCCGGCGAGCATCCGCATTCCCCACATCCCCCAGCAAAAGCAGACCGGCTAGCCCGATGCCAAGCGCGCGCGCCCAACCCGGAATGCCTCGGAACCTCGACATGCCCATGCCTCAAAATAACCTATTGATATTATAAAGCCGTAATTTGTCAGCAACGCATGTCATTTGTGCCACAAGTGTACGGGTCGGACGCAGTGGCCTTGAATAGATGTCCGGTTTGCTGCGTCTTTACACGATACCTCGTCGGTCACGTTGAGAGAAAATGTTGTTTCCCTTGTGCCACGAAAAAACCGTCGATAATTGAACCAGGCGCATATGCGCCCCGACACTGAAAAGGAGCCAGCCTATGAAAGCATTTCACTTTGCCGCGATGGCCTTCGCCCTGCTTGCCGGGTGCGGGCCTTGGTCCACTTCTCCCCCTGCTACTTGTGACGCCTACAGCTGTCCCTCAACTTGGACTGACACGGGCGGAGTTACTCCCTACGCGGACTTCCTGATAGACGCTGGCGCAGCGATTGAGCTGCCGCAGACGACGCTAGGTATCACCACCAACGGTCAGGGCGACTGGGTGCTGTATTGGCAGGGCGACCGGTTTGCACACCAGTTCCATGGTACGGTCTATTGCTCGGCGACGTGCCAGATCGCCTACGCCCGCTTCGACAATGCGTATCCCGGTGACAGTGCGCAAATCACCGCCCCGAACCGTATCGACTTCCAAGGCGTTACCAATGCCGCGGTTCTGCAGAAACTGTCGGTTCGGATGGTCCCGGCGCAGGGCGTGTCGTTCGACCTCTACATCGACAACAAGCCGGCGATTTACGACGTGGTCTTCCCGTCGAACGGCTACTTGGCGACGACGGACGCCATGCCGTTTACGCTGTGGCCTAGCACGCTTCCACGCCCACGCGACAGCAAGATGGACAAAGCGCCATCGTTTGTCGCCAAGCCGCCGAAGGATGGCGTCGAGCGCGTGATTACCGTTGCTGCTCCGCCGGCAAACTCGCAGTCAGCGGATAAGTAGGCCCACCGCTTTTTGCGATCGGTGCGCCGTGGCCGCCTCGTCCGGGTAGCGCATTCCACAGCCGCGAGATGATCAGCGCGCCGAGAATGGCAAAAAACAGCGGCATAAACGGCCACACTTCAAACTCAGCTCCGGGGTGGCCGCTGACGCGGTAACGCTCCAGGAGCTTGCCGATACCCGCCCCAGCGAGCGCTCCCGCCAGATACTGTGCCCCGTCGAAGAGACCCGCTGCGGTGGCCACAGCCTTGCGTCCGCCAAAGTCCATGGACGCGGCGCCTCCGACAAGTGAGTGCGCACTTTGGACAAAGAACGAGACGGTCACCAGCACAGCCGCTGCTCCCCAGGCATTGTGGATCGTGCCCCGCAGCGACAGCATGCACGCCGCCATGCCGAGGAAGGCGAAGAAAATCACGGGCGCCCGCCTCGACTGAAACAGCCGGTCGGACGCATTGCCTGCCACGAGACCACCGAGGACCGCCGCAATCGGCATGGCTACCGACGCAAACTGGTAGGGTCCAAAGGAACCAAGCGTCTTGGCGGTCACACCAAACACGGCGGTGATGTAGCGCGTGTACCAGTGGTCGATGGAGTGCCTTACGAGGCCAATGCACATCGACGACAGCGCGATGATCCACGGGGCTTTGCGGGCAAAGACCTTGCGGAGCACGAAGCCGATGGTATCCGGGGAGTGTGCATCTTCAGGACTGTCGTCGCCGGTATCGAAGTCGCCATGGCCAGCGAGGGCAGGGCTGTTTTCGACTCGGAAGTAGCAGAGCACCCACATCACGGTCAGGAACGCGGCAGGTACGAAGAACGCGTACTGCCACGGCAGCACTCGCAAGAGCAGTGGCAGCAAGGTAAACGCGAGCGTTCGCCCGGTCTGGATCATGATGCCGAAGATGCCTGCGAACTTGCCTCGTTCACTGACGCGGAACCAAGCGGCGTTTATCTTCACAATCGAGAGCGCACCAAACGACTGGAAGTAGTGGTTGCACGCCCACAGCACCGCAAACATCGCGATGACCGAGGTGTTGTTGAGTCCTGCGCCAAGCTCGGCTTGGCTAACGACCTGACCACCGACGACAACTGCTGGCTTTAGGATCAGCAGATGACACAGTCCAAACAGCAGGTTGAAGATGGCCGCGCCGGCCGCGCCGATCAAAATGGCGCGCTTGCCACCGATTCGGTCGGCAAGTGGTCCGTTTAGGAACACTGCACAGCCGTAGGTTGCGAGGCCCGCGCTTAAGATCGAGCCGTAGTCGGCGTGGCTCCAACCGAACTGTTCAGCGACGGAGGCTTGCACCGCGCTGAAGTTGTAACGGCTCATGTAGAAGAAGCCGTACATCAGTCCGAGGAAGAACCAGTTTTGAAAACGGCGCAGCCGGAACTCGTGGGTGAGGAGTTCGGCGGAACTTGTGCTCGGCGGCGGTAAGGGATCTGGCCCGGGACGCGGGGCAGTAACCATGGCGATGCCATACCACAGGAACCGCTAGAAACGGCAGGGTTTTTTGGCCGAGCACGCTATAGTGCGCTCGCGCATGACCACGCTGCTGTCGACGGCGTTGTAGTTAGTCCAATGCGCGAGAGAGGCTTCCATGCTGTCAAACGCGAACTCGGAACTTCCCTGGGAGCAGCAAGCGCTCCAGCTGGTCATCGAAACGGTGCAGGAAGCGCTGCATGAAAAGTCGCCGACCGAGCAGCAGTCGCTTCAGATGGCGCTGATGACGCTGCGGGGCTTTCTGGCGGCGTCGCGGCTGACGCAAGAAGACGGCGGCACGACTTGGGAACCGTATCTGGAACCGATTGCACCGTCGGATATGACGCGGATTTCGGCGTGGAGCCAGAAGCTGCGCGAGAGGCGGGATGCGGCGGAGCTGAGCCGCCACAAGCTGGCCGAGCTGTCCGGCATTCCTGAAGGGGCGATCGAGGCACTGGAGAGCGGAACGTACGCGCCAAGCCAGATGGCGCTGTTGCACCTGCTATCGGTGCCCGAGCTGGACTTGGAGACGAACTCGCTGCCGTGGGAAGCGAGCGCCTCGGATCCGAACCTTGCGCTCAACTGCTGGCTCGCGCCGGGGTTTGACCCGGTCAAGATGATCAAAGATCTGGCGCTGCAAGTGAACGGACACGGTGGGCATATTGAGCAAAGCTACCTCTATATGGACCACATGAGCGCGGCCCACTGGTGCGCCATCGCCGAGCAGAAAGACTACGACGCGATGCAGTCGAGCATGCCGCTCGAAAAAACTGCGGCGCGGATCATTCGGATGAACGCGCAGTGTGGACTCGATGTGGTGGCGCTGGGTCCGGGCAGCGCGCGCAACGAGGTCAGGCTGGTCAAGCAGCTGATGACGCAGTCGGGTCACGCCGACTTGAGGCTCTATCTGCTCGACATCAGCCAGCCGCTTTTGTCAGTGGCCTATCGTCATGCCGCTGAGGTGCTGGCCGACCACGGCGGTGCGGTGTTTGCCATCCAGGGCAACTTTCACCACCTCCCGCGGTACGGGCAGCTTCTGTATTCGCCACGACGAGCGCACCGTCGACGCATCATCACGATGCTGGGGCACACGTTTTCCAACCTGGAAAACGAGCTGCGCTTTATGCGCAACAGCCTGTGTGGATTCGCCACCGGCGACCTCCTGGTGATGGACTTCCGGTTGGCGTACACCGACTCGAGCGATCCCGACGAGATCCAGCGCAAGGATCCGACGTTTGCCAGCCGACGCAGTACGGATCTTAGCCAGCGTCGCGACGAGTTTTTGGCCGGTCCGTTCAAGCGCTACGGAGCGGATCAAGTCGATGTCGAGATAAGTCCAGCGCTCGACCTAAGCTGCGCCGTGCCCGGAAGCTACGGCGTCGATCTGCGGGCTGCGGTTCGAAGTGAGAGTGGCGATCGCGCCTTTTCGGTCTACTACAGCCGTCGCTACGAACCGAACCAGCTTCTCCAGGCGCTGCGCCGTGAAGGCTGGGAGTGCGTCGAGAGCTGGGGCTATGGCGGCGACGCGAGTCCTTGTCTGCTCGTGCTCCTGCGCAAGCTCGGCTAGTTCCAGCCATCTGCCCCACCCAAGCGACGGAATCTCCCGTCGAGAATTCCCACACAAGGAGGGACGCATGCGGACTCTTTTGGTCATGTTTCTGGCAATGCTCATCGGTTGTGGGGGCGAAGAAGAAGGCAGCTTACCAACGGGAGCGCCGCTGCTTTCCCTGCCCAATCAGCTTGGAACGGTGAAAGCCGAGATATCGCCACACACAGCCGGTCCTCTCGACGGAAGACCGTATCAGTACAAGGTTCCGAGCCGCTACGACAAGACCAAGCCGACGCCGCTTGTGGTGATGCTGCACGGGTTTTCCGCGAGCGGCAGCATCGAAGAGCTGTACCTCAACATCGGCACCCTCGCTGAGTCGAAGACGTTCCTATACGCATTTCCCGACGGAACACAGAATCCGGTCGGGCTGCGCTTTTGGAATGCGATGGAGTGGTGCTGCAACTTCTTCAAGTCCGGCGTCGACGACGTGGCCTACATAAGCGCCGTCATCGCCGACATGCAGAGCCGCTTCAATGTCGACCCCAAGCGCATCTTCGTCGTTGGACACTCGAACGGCGGCTTTATGTCCCACCGCGTCGCCTGCGAGCTTTCGGACAAGGTTGCGGGCATCGTCAGCCTCGCCGGGCAGCAGTGGAATGATCCAACCCGATGTACGCCGAAGCAGCATGTGCCGATCCTCCATGTTCAAGGAACGCTCGACGCTGTCATCGGTTATTTTGGAATGCCCGGGCTCTATCCCAGCGCGCGGGAGACGGTCCAAATCTGGGCGCAGAAGAACGGCTGCGGCGGGCGACTAACCTATTCGGGCGAAAAGCGTGACATCGATACGGTGCTGCTTGGCGCAGAAACCACCGTTGAGAAGTACACCGGCTGCCCGAGCGATGGACCTGTGGAGCTATGGACGATCCATGGCGGCGGGCATGTGCCGGTGTTCAACTCATTTTTCACGGCGTCGATCTACGACTTCCTGATGTCACATCCGAAGCCGTAGCGTGTCTTTGCCAAGTCAGCACACCGGACGAACTACGCTGGGTCGGGCTTGGGAGTGGTCTTTCCACTCGGTGGAAGCTGCGGCTCGGCGATGTATTCCTTCGGAATGTCGCCGGTCAGACTGCCCAGGAACTCCGAAATCGATTGCGCGTCCGCATCGGACAGGTCGCGCCCGAGCTGGTGGCTCGCCATCTTCTTGACGGCGTCGTTCAGCGTGTCCGACGACCCATCGTGGAAATACGGCGCGGTCTTGGCCACGTTGCGCAGCGACGGAACTTTGAACAGGAACTTGTCGGCGTCGTTTTTCGTGACAGAAGCGCGCCCGGTGTCGGCCTGATTGGGCCACGGCTTCACCGCGCCGAGCTTCTGGTAGGCGCTGCCCCCGAGCAATGTTCCCGAGTGACAAGCGACGCAGCCGGTGTCGAGGAACTTGAGAAGCCCTGCTTTCTCGACGTCGTTGAGCGCACCAACATCACCGGCCAGGAACTTGTCAAAGCGAGATGGGGTCACAAGCCGTCGCTCAAAGGCACCGATGGCGGCCGTCGCATTTTTGATGTTTACCGGCTGCTTGTCGCCAGGGAACGCCTTCTTGAAAGCTTCGACGTAGCCCGGAATGCTCTGGAGCACGGCTTCTGCTTTCTTGTGGTCAGGAAGCGCCATCTCGACGGGATTTATCATCGGGCCACCGGCTTGCTCTTCGACGTCCTTTGCTCGACCGTCCCAGAACTGAGCGACATGGCCCGCTGCTTGATACACCGACGGTGAGTTTCGTCCTCCGAGCTGCTTCTTGTGTCCCGTCGAGAACTTGGCGCCGTCGACACCGTACTTGGCCAGGTCGTGACAGGAGTTGCAGCTCACATCCTGATTTTTCGACAGGCGCTTGTCGTAGTAGAGCTGCCGTCCGAGCGCGATTTTCTCCTCGGTTGGCGGATTGTCTGCACTGTCATACGAAGTCGGCAGCGGCTTGCCAAACACCGCCAGTCGGGCGGCGTCAATCTGCGGAGCTGCCGGGGGTGTCGGGGCTGCTGGGGCTGCCGTTGGCTCGACAGGCGGGGCTTTTTCTTGCTGCGGACAGCCTGCGAGCGCCAGGGACCCCAGCAGGAGCGAAGTCATGGTCTGAGAACGTGGGAACGATCGGAGTTTTGCGGACATGAGGTCTCCAAGCACTGGTTGACTTTGCGTGGTTGGTTCGATGTCGTCGAAGTTCGGGGTGGCTTCAGATTCACCGAGACGGCCCACGTCGCGGTCCGGCCCGGAGATGTTCCCCATTTACCACAGCGCTGCCGCAACTTGCTAAGATGAGAAGGGCGAAGATGCAGGAGCCACCTGCGAGCGGGGAGGGGCAGCTATCGGTCTGTCCGTATTGCGACAGCAGTATTGTCGAGGGAGAGGCTCATGACTGCTCCGATATGGGCGTCGGCGATACGATGTCCGTCGCTGCGCCCCCAAAAATATCCGCCAGACCTGCTACTTCCGATGCGGCCAAGCCAGCGCAAGCTGCTCAGCCGACCAAGCCTTCGGCCCCCGGAGCCGTTGCAGTTGGGCAAGGTGCGGTGGTCATCACGGGCGGCGGAATGGCGATTGGCGGTGGGAGAACAAGTTCGCCATCCCAGCCTGCCAAAGCCGCACCAGCTGCCAAGTCTGCAGGCGTAGCGCCGCCTGACAAGCCAGCACCGCAGCCTGCCAATGCCGCCAAGTCGACCATTGGTGGTTCCACCGACGAGATCTACGGCCTTGTCATCGACGGTCGGTACGAAGTCCTCGAAAAAGCCAGTCAGGGCGGCATGGGGACGGTCTACAAGGCCCGTCACGCGACGCTGCGCAACCTGCTGGCGGTCAAGATTCTGCGCAAGCCCAAAGACGAAGTCAGCCGTCGGCGCTTCCTGCAAGAAGCGCAGCTTTTGTCGCAGATCAAACATCCCAACATCGTCCAGGTCATCGACTTTGGCGAGCTTCCCGACGGGAAGTCGTACCTGGTCATGGAGTTCCTATCGGGGCCCACGGTCTCGGCGGCGGTTCGCGACGGCACGATGACACCGCTGCGGGCCTGTCGCGTCGCCGCGCAGATCGCGCGCGGAATGCACCACGTCCACGAGCAGAGCATCGTCCACCGGGATCTCAAGCCAGACAACATCCTCCTCGTGAACCAGGACGGAAACGCCGATTTCGTGAAGAT
>CAYTGC010000114.1:0-15563 GCA_964437195.1 uncultured Myxococcales bacterium | reverse complement strand
CTCACCCAGCTTTGCACAGAGGCGGGCACGTTCATTTGGCTTAGGGTCCTTTCAAGGCACGGACACTACCACAAAGCCCGCCGGAACCGCGAGAGAGTCACCGACCGAAACGCCAATGACGCAGAGTGTCAGTCTTTTTCGCGTCTGCGCTTGAGGATTTGTTGACCGCCGCTCCACTCGAGCAAAAGCTGCCCCATCGGAAGGATTGTGCCGCGATAGGAATCGACGCGTCGCCCGCCGTTTTCGCAGGGACTCGGTTCGCTACGATAGTCCGTCTCGTTGAGGAAGAAGCGGTCGCCCGATCGCCTGCCACGCAAGGTATACCGCGTCACCGAACGGAACTGCGCGCTGCCCGAGCAGGCAAAGACACCGCGGCCCTTGCTGCGCTCCACAATGCGGTCGTAGTACCCGGCGAGCTTGCCGCCCATGTCGACGAGATGCCACTCCTCACGCTCGCTATGTAGATCTCCTTCGCCATCCACAGGGGTCGAGCTGCGCTGCTGAAAATCCCAGATTCCGTTGAGGACGAGGTCCGATTCCGAAAGCAGCTCGTGCCCACCCCCTTCGATCGGAGTCAGCGACGAAACCTTGCTGTCTTTTTTGCGTCGCACAAGCTGCTGCTGTCCGCCCGGATAACGAAGCGACAGGAGCTCCCCTTGCAGACTCCCTTCGTAGCTGCGAAGCGGTACTTTTCCCTCGCCGCACGGAGACGATTCCTGCTCCATCACCGTCTCTTTGAGGAAGATCTTGTCGCCGCGAACTTCACCGACCAGACGGACCCTGCTGGTTAGCAAAAAACCGTGCAGACCATTGCAGCGGAACGGCTTCCCATCGCTAGACAGCGTGGTCACTTGGCGCAGATAGTCACCGCTTAGCTTGTCTCCTGTTTGGGTAACGTGCCACTCCTCTTGTTCGATCCGCAGATCACCTTGTTGGGTGTCACCTCGATACAGCCAATCCCAGGTTCCAGAGAGTACATTTCCGTCGGCAGAAGCAACCGCTTGGGAATCCACCGCAGAGACCGACTCACGCGAATGGGAATTCCCATTTGCATTCCCATTCGTGCTCCCATTCAGTTGGGAATGGTCATCAGGAATTCGATTGCTCGGTCCACTTGGCGAGCAAGCGCAAAGCCCCAAAGGCATGAGCAAGACAGCAAGGCGCAACATCAAAGGAGGCTCGTTAGGGAAGCAGCGAGCTTATCGTCCGGCGCAGAAGTGCGCGGGTTTCCGGCAGGACAGGTTTGGCAAAAGCTCGACGAGAAAGTGCAATGGATCCCGCAGCCATGAGCAGATCGATTCCCGCCACACACAGCAGCGCCCAGCCCAGCAAAAGACCGCGCTGCATAAACAGCCATACCAGCACACCTTGCAGAAGCAGCACCACCATCGACACAAAAGACAAGCCAACAACCAGCAAGATGACGCCGCGCAAGATGCGAGACTGATCTCGGCCCAGCTCTTGTTTCGCGATGTCGGCATGAACGGACAGCAGTCCACCGAGTACACGGAAGATTCTCCCGCTGATGCTGGGTCCGTCCTCGTAGCGCTCGGAACGCTCTTGGTATTCCGATTCCGCTTGAAACCCTGAATCCGAATAGGAGTCCTCTGCGTAGCCAGAGGAAGAATAGGAATCGGCCGGTGCAGAACGATATCCGCTGGCGCTTTCCGGGGTCACTCCCGATTCTGTGCTGGGATTAGCGGCCACGCCGAAAGTTCCAGCCGGTAAAGAGAACACCGACGATAAAACCAAGTCCGAGCGTCACCAAAAGGGAAAACAGCAGGTTGTCTGAAACCTTGACCCGTGTCTCTTTCAGCACCCCGCCGCGCAGCTCACGCATGATGTTGGACGTTCGCTGCTCCAGCTCGCGCAGAAGCTCATCGGCGGTTTCAGGAAGGACATTGTGCAGGTTCGGTCGCGGGCGCGCTGCCCCACCGGCTTGCGGCCCTGACGACGGTGGACGTCGGCGGGGTGGCTCAGAAAGAACCTGCCATAGCTCCTGAAGTTGCCTGCGGACCAGCGCTTTGGTGTGCGCCGTTCTCTCCGCCACAAGGGCCACAACTTTGTCGAGATCGCCGCCGGTTTCCGTAAGAGCGTCCGAATCGAGCTGCTCCCACTCGGCCAAAATGACCGGCGTTAGCTTGGCAAAGGACTCTTGAAAAGCCGTCCGGCTCAGCTCTCGTGTTGCAGTGTCTTCGGCCATGGCTTCGCTTCCCTTCTTCTTCAGAACATCACAGCCCAAAAGCGAGCGCTAGGGAATCCAATTCTTTCGGGCCTATCCTATCGATCGGGTTACGTTGGCCTATTGAGGGGACGAAGTGGAATACAGCCGACGCCGACGCTATCAAGCTGGCTGCCTTCCGATTCCGCCACGACACCACCAACAGCGACGGCGCGCGGTGCGGTCTTGCTCTTTTCGGTGCGGGAAAACGAGTGCTCTGGACCGGGAAAAGCGCCGCTGCGTACTTCGCCGATGTAGCTATCGATCGCGGTCCGTATCCGCACGGCGAAGTTTTCGTAGCGCTTGACGAAGCGCGGACGGAACTCCTCATTCATTCCCAAAAGGTCGTAGATCACGAGCACCTGGCCGTCGCACTCTGGACCTGCGCCGATTCCAATCGTCGGAATTTGCAGCGAATCGGTGACCTCTTGCGCCAGCTCTTGCGGAATTCCCTCAAGGACAATCGAGAAGCAGCCCGCTTCGGCCAGCGCCAGCGCATCGGCTTTGATCCGATCTGCCTGTTTGTCGTCGCGACCCTGGACCTTGAAACCCCCGAGCGCGTGCAGCGACTGTGGAGTCAGTCCAATGTGACCCATGACCGGAATGCCAACCCGCGAAAGCCGACTCACCAGCTCGCAGTACTCGGCGCCGCCTTCGAGCTTGACCGCCTCGGCCTGCCCTTCCTTGATGAGCCGCCCAGCATTCCGCATCGCCTCGTCGAGATCCGACTGATACGACATAAACGGCAGATCGCCGACGACCATCGCTCGGCCGCTCGCTGCTTCGACGCCACGCGCCACCGCCTGACAGTGATAGACCATGTGGTCCATCGTCACAGGCAGCGTGTTTCGCTGACCTTGAACCACCATGCCAAGAGAGTCGCCGACCAGCAGGATGTCGGTCCCCGCCTGATCGCACAGACGAGCAAAGCTGTAGTCGTAGGCTGTGAGCATCGCGATCCGCTCGCCTTGCTCTTTCATTTTGCGAAGTTCGAGGTGAGTAACCTTGGCTCGCCGGGCGCTGTGTACAGACATCGTGGGGCCTCCTTACCGTCTCGGTCCTACGCAGAAGATCCAAGCGGCAGATTTGGGCTTGTGGACGTGCAGGCTGTCTCTTTATCGATTCCACAAAGCTGCGGCGGGCAGCAAGGGGGAAGCCGCGAAAAAAACAGGTTTGTGGTACGAAGCGACGCATGTCGATTGTATGGCCGGGTCTTGGTCAGTCCTCTCCGTTCCGCATTGGCGAGGACGTGCTCGATTTGAAGTCGATGCGGGAGATCTGCCGCGAAGGCCGAACGGTGCTCATTTCCGAGGGTGCCCAGCAGCGGATTGAGCGGTCACGCGCGGTGGTCGACAAGCTGATTCGCGGCGGGGACCAGGCACCGAGCGCCTACGGAATCAACACCGGGTTTGGCTTTCTCGCCGATGTCCGAATTTCTGCCAAGCAGATCGTCGAGCTTCAGTACAACCTCGTTCGATCGCATGCGGCGGGCGTCGGTCCACGGCTGCCGATTCCGGTGGTGCGCGGCATGCTGCTTTTGCGCGCGTGTACGCTCTCGCTCGGCCATAGCGGCGTGCGGCTTTCCGTCGCTCAGCGCTTGTGCGAGATGCTAAACCGTCGCATCCATCCGTGCGTGCCGGCCAAAGGATCCGTCGGTGCGTCTGGCGATCTCGCGCCACTGGCGCATCTGACCTTGGGACTCATCGGCGAAGGCGACGTCGAGGTCGGTCTGCTGGGTGATGCCAAGCCCAAGACGGCGGCCCAGGCCCACGACGAGGCAGGGCTGACTCCCATCGTGCTTGCGGCCAAGGAGGGTCTGGCGCTCATCAACGGAACGCAGTGCATGACCTCGATTGGTCTGCTTGCTATCGGGGATGCGCTCGATCTGTGCGCGCTGGCCGACATGATTGGCGCGATGTCGCTGGAAGCGCTCCTTGGTACACCGAGAGCTTTCGACGCACGGATTCACGCGGCACGACCACAGCCCGGACAATCGATTTCCGCCGCCAACCTCCGTGCACTGCTATCCGATAGTCCAATCGTCGATTCGCACAAGAACTGCGGCAAAGTCCAAGATCCCTACTCGCTGCGCTGCATGCCGCAGGTCCATGGCGCGACCCGCGACGCGCTGGGCTATGCAGAGCAAGTGCTCCTCCAAGAGTCACGAAGCGCGACAGACAACCCGCTGATTTTCGTCGAGCCCGGCGATCCATCGGGTGAGCTGCGCTACGACATTGTGAGCGGTGGCAACTTCCACGGCCAGCCGGTTGCGCTGGCACTCGATTTTGCCGGCATTGCGACGGCGGAGCTGGCAAACATCTCGGAGCGGCGCATCGAGCAGCTTGTCAACCCGCACCTGTCATCGGGGCTGCCAGCGTTTTTGGTGCGCGAGAGCGGCCTGAATTCGGGCTACATGATCGCCCAGGTGACAGCGGCGGCGCTGGTTTCGGAAAACAAGATCTTGGCGCATCCCGCGTCGGTGGATTCTATTCCGTCGTCGGCGGGTCGAGAAGATCACGTCTCGATGGGCGTGCATGCCGCCGACAAGCTCCAGCGCATCGTCGAGAACGTCCGCACGGTGCTGGCAATCGAGCTGTGCTGTGCCGCGCAGGGAATCTCGTTGCGGGCCCCGCTGCTTCCAGCGACGGCACTTGCGGCCGTCCATCGGTTGGTCCGTCAGCGCGTCCCCGAATATACGCATGATCGCCCGCTCTATCACGAGATCGAGGCTGTGCGCACCCTGTGTGAAAACGGCAGCTTGCTCGCCGCAGCGCGCGAGCACCAAGCGCTTCTCTGATCGCCGAGTGCCTCGCGTCAACGACCAAAAATTTGAGTTCTCCTCGGTCTGCCCTAAGGATCGCTGCCAATGTACGCTTCCCACGTCGCAGCTTCGGTACGGCGCTCTCGCCCGTCGTGGCTCGTCACCATCTGGGCGCTGCGCATCGGGGCTGCCTTATCACTCGCAGCGTTCGTCGGCTATGTTCCGTATCGACTGTATGTGCGTGTAGGTCTTCAGCAGCACATCTCTCTGCGCCGCGAGCTGCGGGAGCTGACCGATAGCAACGAACGCCTGCGGCGCGAAAATGGCGAGCTTCGGCTTCAGCTTTTGCGCGTGCAAGAAGACGACACCGAGATCGAGCGCGTCGCCCGCGACGAGCTGGGACTGATCCACAGCGACGAGCTTTTGTTCAAAGTGGAGTAAGTCGTGCCGCTGCGCCAAGGTCCGTCGGAAACGACGCTGGAAAAGAAGTGGAACAAGTGGCGGCAGAAGCCCGCTGTCTTGCGAGCCGAGTGGTGGGGACTGTGGACGCTGCTCGGCGTCGTGCTGCTGCTGCTCGCGAATGGGCAGTATCGGGCGTTGGGGACGGGATCGGCTGGCCTTTTCGCCGGGCTGTGCTTTGTGCTGCTGCTTGGGCTGCTGCTGCGGCGGATGTGGCCGGGCCAGCCTGGCGCGGACGATGGGTTGCCAGATCGGCATCTGGCGACGGGAGCCGTGCAGCTTGTGCTTGGTTTTGCACTGGCGCAAGGGCTTGGCGGGCTGTGGGGAGAAGCGGCTGTCGTGAGATACGCTCTCGTCGCTGCGGTGATCGGTTTTCATCGCGGCCTGCGCCTTTTGGGGCTGTCGGTGCTAACCCTGCTGTGTGAAGGGCTGTTTCGCTATGCCGCCGGCCAGCACACCCCGACGGAAATCCTCGGCTCACTGGTGATCTTGGGGCTGTTTATGGGGCTGCGCGAAGCCGTGTTCCGCGGCGAGCTTCTGCGTCAGCAGATTGAGCACAAGCAGCGGCTTCGGGACGCGCTCCTCGATATCGAGCGGCAGGCCGAGCAGTTTCGCCTAGATCTCACCGAGGATTCACTGGTCGCAGCGACGACAGAATGGACCGATCATGGCAGCACGGGGCAAGCGACCGTCGTGCACACAGATCGCGTCGAGGCCGAGATGCGGCTTCTGCAGAGCGCGGTGGTGATGGTGCGGCAAAACATGGATGCGCTGGTGGGCCTTTTGCGACAGGCGCTTGGGCTGTCAACCTGCGCCGTGCTGTGGGAAAGTCACGATGGCGAGTCGCTGGAGGTCGTCGCCGCCTCGACGGATGCGCCGCTGCCACTGCTTCGCACCGTCCAACCGAGTGCTGGGCTGCTCGGCTCCGTTCGCAAGACTCGATCGCCGCTGCATGTGACGGCTCCGAAGCTTGCGCAGCTTAGCTACTACGATCGTTCCGACCGACAAGGTGATTCACAGGTTCGCTGCGTCGCTGCGATCGTGCTGCCGCTGTTCGAGGAAGGCGCGCTAAGCGGTGTGCTTTGCGTCGATCGCTTGGCCACGGGCGACAAGGAGGCCGCGCCCTTTTCTCCCCGCGAAGAGGCGGCGCTCAAGACGGCTGTTCCGGTCATTTTGCGCAGTGTTCAGTCCGAACGAGTCTTCCGCAGCGTCGAGCGCGGGCGTGATGCCAGTCGTCGGCTTGCCTCTGCATCCGGGCAGCTTACATCCGCGCTTCGCCCCGAAGAAGTCCAGCAGTCGGCGCTTTCCGCCGTCGCCAAGCTGTGCGCCTACGACTTTGCGGCACTCACCGAATATGACGACAACGCCAAGCGGCACACGGTTCTGTCGGTCAGTGGCGACGCAGCGATCTGTGCTCAAGTGTCCGGGCTGCGCTTTTCCGACAACAAAGGGCTGTGTTCATCGGTCGTTCATCGTCAAACCATCCTGCCCGTCGGTGGAATCCTTCGGGATCAAGGGGCTGACACCCAGATCTTCGACGAAACCACGCGCCTCCGCGGCTACAAGTGGCTTTTGGCGCTGCCGCTCTCGCTGCATCACAAGCCGCGCGGGACGTTGGTGGTTGCCGGTCGAGGCGAACCAGCCGTTCCCGAGCGACAGGCGCTGCTGAAAGTTCTCGCCAACCAGATCGCCGTTTCTCTCGACAACGCACGGATGTATCAAGCCGTTGAGTCGCTGGCCACCACCGACGGACTCACGGGACTATTTAACCGGCGCACCTTCCAGCTGCGAATCGAGGAGATGCGAGAGCGGGCCCATCGGCAAGGTCGCACCCTCTCGCTCATCCTCTGCGACATTGATCACTTCAAGAAGATCAACGATACGCGCGGACATCTCGTCGGTGATGAAGTACTTAGGCAGATCGCCAAGCTGCTCGCCGAGACGGTGCGGAAGGTCGATCTGGCCGCTCGTTATGGCGGGGAAGAGTTTGCCATTCTCCTCGAAGCGACCGAGGAAGACGGCGCATTCCTGCTCGCCGAACGCATCCGTCAAGAGGCCGAACGTCTGACGCTGCACAGCGACAAGGGCACGTTTTTCTGCACCCTCTCACTGGGAATTGCGACGTTCCCTGGTGACGGCACAACCACACTTGAGCTCATCGCCCATGCCGACGCCGCACTCTACGCGGCCAAGCATCAGGGCCGCAACCGCGTCGTCCGGTTCCGAACGATCAGCGAAGCAGAACAGCCCGCGGCCTAGACCTTGGGGGCCGGTTGCGGCCTGGTGATTGGACCATTGCTTCAGTGGTCGATATCTTGCGACGGAGATCCGTATTCCGAAGGCGGTCCATGCTGCTAGAATCTGTCGCATGCCTGCGCCGCAGCTTCACCTTACGTTCGGCGATCTCGTTCAACACAACCCGCTCGTCCCCGCCGCTCTGCGACGGGCCTGTGCAGCGGAGCCCGTTTACGCGCGATTCGGTTCCATTTTTCACGACCTGCCCTACTACTACGCACCGATGGTGTTCGAGGCAGTGCGGTACGGTCTGGGTGCTCCAGCGCTGGATGAACCGTGGGGATATCGACTGCACTCGGTCCATCCCGAGCGGCTCGTCGAGTCGTACATCCGCGCAGCTCGCACCGTCGCGGGACTCACCGATCAGGAGCGGCTGTCTCTCGTCGGAGGTTTGCTCTCGCACTGCGCCATCGATCTGGCGATGCACCCGCTCGTCAACTACTGCGCCCGTCGAGATGTTCTGCGACACGGCGGTCACGAAAGCACGCATCATCGTCTGACCGAAAAGTACCAAGCGCTGTTTATCCATCTGTGGCGCCTGGGCGACGATCAGATTGGACTGCCAGCGTTTGCCGAGCGCTGCCGCATCACCAAACATGGCAACTCACTGTCGCTGAAAGTCGAGCAGCCGATCCTGGACCTGATGCAGACCGCATTCCGCGGCGCATATGGTTCAGCACCGTCGCTGGTTCAGTTTAGCAAGTGGGTCCGCAACTTCCGCCAGTTTGGGATCTTGCTGTCGACGCCGTGGGTAGCGAAAAACAGCCAGCGCACGCGCACCGACGCGATCCGCGAGCGCTACTTTGTGAACTCCGAGTTCGATACGCGTGAGTTCTTCGCTGCTGCAGAGCGCCGACTCGGCAAGATCAGCACCCTGTCCTACGAGTACTTCGTAAACGGTGACTTCTCACCGGCGGCACAGGCTAGCTATCTGGCGCAGGTGGGCATCGATGATCTCGCGGAGCCGCAACCCGTGGATCTCCCAGTCATTCCGTTCCTCCCACCGGTGCGCGGCAAAGTGCAGCAGCCCAAGCAGCCCAAACTACCAAGGATTCGCTTGCCGCAGGTGCGTCTGCGCCGCAAGAAAAACCCGACCGCTTCCGCCTCGATGTAGAGCCTCGCGCTTTCCTTGGCCCTCGGACACAGCCCATGGCGTAGTCACTGGGCCCACCGATAGGACAACTCTGTTCCCTTGTTGCACTGACTCTCACCATTCGCCGTCTGGCGGAATGCGGTGTTCTCTCGGCCTGTTTGCGCAGATCTCATTCAAGCGCCGAAAAACATTGAGCTAACAAACAATTTTTTCTCGCGAAGACGTGATAACATGATCGCCGTGCTATCGCGTACCTTCACGCTCGGGCGCTACACCTGCGTCGAGAGACTTGGCCAAAGTCCTGTCGGCGAGGTATGGCGAGCCAAGCGCTTTGGCCTGGCGGGTCTTGACCGGCAGTACTTGGTCTATCGGATCGCCGCGGCGCAGCTTGCGCAAGACTCGACGGCAACACTCCGCCTCCAGGCGGCCCTGCGCAGCGTCTCCGAGATCCAGCACCAGAACATGCTTCGCATCGAGGAGTTTGGCAACCAAGCCGGCGATCAGTTCGTCGCGTACGAGTTTGCCGGCTTTGCTGCGCTGTCGAAGCTCAAGAACGGGCTCGATCTCCTCGGTGACGAGGCCAAAGGCTTGCTGCCACAGATCGTGGCACTGATTGGGCAGCAGGCGGCGCGCGCCCTTCTCGCTGCGCAGGAACGCGGTGTCATGCACGGCCTGCTATCGCCGTCGTGCATCTGGGTCGATCCGAGCGGCGAGGTGCACATCGCCGAGCTTGGGCTGTGGGCCGTCCTTCCGCAGGGAGCATGGAATCTCGACGGTGCGCTCAAGCCTCTGGCCCCGTACTTGGCTCCCGAGCTGATCGCCAGCGGCGTTCCTGGACCGCGCAGCGATGTGTTTGCGCTGGGAAGTCTGTTCGCCGAGCAGCTCAAGCTGGTCTCTCCGGACAAGTTGACGGCGGAGTCGAAGGCAGCGCTCGGCGCACTCCAGACCATCTGCCAAAAATCGACTGACAAGACCGCAGGCCAGCGCCCGTCGAGCATGCTCGAACTCATCAAGCAGCTCGACGCGGTGAAGGTCACCGAGGCAGCAGCAACGCAGCTGGCACGATTTGGCCAGCTCTTTGAGCTTGCGGGCGATACCGTCCCGCAGTCGGTGACCACCAGCGATCGCTCGGCAGCAGAGCCTCTGCCACCACCGCCGAGCATGAAGATTGCGGTGGGCAAGCCCGGTGATGCGCCGGCGAGCAAGTCACCAGCTGGCGGCGCAACCAAAGCCCCGACGGCCAAAACGTCGGCACCGCCGTCCGCCAAAGCAGAAGCGCCACCGTCGACGAAACCTGAGCCAGACGCAAGCGACGCCAAGGCCGCTGCGAATCCGGTCACGATCAATCCGCGGGCAGCGTTTGGCGCGGGCATGGCTGGCGGGGCAGCGTCTGCGGTCACGCCGACCGCTGATGTCGACAGCGCCGCCGCTGAAATCGCCGCTGACAACGGCACCGGGGGCAAGTCCGGGGCCGGATCGCCGAAGAAGCGTCCGTCGTCTCCGGCAACCGAGGCCGCAGCCGATCATATCTCGGTGACGGACACCAACCCGGCGATGATTCCGCTGCCCAAGCCCAAGCGAAACACAGCCAAGCCGTCCAAGGCCGTGGGCGACGAGCCAACCAATCAGGTCAAGTTGGCCGCTGCCGAGGCTGCGCTTGCTGCGGAACAAGCGGCAGATCAGGCGGCAGCCCCAGGATCTGAACCGGCGATTTCTGATCCATCGACTCTTGAGGCGTCGGAGCTCCTTGAAGAAAATCCGGCGCTCAACTCGACCGGAAACTACTCGCAGCCAGAGCTTCCGCCGGTGACGCCCGAAATCGCGGAAGCGGCAGGAATCAGCAGCCCACAAGCTGCAAGCCCAAGTGCGCCCCTCGCCGAGCCATCGCCACTCCCGAAGAGTCCACCAAAGAAACTAACGACTACTGCGTTTGTCGGCATCGGTGTCGGAGCGGCTCTCGTCGCAGGCATTGCGATGTTCGCCCTGATCGGACGGGGACCGACCACAGGAAGCGGGCTCAGCGATGCGGGTGCCGCTGACGGAATGAGCGCACACAGCGACACCATTGCAAAGGCGCCCAGCGACGAGATCCAGATCGAAAGCACGCCCTCTGCTGCAGTTTTTCTCGATGGAGAATCGAAGGGAAAAGCCCCGCTGAAGCTGAAGGTAAAGGCTGGCACCCACAAGCTGCTCATCGTCGCTGATTCCTACAAGCTGTGGAAGCAAGAGGTCAGTGGTGGTCAGTCCGTCACGGCCAAGCTCGTCAAGGCCAGCCTCCCCGACGATCTGAGCGGCAGTGCAGCCGTCAAGGTCAAGTGCAAGCGCGATGGTGAGCTTCGCATCCTCGTCGACGGAAACGACAGCGGCCTAAGCTGCCCTACCGAAGAGCTTTTGCTAAAGCCTGGCAAATACACGCTCGGCTTCCTCAGCCCGACTTCCGACGAGCTGCGCGAGAAGTCGATCAAGGTGAAGAAGAAGGGCTTGAAGCTGAAGGTGAAGTTCTAGCGGCGGGAAGGAGCACGCCGTCTACTCGACGTCCGCGTCTTTGGGCATCTGGCGGTTCTGTCCCTCAGGCGCCAGCTTGCGAACCGATACCTCGACAAGGCGCGCTGCCTCGCGGTTCTGCTCAGTCCGCGGCACCTTCGAGACGGCTTTTTGCAAGTGCTCGAACGTGAGTACGGGCCCGATATGCGCCGCGACGCGAGTGCCTTGCTTGGGTAGCACATTGCCCTTCGGCATCGCATCATGTGTGCCTTCGAGGTACATCGGCAGCACGTCGATTTTGTGGTGCAGCGCCAGGTAGCCAATCGACGCCTTAAACGACTGCATAATCCCCGACTCCGAGCGAGTACCTTCGGGGAAAATCAGCAGCACGTAGCCTTCCTCGATGACCCGCGCCGCCAGACGCAGCGACTCGCGCAGCGATCCGGTTCGGTCCATCGGGATGAGGTTCGTAAAGTTTTCGAAGTACACGCGCTTGAGCGGATCGTCGAAGAAGTAGTCCTTCGCCGCCAGCGCCACCAGCCGGTCGCCCCAGTCACCGAGCGCATGCTTCACAAGCCCCATATCCAGGTGGCTGCTGTGGTTCGCAGCGACGATAAACTGCCGTGAGGCTGGCAGATATGCTTTGCCCGTCACGCGCGTCTTGAGCACTCGCTCGTACAGCGCCCGCTGACCGGCGTTGAGCCCGCGGTTGCCCGCCCTCACCAGCCAGTCGGGAAGAACCAGTCGGTCGTCGGTGCTCTCGGTCTTGGACTTCTTTTGCGGCTTGGCTTTCGGCGCTTCTTTGACCGGCTTGCGACGACCCCACTGCGCAATCGCCTTTTGCAGTTCGGGGACGCTGACGATGCTGGTGATGTCGACATTTTCCGGCACCGACACGCCGGCCGCTTCGAGCGCCACACCCAGCTCGGCAAACGACAGCGAATCGAGTCCAAGCTCCTGCATCGTCGATTCAGGGCGGACAGCCGAGCGCGGCTTGCCCGTCACGTCTGCCAGCAGCGCCAGCAGCCAGTCGCCCGGTGCCGCCGCTCCGCCACTTTGTACATCGGCCTGGGCTTGCCGACGGGTTCTCTCTAGGCGTCGCAGTTCTTCGACCACTTGCTTGCGCTTGACCTTGCGGGTGGCGGTCTTCGGCAGCTCGAGGTCGGTCAGATGCAGAATCTTGACTCGCTTGGCCACCGACAGCTTCGCCGAGATCTGGCGGACGTGCTCGCGGACCTTCTCGCGCACTTCGTCACGCGCCATTCCCTCGGCCTGCGGCGCGTCGTACGCAGGGACGATAAGACAGGCCACGGCCTCGCCTTTGTCGTCGGGAGACGGTGTCTCTTTCAGATCTGCTTCAGCCAGGCCGACAATGCACAGCTCTTTGACAAACGGTGATTCGCGGTACCGCTCTTCCAGCTCGTCGGGATAGACGTTTTCGCCGTTGGCTCCGATGATCACGTCTTTCTTGCGTCCGACGATGTACAGGTGGCCTTTTCCGTCGAGCCGTCCCAGATCCCCGGTGTGCAGATAGCCGTTTTTGATCGTCTCCTGCGTCAGCTCGGGGTCATTGTAGTAACCGAGCATCACGTTCGGCCCCGACGCAATGACTTCGCCGACGCCAGCTTGGTCCGCCTGGTGAATCTTCACGTCGACGCCGGGCAGTGCTTCTCCAACGCTGCCAAGCAAAAGCTGGGTGCCAGGCCGGGTCACCGTCAGCACCGGCGCACTCTCGGTCATTCCGTAGCCTTCATACAGGTTAAAGCCCAGGCCACGGAACTCCTTCATCGTCTCGATGGGCAGCGCCGAGCCGCCACTTATCAGGAGCCGCAGCTTGCCGCCGAACCGCTGGTGAACGGGCAAAAACAGCGCCCGCGGCAGGTTCAGCTCGAAGCCCAGGGCCTTGCGCGTCCGTTCGCGAGTCCAACGCGTCAGGTCGTACAGCCTCTCGAGCAGTCGCAGCACCCAAGGCACCGCTTTTTGCGGCAACCGATCCGAGATCTGCTTGGTAATCCGTCGATACAAGAGCTGATACAGCGCCGGCACACCGACCATTCCAGTGATGTGCGCCGACGAGAATGCGTTCTGCAGCGAGTCCGAGTTCACCTCGGGGAGATAGGCAATCTGCGCCCCGCGTGACAGTGGCATAAGCAGACCTGCGGAAAACTCGAACGTGTGATGGAGCGGCAGCACCGACAGAAGACCATCGTGCTTGTCGACATCGAACACGCCGCCCATCTTGGACAAAAGCGACGTGAAGTTGCGGTGTGACAGCATCACGCCCTTGGGTCGCCCCGTTGTTCCCGACGTAAAGATGAGCGACGCCATCTCTTCGGCGCGACCCGATAGGTTGATCGGCGGTAGGCTCTTTGTCGGCAGAAGCTCGTGCGTCGTTTCGCCGCCCATCGCCTCGCGCAGCGACAGCACTTTGACTTGGGGCATCGCTTGCGAAAGCGAGCCGCGAAGGTCGATTCGGGCCTGCACCTTGTCCGACGCAATCACTGCAAACACATCGGACCAGCGACAAATGTTCATCACTTCGTCGAGCGTTGCATCTTTGTCGACGGGAACAACCACAGCCGCCGACTTGAGAATGCCGAAATACGAGATCGCCCACTCCGGTCGGTTTTCGGAAATGAGCAGCACCTTGCCCGAAACCGGCAGCCCGAGCCGTCGCAGCGTCTCGCTCACCCGCGTCGAGCGCTCGCTCAGATCGCGATAGGTGTAGCGCTGGCCATGACCCATCGGCTCGCCGTCGGCATCGAGCGCTGGCAGCAGCCGCATGGCCGTCCGGCCTCGGTACGTCTTCGCCGCCGACTCGAGCATTTCGAGCAGATCACGATAGGTGTAGACCGCTTTGGCCCGCGCCTGAAATTCTTCATCCAGCGACGGGAAAATCCACTTTTCCAGGCCGGGAATGTGGACATCCAGCATGTACTCGCGCCAGTTGATCGTCTCGGGATTCCAGCGCAAAAGCGTCTGGTCGTGCGGCGTCAAGCTGCGGTAGAGCCGACGGGTGTTGTCGGTACGGAAGATCGGCGCGTTGTCGTGCACAAACGGGAAAAACAGGTCGAAGATTCCCTCGGCCTGCTTGGCAAGCTGGGCCGTCGCATCGAGTTTTTCGCGCGCTCGCTCTCCCAGCGCCGTGAGCCGCGGCATTCCCCACATCTTGTCGAGCGCATCGCCGATCACTCCCGACGCAGCTTCCGCAAATCCACGCAGAAGCGGCACGCTCAGCTTCTGATAGCGAGTCTTGCTGACGGGAATCGACTCCATCCGCGAGCGCAGCCGATTCATCAGCGCGTCGCCCTGCTTGTTTTCAAGCTTTTCGCGGAAGTGCCGTCGCTTGTAAAGACCCGTCAGCTCGACGGAACGCGGCATCCGAAGCGGACTCGAGTCACTCGAACCAAGGTGATAGATAAGCTCGTTGCGCTCGGCAATCGTCGCCGCTGTTGCAGCAATCGTCGCCGACGCCACCATGTCGACCGGAATCATGTCGAGGACAGTGTTCGGCGCCGCCGGCACCTGAATATGGCCTTTTAGGACCATGAAAATCAGCGGCGCAGTGGTATTGAAGCCCTCGTTCCAGCCCGGGAACGGATAGCTGACCGCCGACTCGACGATGGCAGGACGAACGATCGCCACCCGAACCGGCTTTTTGCCGTCTTTGCGCTCCGATTCGGGCAGCGTTCCGAGCGCACAGAGCTGGTCGCCGATGCTCTTGGTGTACGTGTAGGTGTTGGTAAAACCCCAGTGCTGGGCGCGCTCCATGCCCAGCTCGGTGAGTCGCTCGGCGGTCCACGTCTTCTTTTCACGCTGAAGCGCCGCTTTGAGATGCCGTTCGTCGTCGGGATCGCGGCCTTCTTGGCGCAGCCGTTCTGCACCCTGGTTGCGGAACATCGCCAGGTGGGCGCGGTCTTCGGCGCGCTGTCGGGTCTGTTCGATCAGGCGCTCGCAGTCCGCAATTTCCGCTTCCGGATCGAAGTCGCCTTTGCGCAGCGCCGAGCCTGCCGAGCCCGAGCGATCGTGACCGGGACGACGCGGGAAATAGCCAATGAGCGGCTCATCTTCCCAGACTTCGCCTTCTCGACGACCAGCCACGAAGCAAGTCGAGACGTGAACGACCTTCGCGCCCGTCGCCCGTGCCAAATCGAGCACATAGCGAACCCCATGGACATTGATCCGCAGCGCCGACTCCAGCGACGGATTGAACGACACCAGACCCGCCGAGTTAAGGATCACGTCGAGCG
>CAYTGC010000113.1:0-15626 GCA_964437195.1 uncultured Myxococcales bacterium | reverse complement strand
CGCTTCGGAAGGAAGCCCCCGATGCACTGATCCTGTTTGAGGGACCGCCAGCCCCCGTCGGACATCCACCACCCTGGCAAGACAGAGACCCCAAAGGTGTCGTCCACGCCGGTCACTTCTATGACGGAATGGCGCTGATGAGCAAGCACTACGATCCCGACCTGACGATCGATCAAAGCCAGATGATGCCGGTGTTTGGTCGAGATCAAGTGCGCATGGCGTACACAAGCCAGATCCGCGCGCTGGCCGATCATCTACCTCAGATTCCTTTTCTCCTTGGCGAGTATGGGATTCCGTTCGATCTCGATGGTGGTGCATCGTTCCACAGTGGTGACTTTTCGGCGCAGGAAGCGGCCCTTGATGGATATCTGCATGCGCTAGATACCAACCTGCTTTCCGGAACGCTGTGGAACTACACACCGGACAACAGCAACACCAATGGTGACAACTGGAACGGCGAGGACTTGTCGATCTATTGCCGCGATCAAAAGCACGGCAGCGGCGATATCTACGATGGAGGCCGGGCTCTGTCTGCGGTCGTCCGGCCCTACGCCCGCGCAACACCAGGGACTCCGCTCGCGATGTCATTTGATCGAACCTCACGCTGCTTCCAGTTCCGTTTTCGCCGAGATCCGAGTGTCGCGGCCGCTTGCGAGTTTTTCATTCCCACGTACCAATACCCAAGCGGCTTCACCGTCGAAGTTTCTGGCGGAGAGTATCAATATGAAGCATCCAAAGAGCTTCTTATTTGGCATGCTCCAGCATCGCCAGACGAACACTCCCTTTCGATCAGACCGACCTAGCGAGAAGCCCGAGTCAGCCTTTGGTGAATGCAAGTCTGTGACAAGGAGCAGTGTATGAATTCATCTCCTGAGCAATCACTGACTCCCTCACGCCGTCCGACGCTGATTGCCATCCTTTGCGCCTTGCTGGGACTGGCTGCGATTGGTGGCGTGCATCATTACCTTACGCGCCCCGATCCGATTCGGGTGCTCTTTGCAGAGAAGTTTCCGCGCTGGCAGCTCAAGCGGGCAACGGGCGGAATTTCACCGGGCAGCGCCGAACTGGCCGCGATGCAGAAGACAATTCGCGCGTACCCTGACGTCAGCAACGCGCTCGCCAAGCTGGATGCAGCCTTCCCAGATGCTGCGGCGGTCAAAAAAACCGGCGACTTGCTCTCGGATGCGCTGTTTGACAGCCACCTTCCCTACTACGTAAATCCGCAGCCGATCCGCGATAGCACGGTGCTGCTCAGCTATCAGGTGGTTGGGGAATCCACCTGGACGACCGGCAAGGAAAGCCTGCGGGTACGTCGCCTGTCACGACTCGATCGAATCAACATCGAGATGGGCGCAACCGGACAGACCGATGGCGAGCGCGCGGTGGTCTTTCTCGATCGAATCGAATCTCAGCTGGTCTTGGCGTTGCTCGCAGCAGCGGACAAAAAGCCCAAGTCCGCAAGAGAGCGTCCTCTCACATCGGCAGATCAAGCGGCGCTCGGAGAGCTGCTGCGCGTGCTGGCCGCCAAGGTAGGTCAGGCGCAGCTTGACACGCTGACAAGTGCGCTACTTGCGCGCGAAACGGCGTTCGAAACGATGCGAAGTCGCTTGCATGGCGGCAAGCTCGTGATCGAAAAACCCGATTCGTTTTCGTTTGGGGAATCCTGGTTCGAGACCATCTGGCCGCTTTCTTCCCTCGACCGGGTCGGTGGACCACTTCTGCTCGATACGGATCTGCGCGCCTTAGAGGTTGCGGATTCCCAGCTTCGATCAGCAGAATCCGTGCGGACCATCGACGCGCTTCTTGATGTCCTTGCACTCAACACCGAAGCCCATGAAGCGCGTCATGCGCTGGATGCTCTGACCGGACGAACAGTCCCCAAAGGGGTGGAGCCAGCAACGACAGCGGTCGCCCCCAGCGCACTCATCGAGCTGATTTCCGATCCGCGCTTCATTCCCCTTGCGGATTCCGAGCTGCGCGCATACTTGGGAGAGCTGCACGACGCCCCCTCTTCACGTTGTCTGATCTTTCAGGATGGAATTCGTCAAGTACGGGGACGCTATGTTGCGCACACGCCGCATTTTTTCGCGCACTATCTGCTGTTGTCTCGGCTTGGCAGCGACGAAAATCTGTCCGACCCTGTGGCCGTTGTACATCGCCTCTGTGCGGAACCAGACCAAGCGCTCCAGTCGCGTGTCGCAACACTCTGGAAGGAACTGTACGGAACGGACATCACGCCGCTTCGCCGTGAGCAGCAGCCAGCCAAAGGAATCAGCGGCCCGAGAAGGTAGTCTGCAAAAGCGCTTCGGCGCTTGCTCGCTTGGCAATGAGGCTGCGAACCACAGAGAGCTGTCCCTGTGCGCGCACCAAGTTGTGAGCGGCACGACTTGGGAATCGCGTCGGGTCGTAGCGGAAGTAATTTTGGTTTACGACATCCGCCGCAAAGCGCGCGGTTAGCTGCAACGTCACGCGCAGAGCGCCCGCGATCAAGTAGTCTCTTTCCTCGTCGGTGATGAAGCCTTTGGCAATCGGAGCATAGCCACGCAGAACCGATTCCAGCAGACCGAGATCGAAGTACGCATCGGTGCGATCTTCTCCAA
Source organism: uncultured Myxococcales bacterium (assembly GCA_964437195.1). GTDB lineage: Bacteria > Myxococcota_A > Polyangia > Palsa-1104 > JAEUJZ01 > JAEUKA01. Next base: position 13,026 of record CAYTGC010000113.1, on the reverse strand, counting down.
GTGGATTGCACCAGGAACGCAGCGCATCGCCCATTTCTAGGCCCAGGCGAAGACTCGCCAGCGTATCCAAATCGAGCAGACAGACACCACGTCCATCGTCGCCAAAACGAAGGTTGTTGATTTTCAGATCGCCGTGACAGATGCGCAGCGGCCCAGGGACTTCGATGGGAATCTGTTCGGCAATGTCCAAGACGGAATCAGCCAAAGGAAAGAACGCTGGCGGAACAGAATCGGTTTCCTGTTTTTCGGCTTTTTCGACGGCAGCGCGGAGGTTTTGTAGGTGTCTTGCAAAGTCATGGGCGCCAGTGCGCACGAAGTGAAAACGATGCTCCAGATCCGACACCGCCGAATGGAATTCGGCGACCAGCGCTGCAGCAGGAGCCGCTAGCTGCGGGGTCATTTTGGAAAAGGAATGCCCTTCCACATAGGAAAGGAGTCGCCAGACCCCCCCGTCGCCCAGATCCACCGCGAGCGCATCGTCAGCCGTGCGCAGAAGCCGTGGCGTTGCCATTCCCTTGTGCGCAAGGTGCCGGGTAATCGCTTCGATGTCGTTGTGAACGGCGAATCCAAACAGACGATTCACGCGCTGAAGCACGGCCCGAACAGACCCACCAGCCGCCGGAATCTCGACGAGAAATGTCTCGTTGATGAGTCCGTCGCCCAAAGGACGGACAAGCTGCGGAGCCGACAAATGCGGGGCCAGCGCGACTCCCGCCACGGAATCGTAGTGGGAGAGCGCTGCCCTCGCCGTCGCAAGCTCGTCTTTCACTTTATGAAGGCCCGCACCGCTTGCGCAATCTTGCTTGCCGACAGTCCGTACAGATCGAGCAGCTCCTCCGGTTTGCCCGAGTGAGGAAGCTCACGAACGGCCTGCTTGCGGACCCTGACACTGCCACTTTCGGCAAAGACCTCGAGCACCGCATCGCCCAGACCGCCTTCGATCCAGTGATCCTCGACGACAATCACCCGATTGCACGCCGCCGCTGCCGCCGCCGTGAGACCTGCCGCATCGATGGGTTTTACCGAGTACGCATCGATCACGCGAATGGCGATTCCTTCCGCTGCAAGCTGGGTCGCAGCTTTCAGCGCTTCGTGCAGCGTGATACCGGCAGCCACGACGACGCAGACATCTCGGTCGCTCTGTCGCAGCGTCTTGGAACCACCAATGGGGAAGGTCTCCGTCGCGCTGTAGAGCACCGGAGTTGCACCACGAGTCGCCCGCAGATAGGCAACCCCGTGCGAAGAGGACAGCGCATCGACCAGCGCGACCGTCGCATATGGGTCGGCAGGATAGACCACCGTCGACCCGTGTACGGCGCGGAACATCGCCAGGTCTTCCAGACCCATCTGGCTGGCGCCGTCCTCACCGATGCTGACACCGGCGTGCGAACCGCAGACTTTGAGGTTCGACGAGCTAAGCGCCGCCATCCGAATCTGGTCGAACGCGCGCGAAAGGAACGCAGCAAAGGTCGCCACCCACGGAACGGCGCCAATCGCGCCCGCGCCCGCAGCCAGACCGACCATCGCTTGCTCGGCGATGTAGCACTGCACAAAGCGATCGGGATGCGCTTTCTCGAAGATCTCAGTGAAGGTCGAGTTTTTCACATCGGCATCAAGGACCATCACCGACGGATTGCTGTCACCCAGCCGCTTGAGCGCTTCGCCAAACGCCTTGCGCGTCGCGATCGTCTTGTCTGCTGGATAGCTCACTTGGGCGGCCGCTTTGAGCCCTTGCTCCAGATGCGGCGCGCGTCGCGGCGTACCCGATGGCTTGGCGATTTTGCCCACGATCTTGGTATCGTCACTGCCCAGCTCGGCAAACGCGCGATCGGCCTGCGCCTGATCCATCGGCTTGCCGTGCCAGCCGTCGTGATCGGCCATAAATGACACGCCGGCACCCTTCTGCGTTCGCGCCAAAATCGCAATCGGCTTGCTACCGCCGCCATGGCTGGCGTGCGCCATCGCGCGCACACAGGCTGGCAGGTCCTGCCCGTCGATGACAATCGTTTCCCAGCCGAACACCTCGAACTGAGACGCGTAGCGATCCATGTCCCACCCGAGCCGCGTCGCGACGCTCTGTTCCAAGCGGTTCACGTCGACAATCGCCGTCAGATTCGACAAGCCCAACTCTGCGGCAATCGGGGCTGCTTCCCAGTTCGAGCCTTCGGCCATCTCGCCGTCGCCGCACAGCGCCCACACCCGAGCGGGCGAGCCGACGACGTTCTTTAGGAAGGCAGCCATGCCGATCGCATTGGGCAAGCCCTGTCCGAGAGAACCCGTCGCGACATCAATCCACGGAATCCGCGGTGTTGGATGGCCTTCGTAGATGCTATCGAGCCGTCGCAGCGACAGCAGGTCCGCCTCACTGATCAGCCCCGCGGCTGCCCAGGCAGCGTAAAGCACCGGCGCGGCATGCCCTTTCGAGAGCACAAAGCGATCGTTGTCGAGGCGCTTGGGGTCGGAAAAGTCGTAGCGGAGCGCGGTAAAAAACAGGGCCGTTACAAGCTCTGCCGCCGAAATCGACGACGAAGGATGGCCTGATCCCGCTTTGGTGGTGGCCAGGATCGAGTAACGACGAATCCGTCGAGCAAGGACTTCCAGCGTTTCGAGCGAGGGAGCATCAGGGGTCATGGGACGACGATCTCCTTGGAGGGTTTCGTGCAAAGCGCGCCGGATGGTACACTATCTATCCTACCTTCATGCCATGAGTAACGCAGAGACGACCAACCAGACTGATTCACCGTCGCTTATGGACCTAGCGGCACGGGCCGAGCAGCTGCTTTCGCTGGGTCGCACGGCAGAGTCGCTGACAATTCTGGAGCAACTTGTCGAAGCTGTTCCGACTGAACCGCAGCTCTACTACTTGCGGGCCCAAGCGACCCAGCAGTCGGGCGGCATGATGGCGGCGCTCGTCGATGTGCGTACGGCGCTTGCGCTCGGACGGCGGATCGGGATCGATCTGCATGCGCTTCAAGCGCTGGCGGACGACCTCAAGTCGAACCTTCCAGAAGAAGTTCCACTTCTGCCGGTATCACGCGCGGTGGCGACGCTAAGAAGGTTGATCCTGGCAGACAAGCAGCGCGCCGCAGAGGAGCTGGCCGAGTCGATGGCGCCACACCTCGGTGCGTATCGACCGCTGCTCCAGCTTGCTGGGGGCCTGAGCCGGGTGAGCCGAGGTCGTCCCGACCAAGCCCTCGGTGAGCTAGAAGCCGCTGTCGAAGCGCTGCCGTCGCTGTGGCCCGCTGCGTACGCCTGCGCGCTGGCTCTTTTGGCGATTGGGGATCGCGAAGGGGCACTTCGCGCTTTTGAGCACACCGTCGAGCAGCGCAAGAAAAACCCGGGCGGTTTTGTCTATTCTGAAGCCGAGGATCTGCTGAGCTGCGTGGCAGGGTTTGACTTTGTGCCCCGGAGCTTTGCTTTTGAGCGCGCGAGCTTGCTCCACTCTCTGGGACGCAGCGACGAAGCGCTGCGCGTTCTGGGCGAGCTGATTGCCGAGGAGCCCGAGGCGTCTGACGCCTATTTGTCGCAGGCAGTGCTGCTCTATCAAATGGGGCGCCTCGAAGACTCGATCGAAGCGCTGCAGCAGGCCGAGCGCACGCTTCGTCCCGAGGATCGCCAGCACGAGCTGGAAGATCCACTCCGTCGAATCGAGCTGCTGCGGCTGCAAGTTCTGCACGGGCTCGGGCGGCATGACGAGGCCAACGCCCTGGCCGAAAAGCTAGATCAGCAGAGCCCGGCCAGCTAGCGTCGACCAAGGTCTGGACGACGAGCCTTGCTGCCGGGACCACTCGCAGCGCCGACCTCAAGCAGACGGAGCGAGGCCTGTATTCCGTCGCTCAGCGTGCGGAGGGTCTCCACGCCGCTTAGATCGGCGCCGGTTTCGACGAGCTTGGTCGCCACCGCTGATGAGATCCCTGTCAGCAAACAGTGAGTTCCCAGAAGCTGTGCTGCCCGAGCGACTCTGACCAGATATCTTGCCGATTGAGCGTCGACGGAATCAACGCCGGTGATGTCGAGGATGACGCAGCGAGCGGCCCGATGCGCCACCGCCGTCAGTACCGACTCCATCAAGATGTGGCTGCGCACTTCGTCGATGCTGCCGATGATCGGCACCGCCAAGACATCTTTCCAGACTTCGAGCACCGGCGTCGAAAGCCGCCTTATCAGGTCTTCCTGCCGACGGATCGTCGAGATCTGCTCCGAGAGCTGATTAGACACCTCAAACAGCGATGACTGGCCCGGCTGGAGCGCTTGTTTCCACGGATCAGCCTCGGGACCAAACTTGTCGTACGGACGCAGCTCGAAGGAACAGGTGTCGTCTCCGCGCGCAACGCAGGTTGGCTCGATCGCAAGCACCGGCGATCCAAAAAATGCCGTCGCCCAGCCTGTCGCATAGCCCGTTAGTGAGTGGCAGACCGGGGTCGTGCTCTTCCCGAAAAGCTGCATGTGCAGCTCTGCTTCGTATGAGCTTTGCCAGATTCCGGTCATGTGGAACTCACGGGCCGCCAGATCGTATTTCAGAGCCGTCGGTGTTGCCCGCACCAGACCTTCCCAGCAGTGCATCGTCGGGCCTGCAGTGAGCCGATCCAGCTCGGTGTCCCAGGAATAGTTGGCGGTCAGCGACTCATAATCCCCCAACCCGCTGCGATAACCGAACTGCGCCAGCAGCGAGCGCGCCAAATCGGAACCAAGCTGGTCAAAAAGAAGCTTGCGCAGCGAGCCGAAAGCCTCCTGTCGAAACAGCAGGAATCGCTCATTCCCGAGGAGAAGCTGTCCTTTGTCCGGACGGAAACGGAGAAGCGCGGCCAAATCAATTTCGTTTGAACGCATCGGCAGTAGCGGAGTCTAGAGGGGTCCGCAGAAAGAGAATAGCCGATCGGCAGGCCATATATCGACGACAAAACCCAAAAGTGATTGGGTAGTCACGTCGGTGGAACGAGGATGCGGACGGCGCACACAAGCGCAAAACCGCGGTGAAACCAAGACAGGCTACGACGCTTTGAGACGACGAATCAGCTCACGAATCCGCCGCGAACCACCGCCATCGCGGTAGACGAACTTCAGACCGACACCGGATTCATTGCTGGTCGCGACCTTGCCCTGCAGCGGCACCGGCACTGCGCCACCGGGGAGAAGGACGTCCACCACCACATCGTCACCGACAGCTGGCAGTTCCTCTTCGCTGCGTAGGAACGCACCGCCGAGCGAAATCTCGAGCAGCTCGCCCGGTCGACTATCGAGCGCTCCTTCACGATGAAAGGTCACCGGAATTGTCACCGGCAGTCGCGGATGGCGTCGCTTGCGCGCCACAACCTGACCCGACAGCGCCGCCAGCATGAAGTCTTTCTTATCGGCTTCATCGGACAGAAATTCGACGACAGCACCGGCCCGCACGCGCAGACGCGGAAGTGCCGGACGCCAGGACTTCACCTCGCCGCGAAGCAAGACTTTTCCGGGGAGACCTTTGACAAACAGCTCGACCACCACGGGGTCTTTTTCGGTAAGAGGAGTTGTCGTCGCAACGAACATACCACCGTTGGGAAGTTCACGATGGTAGACCTCGTTGAATTCGTCGCGATTGTGAAAGCGGGCCTTCAGGATCTGCATGGCGCGCGGACCATATCACAAAGGATTCGCTGTACAAGCCGAACCACATCGCCAATCACTTTGGGTCTGCCACAGCTTCTGGCCGCCCCGCGCTTTTGGCAGACGCCCTCTTTGCCAGACGCTAGTTTTCGGGGTAGGAAGTCCAGCCCTGTGTCCAGTCATCGGAGTCTGAAGCGCCGAACGCACCGACGTACGGTGCTGCAACAAAGAAGCTGTCAGCAGGCATCGCCGCCGCGTCGGTAAGCGCCGGAGAGCCAAGCTGCGGACGGAAGTCAGGTGCCCCTTGATTTCCTGTGGAGTAAGGCCGACGCAGCATCGGATCAAGCTCGCGATTGCTCGACTTGCGCAGCGCTGCCGCAACATCACATGGCGTCGTCACCGTCGACAAATTCCCACTCGCATCCGGTCCGTTGTCAAAGAAGATGCCAGAGTTGACCGTCAGTTTGCCCGACTGAAGCTCAGTACAAGTACTGTCCTGCGTCATGGTAACGCCCATCGCAGTGAAACCGTGGACGATCACATTCTGAATCAGACCATCGGTTCCCTGACGCAGCGTCATGCCAAGACGCTTTTCCCCTTTGGGACTGCTGCCGCGTCCGGTTCCAATCAGCGTGAGATTGGAGAACGTCGGCGAGGAACGCGGCATAAGGGAGTTGTTGTCGCGGTTGTTGTCGGCTTCGATGCCGTTGTTTCCATCGGCCAAGATCTGCTGCGAAACCAGGAACTGGCCCTTGCCGCTGTAGCCCTGATCCCAGTCAAACGCATCATCGAGCGCTCCGCTGGCAACGAGGTGCCGGACATTCACAGTCCCACCGAAGAACTCGAACGCATCATCGGAGCCACGATGGACTTGTACGTAGTCGATCACCGTGCCGCTGCCGACACCACCGAACGTCAGTCCGTTTAGCTCGTTGTCGGGAGCAACTTCTCGCCCTGCAAACTCGATGCGAACAAAACGGAGAACACCGCTCGAGTCATCATTGCGTAGCGTCCCGCACGGCCCGTAGGAACCCGCATTCCCTTCGAGGCTTCCGCAAGCAGTCCCATCACCCGGCGGTAGGTTGATCGCAGCCCGACCCCGCAGCACCACGCCGCCCCAATCGCTCGTACGCCGCTCCCCCACTTTGCGGCTGCTGGTAAACACGATCGGCTTTTCACGCAGGCCATCCGCGATGAGCTTGGCATCCTGATCGATGTTCAAAAAGGTGACTTTCATCGGATCGGTTGCATCACCGCAGACCGTGGTTCCTGGTTCGATCGTAAGTGTCGCGCGATTTGTGACCTTGACCTGACCAGAGAGCAGCCAGCGCTTGTCCGCCGTCAGTGTCTTGCTGGTGGTGATGTTGCCGCTCAGCACTTCCGCAGGCAGACCACCGCAGGTCGGATTCGGAGGCGTGTCCGGATTCGGACTGACCAAGCTGTCATCACACGCGGCCCAAAGACAAATCGCGGAAGCAAACATCCGCAGCCGCTGCGTGGTCATCTTCATATTAGGCATCTCACATGTCTCCTTTTGGCCTTACAAGTCATAGGAAAGGGACAGACTCAGTGTCTGCCCTGTCGTGTAACGGAGGGTTGTCTGTTCGACCTTCTGTCCATCGGGATTTCCCGCCTGTGCAAGCACCCCGCGCTGGATGATCTGGACCGGAGAGTTGATGAGGTTTTTGGCCGAAAGCCGGAGCGAAAAGCCGCGACCGAGGCGCTGTGACACCGTCAGATCAAGCTGATGCCGCGGCTGCTCGAACTTGTCGGGCAGACCAAACGCACCGACTTGATCGATCCGCTCACCGAACACGTTGTATAGAAGACGAACCTGCGTACCCCACTCGGCGCGGTCCAGCTCTGCGAACAGATTCACAACGTAGGGAGACTGTCCTTGCAGCGCCCGGACTTTGCTGGTCTGCTGGCCGGCGGTTCCTTCCAAATCGACTCGCGAGTAGAGGAGCGAAAAGTTCCCGCCAATGGAAACACCGCGCAGACCGCGCTCTCCGATTGCAAGCTCTTTGCGAACTTCCAGCTCTCCACCAAAGTTGTACGCTGCCCGTGCGTTGGCAAAGCTGCGAATCAGGTTTCCGCCAGCGCTGATCGTCGTCTCGATCGGTGCATCAAAGTACTTTCCGTACGCGCTCAGTGCGATCACGTCCGCACCGCCCAGAAACCACTCCCAACGCAGGTCTGCACTGCCGATTCTGGTTCGCTGAAGCTGCGGATTTCCTTGCACCAATTCACCACCAAAAAAGTCGGTAAACTGGAAGGGAGCCAGCTCGCGAAACTCTGGACGCGCCACCGTCATCGATCCTGCGGCACGCAGATTCATCTTTGCGTTTAGCTTGATCACCAAGTTGAGCGACGGCAGTGGATCGTAGGTATCCAGCGCGACCGCAATCGGCTGATCTGCATTCTGTGGATCAAAGGAATACAGCCGCTGCTGCGCCGCTTCAAACCGCAGACCACCGGACAGACTTACACTGCTCGCGACCGGCAGATCTACGCGTGCATAGGCGGCATAGACACCTTGGCGAGCAGAGTACCTGTCTGCCGTGTTGGTATTTTCACGAACGTCTACTGCAGAGCCCAGATGCTCGGCAGAAAAGATCTCTTCCGGAGGCCGCGTGTCGTCGATGTCCCCCAGTCCTCCGAAACCAAACTTGAAGCGCCGCGCTGAGAAATCACGGATTCGCACCCGCGCCGCGGCACCCACTTTCAACGCCGACTGAAGACCCTTCCACTGCTTGAAGTTCTGCGAAAAATCGAGCCGCGCCGCGATCTGGTGCTCCAGGTTGTGGGCGAAGAAGCGCTGACCACTCTGACCTTTGGGCGTGAAGTGGAACAGGCCATCGTCCTTTTTCAGATACGTCACCTCGCGATTGTCCGGTTCCTCTCGGGCAGCAGCCGAGTAGCTTGCGGCCCAGTCGAGATCGGATGGACTGCGACCGCTTGGTTCGAAGTGATGCGTGCCACGAAGCTGCACAAGGCCCAGGCTGCGCGCGATGAACCGCAAGCGACTGTTCCAGACTTCCGAAAATTGCTCTTGGGAAAAGCCTTGATAGATCCGCGATTCCCGATCGGAGGTCTGCGAAAACAGAGCACTTAGCGACAAGCGATGCAGCGGCGCAAGCTGTACCGCCACGGTTCCTAGCGCGCCCCAGTTGACTCCCTCGGTCGAGCGAACAGAGTACTTTCCGCGCCCTTCCGCAAACGCGTTTTCCTCGCTGCCAAACTGAACCAGTGGCTTTAGCTGCGGGCCTTGTGCGGTATCAACCAGATTCAAGACCTGAAGCTCTTCGCCGCGCGTCTGCGCATCTGCACTGTAGTGCAGCGCAAACAGATAACCGATCCGCTTGCCGCCGACTTCTGCCCGATCGCCAAAGGAAGCCGACAGTGCGTAGTTTGCCGCACCGCGTGTCTGCCGGTACGGAGACCAGTTGTCCGAAAATGCGCGACCAAGCTCCGCGCCTGTCAGCTTTCCGGCAGGAACCGCGCGCGATCCATCATCGAACCCGAGAAAGTCGCTCCGTCCACCGCGCTGCGTCAGCATCGGCTGGAACACCGTCTGCATGTTCCCGCCGATTCCTAATCCGACGTGGGCTACCCGCTGGGTAGGAAACTCTTGCAGCGCAATCTCTACCGATCCCCCGGCAAAGTCGGCAGGCAGATCGGGCGTTGCAGTCTTTACCACGCTCAAGCTAGACAGAAGTGCGGCAGGAAAAATGTCGAAAGGAACCGCGTGCTGCTCGGGCTCTGGACTCGGCAGCGGCAGACCGTGTAGGAGTGTGCTGGAGTAGCGTTCCCCAAGTCCGCGCACATAGACAAAACGATCGCCAACCACAGTGGCTCCGACGACGCGACTTGCAACTTGGGAAGCGCTGCTGTCCGCGGACTTGCGGATGTCCTCGCTGCTGACGGAATCACTGACCGTCGTTGCTTCCCGCCGGCTCTGAAGCTGCGCCGCGGCTCCTTTGAGATCCGGTTCACGAATCACCACCGTTTCTGCAGTGACTTCGGCTTGCGTCCCACTGAGCTTCAGTGCAACCGGAGCGGTCAGAACCAGATCTCCACCACTTGGAACCGTGATCGAGATGCGCTGCTTGTCGTAAAACTCCGAGACGAAATCGAGTGAATAGGAGCCCGCCGGCAAGGACAGGGTGAACTCGCCCTTTTCATTGGAGGTCGTCTTGATGTCGGTTCCCACCACTTCGACAGACAGATCGTAGATCCCGTCTCCAGTTGCTTTTTCGACGACACGACCGCTGACTTTGGCCGCTTGCTTGGCCACTTGGGGAATCGGCGCTGCAACCGCTTCCTCCGCAGGTTTGGCCACAGGCTCAGAAGCAGGCGCGGCAGGAGGAACCGGCGTGGGAACAGGCGCAGGCGTGGGAACAGGCGCAGGAACGGGAGAGGGCGCAGGAGCAGGCGCGGGCGCAGGAGCAGGCGCGGGCGCAGGAACGGGCGAGGGCGCGGGCGCGGCGTCCTCTTGTGCACCGTACACCGCAGCAGGAACTCCCAAGAGGAAGGAAAAGACTCCCACACCGATCGACAGCGTCGCCCACTTCGCGTTCTTTCGTAATGCCATCTGGATGCCAGCTCAGTTGTTTGGCTAGCAGTTTAGGCATCCGGGACAAACGCGATGTGGCAAGTCCGTTACGTGATTGTATCAATCAGGTAACAATCTGGACGCACGATCGCCACAGAGACGTGACAGAGAGGAAACGGAATCGTCGCTGCACAGACATCGGCAAAGGAGTCTGTGCTTAGTCCTGATTCATGTTCCAGGTCGCAGTGCTTGTCTCACCTGGAGCCGCGGCTTGTTCGGTCGGTTCGGTTCCGGCAAAAAAGACTTCCTCGATGCTCGGAGCCCCCGGTGCAGGCAGCTTGCCGCTTGCCGGATCGATGTTCTGGATCACCACGCCTGCGGGCTGCACGAAGTTCTGTACGCGGCGATCTTTGGTCGCGACCTGCATCACGTCCAGCCAGATAGGGAGTGCCGAACGGGCACCCTGTTCCTTTTCCCCAAGGGATCGCGAGTCATCAAATCCAACCCATACCCCAGCGACGAGATCTGGCGTGTAACCAACAAACCAGGCATCCCGGTTTGCATTGGTGGTTCCGGTCTTTCCTGCCGCTGGTCTTCGCAGCTTGCCTTTGATTCCTATCGCGGTTCCTTCCTCAATCACGCTCTGCATCACATGGCTCATGAGGAATGCCAGCTCAGGTGAGACCGCTTGATGGAGATCGCTCTGCAGCGGCGGTTCAGTTCCGACCTGCAAGATCCACAGCGGATCGCCACGTCGCCCTTTGGCAGCGAGGGTCGCGTAGGCATTGGTCAGTTCCAAAGGAGTCACCACCGAAGCCCCCAGCGCCAGCGCATAGGTCTCTTCCAGCGGTGACTCAATCCCAAGCGACTTGGCCATCGCAGCGACCGGCGGTGGTTTTAGATCGTACATCAGCTGCGATGCCACCGTGTTTAGCGACTGGGCAAGCGCGATCCGCAGCCGCACCGGCCCCATAAAGTTGGTGTTGTGCGCGCCTGCATTCTTAGGAGCCCACGCTTTTAGATCAGGAAGGTCATACACCTGGGGCGAGTCATTCAAAATGCTCGCTGCGGTGTAGCGCCGCGACTCAAACGCCGTCGCAAACACAAACGGCTTGAACGCCGAACCGGGCTGCCGCTTGGCGCGCAGAACGCGATTGAAGCTGCCACGCAGATAGCCGTGACCACCGATCATCGCGAGCACCTGCCGCGTTTCCGGGTCGATGACCACCACCGCCCCTTGCGGCCCGGCATCAAGCACCAGAAACGGACCCTCTTTGCCAATTCGGCCAATTCTCACCTTGACCACATCGCCTTCGGAATAGCGCTGGGTTGCGGCAATTCCTTTCGGATTGTAGCGGTCCCCAGACAGTGGGAGCGGCAGATTCCCTTGCACCGCACCAAGGTCTACCATCGCCCAGCCACTTCCCTTTTCACCGTCGACGACCTTGATCACCACGCCTTCCACAACTCGGCCCATGGGGGGACCGGAAGGGAAGTCCTTTTTCAAGTCCTCGAGGTGTTTTTTGCGATCGTTTCCTTCGAGCTTGCGAACGGCTTTCCGATATCCGTTCCGTTCATCAATGCGTGAAAGACCAGCATCCAGGGCGACTCTCGCGGCGCGCTGAACCTCGGCATTGCAAGCGGTCCGCACATTCAGACCCAGATAGGGAATCTTCTCCTGACCATACTTCTCGACGAGGATTTTTTCGACTTCTTCGACGTATTCAGGGGCAAACAGACCCAGCGGTGTCGGCTCTTTGGTAAGCTGAATCGGCGCTTCTGCATAGCGAACGGCCTCGGCATCGGACAGGTGATGATACCGCGCCATCTGCGAAAGGACGTAGCGCTGGCGCAGCTTGGCGCGATCGGGATTGCGACGCGGAGAGATCTCTTCTGGTCCTTTGGGAAGCGAGGCCAGCACGGCTGCTTCCCCTGGATTTACGTCAGCAACAGACTTCCCAAAGTAAAACCGCGCGGCTTCTTCGATTCCGTATCGACCATGGCCAAAGTAGATCTGTGTTAGGTAGAGCCAAATGATCTCGTCTTTGCTCAGCTTCTTTTCGAGCCGAAGCGCCAGATACATTTCCTGAACCTTGCGCTTCAGACTCCGCTCACTGCTCTTTAGGACATAGGTCTTGACAAGCTGCTGGGTCAGCGTCGACGCACCACGCAAGTGCCGCGCCTGCACCAGGCTCTGCAACACGGCCCGAACCATGCCGATGTAGTTTAGTCCGTGGTGCTCGAAAAACTGCGCGTCCTCAGCATCGACAAACGCATCGATCACAACGCGCGGAATCCGATCACGCGGGACCACGGTGCGGCGCTCTTCGAAGATCTCGCCAATGAGCTGACCGTCCGAAGCGAGCACGCGCGTGGTGACCTTCGGATGGTAGTCCGAGATTGTGTCGATGGTTGGCAGCGACGGATCAGAGGTGTAGTAAAGAAAGATCCCACCCACTGCGATCATCGAAAGACAGACGCCCAAAAGCGCAAGCAAGATGACGGTGCGGACGATCCGATAGATCCGCGCCCCCCGACGAGATTGTCCGGGAAGGACGAGTCCGCTGCGCGAGTTTTTTTCGGTACTGCGTTTGGCCATTGCTAGAAGGTATAGCGCAAGTCAGGGGATTTTGCGCTGTCGAGGCAACACCGGAAGTGCTCCGGCCCGACGGGCTAAAACGGGCGGACGATGACCATGATGACGATGCCGATCATCATCAAGGTGGGAACTTCGTTTAGGAAACGGAACTTCTTGTGGGAATACGCAGTCGGGTTTTCGATAAGCCGCTGCCGGTAGTACATCGCCTGGCCGTGGCTCACGAGGAGTCCGAGGACAAACGTCAGCTTGGCATGCATCCACGGCATCTTCAGATAGCTCGGATTCA
>CAYTGC010000112.1:0-15730 GCA_964437195.1 uncultured Myxococcales bacterium | reverse complement strand
AAGCCCCATCACGTCTTCTTTGATGCGCAGACTGGGGAGGTCTGCATCCTCGACTTTGGAATCGCGACGCGGGTGGGACACGTCGCAGCCCACGCGGTGGGCCAGGGGGGCCTGGAAGGTACGCTCGCATATCTATCACCCGAGCAAACCGGGCGCGTCAACCTGTCCCCGGATAGGCGAAGCGACCTCTACTCCCTTGGGGTCCTCCTGTACGAGCTGTTCACCGGGGTTCTCCCATTTTCTACCATTGATCCGATGGAGCTTCTCTACAGCCACGTCGCACGGCGACCCCTGGCACCGCATCTGCGCGATCCACAGATTCCGGAAGCGCTGTCCGCCATCGTCATGAAGCTCCTGGCAAAGGCACCGGAGGAGCGATACCAGAGCGCACTTGGACTGCGAACTGATCTGGAAGCGTGCGCCGCATACCTCAAGCGAAGCGAACCGATTCCATCGACCTTCGCAATTGGGAGCCGCGACTTTCCGTATGAACTTGTACTTTCCCACAAGCTGTACGGTCGCGATTCCGAGCGCGCTGAGCTGTTGCAGATCTTCGAGCAAGTGAGTGCAGGAGAGTCGTGTCTGGCGCTCATTTCGGGCTATTCCGGCGTCGGAAAGAGCGCACTTGTTTCCGAGCTGCGCAAAGCGCTGATGGAAAAGGGCGGGCTGTTTGCAGGTGGAAAATTCGATCAACTGCATCGCAACACACCGTTTAGTTCGCTCGCACATGCGCTGCGCGAGTTGTTCCAGCAAATCCTCGCGCAGGATGCGGCATCGGTAGAGAAATGGCGGAAGCGCCTGGCCACGGCACTGGGAGAGTCGGCTTCGGCGCTGGCCCCGATGATCCCCGAGCTAGGAACGCTCCTCGGCCCGCTCCCAGAAGCGGCTGCGCTTGGCCCCGCCGAATCCCAAAACCGATTTGACCTCTCCGTTGATGCGCTGATCCGTGCATTTGGGCAAAACGGACAGCCGTTGGTATTGGTGCTCGACGATTTGCAGTGGGCCGATCCGGCGTCCTTACGGCTCCTCCAAGTCTTGTTCACGCAAGGCGCACCGCAAGGACTTCTCATCGTTGGTGCTTATCGCGACAATGAAGTGGATGATTCCCATCCTCTGAAGATCACGCTGCGGACACTCCTTCGCGAGGGAGCGGCAGTCAAAGAGATCCAGCTCGCACCCCTTCGACTCGAAGATCTGCTGCACCTCCTGATCGACTCGTTCAAGATGCCAGCAACGACTGTCGCGCCACTTGCGCGCTGCGTCTTTGCCAAGACGCAAGGCAATCCCTTTTATGCCGGACAGTTCGTGACGTCACTCTACCGCGATGGACTCCTTTCTTTTTCAACCGAAGGCGGATGTTGGGAGTGGAGTCTCGCCGAAATCGAAGCGCGAAACGTCACCGACAACGTGATTGAATTCATGTCCGGACGGTTGAGGCTGCTCCCAAAACAGACACAACTGAGCGTGCAACTGGCCGCCTGCATCGGGCATGAGTTTGACCTTCACACCCTGTCCGTGATCGCAGAGCAGCCTGTGGAGTCGATTGTCACCTCGCTTCAGGGGGCGCTGCACGACGGACTCATCCAGCCGCTTCTTTCCGAGCGCAAGTATGTCGCCCTGTTAGAGGAGGGAATTGCCGGTCAGTCCCGCGCATTCTATCGCTTTGTGCACGATCGCATTCACGAGGCCGCTTACTCGCTGATCACAGAAGGAGAACGGGCGGCGGTCCGCCTGCGGATTGGCCGACTTCTGCTCGCGTCCATCGATGCCGCGGTCGGTGTGTCTGACGATGGTTCACGTCTGTTCGCAGTCACCAACCATTTCAATGCGGCGCAATCGCTGATCACAGATCCCAGTGAGAGGCTCTCTGTTGCGGTACTGAATTTTCGGGCCGGTACCCGAGCACGAGAAGGAGCCGCATTCCCAACTGCAGCAGAGTATTTCCGCATCGGCCTCTCCCTCTGTGAGACAGACGGGACCACGCTCGATGAAGCGCTGCGAATCAAGCTGCTCTTGGGCCTGGCGGAGTCTGAGTCGCTGTGTGGTCACTTTGAAGCGGCGGAGCGCTGCTTCGACCGCGTGGATACGCTGGCCCAGACTGTCCTCGAGCGAGCAAAAGCAACCTGCCTCCGATTGAAGCTCTACCAAGTCGCAGGGCGCTATCGAGAAGGCATGCAGCTTGCGGAACGAATGCTCTCCGCGCTGGATGTCGTCCTGCCGCCAAGTGCAGAGTCTGCCAATGCCGCGATCGGAGAGGAGGTTGCGGCGATTCCGCGCAACCTTGGGGACCGCACAATCGAGCAGATCATTGACGCACCAATCGTCGAAGATCCAAAGATTCAGATTGTGATCGAACTGCTGGTCAATGCGGCTCCCTGCGCATACATCGGACAGCCAGAAGCGTTTCCTTTCATCGCTCTCAAGATGCTGAACCTGTCCCTTCAGCATGGCAACACGCCGGCCTCATGCTTTGCCTACAGCGTCTACGGATTCATGCTGGTTGCCGTATTTGGCGATCCCCAAGCTGGTTTCCGTTTCTCGGAGATGTCGATCCGACTTAACGAAAAACTGCATGACATTCGTCTGCGCGGAACGCTGCTGCACCTTCACGGCGACCACATCAACTTCTGGGTGAACCACATCCGGACCGATCTACCGATTCTGGAACGCGCGTTTATCGCGTGCCAGCAAGCCGGTGATTACGTCTACGCCAACTATCTGGCATTTGAGACGATCTGGCAGCTTTTCGAGATCGGAATGCCGCTGGAAGATGTCCTCGCGGAATCGGACCGCTTCGCTCGTTTTTCCAAAAAGACACGCAACGAGGCTGTGTATCAGACCATTCGACTTCAGCAGCAGTTCTTCCGCAGTCTGATGGGAAAAACCGCATCCTCGCTCGATCTGGACGAGCCCGGCTATGACGACGCGGCGAGCCGGAAGATCATTGCGGATGCAAGCTTTGGCTGTGGCATCGCGTTTGGGCACATCATCGATGTCATGCGGGCGTACTTCCGCGACGATCTGCCCAGAGCGCGCGCCTCCTGCGAGGCAGTGGTTCCGACTCTTGGTGCGGTCATGGCCATGCCGATCGAATCGACATTCCATTTCTTCCGCGCCCTTACCCTTTTGCGATCGCTCATGGAGACAGATCACGAGGTCAGCGACGATCAAAAGGCCGAATGGACCGCGACCATTGAAGCAGATCTTGAACGACTGGCGCGCTGGGCCAAAGGAAGTCCAGAGACTTTCGAGGCAAAGTTCCGAGCGGTCAAAGCAGAGCGTTTCCGTCTCGATGGCAACATTCTGGCTGCGCTTGCAGAGTATGACGCCGCCATCAATGCGGCTGAGCTGAACGGATTTCCGCACTACGCGGCGCTCTGTTGCGATCTCGCTGCGCGCTGTCTTCTGGCAGTGCGGCGACCACGGCCAGCGGCCATGTATCTGGCCCTTGGACAGCGTTACGTACAAAGCTGGGGTAGCACAGAGCTGTCGTCTCGATTTGACACGCTGCTTGCGCCAATTCGTCCGTCGCTGGCCCTGCTTGTGACTGACTCGGCACCTGACACCACCGATCGCCAGATACCACCAAGCACATCGCGCGAGGTCACGGAACGACTCCTTGACGTTGCAACCGTGCTCAAAGCAGCGCAAGCCATCGCGAGTGAGATCGAGATGAATCGACTCCTCGAGCAAGTGATGGGAATCGTCCTGACCAACTCGGGAGCCCAGCGGGGTGTGCTGGTTCTGCGCGATACAGTCGATGGGAATCCGCCGGGAAAAGAGCCTGCTTCGGCCAAGTCGATCGTGGCGGCGATTGCCAGCATTGAACCCGATGTTGTCCGGGTCGGACTGTTGCTTCCGCTGGAAAAATGTGACGGAGAAATCGCCACCAGCGTCGTTGGACTGGCCATTCACACGCGCGACACGCTGATCCTATCCAATCCACATCAAGACGCACGGTTCGCAGCTGATCCGTACCTGCGCGGCAGACAGCCACGGTCGATCTTGTGTATGCCGCTCCTTCATCAGAACAAACTCACCGGAGTTCTGTATCTGGAAAACGGAATCGTCCGCGATGTCTTCACCCAGGAACGCATTGAGCTTCTGCGACTCTTGTGCGCGCAAGTTGCAATTGCCCTCGAGAATGCGCGGCTCTATGAACGGCTGCGTGCGACCTCGGCGGCGATGCATGAAGCCAATGAAAAGCTGGAAGCAGAGGTTGCATCCAGAACCGCAGAGCTTCACTCCGCAAACCAGACCCTGAAGCGACGCAGCGACGAGCTGGACGACATGAATCGTCGCCTGCAGCGCGAGCTTCAAGACCGGACCCGAAGTGAACAAGATCGCGCCGAATTAAACGAGCGCATCATCCGTACGCAGCAAGCCCGCCTCGCCGAGATGGCCACGCCGCTCATTCCGATCTCTTCCGATGTGGTGGTCATGCCGCTCATTGGTACGGTGGATTCCGATCGCGCCAACCAGATTCTCGACACAGCGCTCAGTGGCGCACAGGATACCCAAGCTCGGTTTGTCATTCTCGACATCACCGGTCTACGCCACATTGATACCAGCGTCGCGGGTACGCTCGTACGGACGGCACGAGCACTCCAGCTTCTGGGCGCCGTCGCGATCATCACCGGCATTCGCGCCGAGGTGGCCCAAACACTGGTGAGTCTGGGCGTCGATTTGGGCGGAATCGTCTGCCTGAATCAGCTGCAAAATGGAATCGCCTACGCCCAGAGACGTCGCCGTGCATAGTGGCGAGCGCAATAGAACTAGATCTGACTCCGCAGCGAAGCGAATGTACAATGGCAGTGGTCTTCTCGCGCAAACGCTGTGCATGAAACCCCACGATAGGAGTCAGGAGCCCATGTTTCGCAGACTTACCACCGCCACGATGTTCTCGGCTGCGCTTATGATCGGAGCACTGATCGGTACGGCATCCCACATGTCGCTTGCCCACGCAGACATGGCGCGCGAGCCCGCCCAAGCGAAGAGCGAAGCGCGTCCCCCGCATGATCCCAAAAAGAAGAATGATGGCGAGGCCTGCAAAAATGCATCGGAGTGCCAGCCACACTCGAGCTGCGTCAAGGTTGGAGACAAGAGTGTCTGTCAGGCACCACCCCGTCCGCAGCTACCGCCAGGGGCCGTAACGTAAATTCCCTCTACAGTTGTAGAGGACATCGCGCGACTCCCCCCGAGCGGCAACCAGGAACACGATGACTTCATCGCCGGTGAAAGCAGCGCCCCACATTGTGTCCGCGTGGCTTTCTGGACCGCGCTTTGATCTGGGATTCATCGCAGGGATCGCGCTGCTGGCCAGCACGATGTCGCTGATCACAGTGTACTGGCCGGATCTCTTTTGGCCGATGCTGACCATTCACACCTGGCTGTTTGGGTACGAACATCTCGTCGCAACGTACACGCGGCTGCTAGGGAGTCCTGATGATCGAAGGCGATTTCGAGCGCTGACTCTTTGTGTACCACCGTTTGTACTCGCAACGCTGTTTGCGGTCGGTTTCCGCTACGGACTTGCGGGTATCTACGCGTTGTACTTTGTCGGCCAGTGGCATCACACCGTGCGCCAAAGCTGGGGTCTTGCGCAGCAGTACCGCCGTCGGGCGGGAGGACTCCCTTGGGACTCTGCTTTCCTGTCCCAAGTCACGATTTGGTCCGTTCCGGTCTGGGGTCTGCTGCATCGCTGTTCGCAGCAGCCATCCGAGTTTCTGTTCCAGCCATTTTGGCTCCCCCAGATCCCGTTGTGGCTGGTGATGCTAGGCGCCGCTGGCAGCGCCGTACTGTGGCTGCATTTTTTCTACACGCGCGTGAAGGCCTATCGGCGCGGGCAGCTTGCGCTCGGGCATACGCTCTACATGACTTCGCATCTGGTCGTATACCTGGGTGGTTACATTCTGGTCGACGAAATGTGCTCGGGCTGGCTGCTCGTCAACGTGTGGCACAACGTGCAGTACATTGTCTTTGTCTGGCTGTACAACCGCTGGCGATTCGCCAAAGGAATCGACCCCACGTCGCGCACGCTTTCGTGGCTGTCACAGCCTGGTGGATCGCGAACGGCGCTGTATGGACTTGCGTCCGTAGTCCTCGCACTGCCGCTCTACTATGTGCTGCCACGACTGGGAATGTCTCTTGATCGGTTCTTGGTCGATACTGCCGTTCCGTCTGCCATCACCATCGGGCTGACGCTGACGTTCCATCACTACATCGTAGATGCATTCATCTGGAAACGCCGCCACACCGAAGCCACCGCAGGAACGTAGGAAACCGCAACGCCCCGCGGTGGGGGCCGACTTTAGGACGGCGGAGCGCTGACAAAGGTGCCGTGAAAACCAAAGGGAACGCGCTGCTTGGTTCGCAACACCGCAACGGGCTCTGCCTCGATATTCTGGGCATCCAGAATCAGCAGATCACATGCGTTTTCCTTGGCATGAAACACGGTGCTCAGCAGATATCCGTCGCCTTCGGCTGAGTCCGATTTTCGTGGGACAAAGAGCGGCTCGTTTGTAAAACTCGACGGGCCCAGGTTGCGATAACGTATCGACACCTTCTGAAAGTCGACAAAGCCAATCGCGTTAAACGGACCTTCTCCGGTGGTTTGTCCCAGCCGCGCAGCGAGAAAGCCATACCGATGTCGACGGGTGGCATAGCGCGGATCGCAGGTTGGGAACTCACACGCGACGTCATCGAGTACGGTTTCCGTGATCTTCCCAGTTCCCAATTCCAGACGCATGCGGGTGAGCCGTCCGGGGATCTCCTCCGTGGGGCGATCCTCAGGGGAACTCCCAACTGGACCGAACAGCGGCAGCCGCGGGTACTTGACAACGTCAAGCACGACTGCATCTCCATCATCAAACGCGTTGAGCGGATGGAAGATGTAGCAGGGCGGAAGATGAAACATGTGAAGCGGACTCTGCGGATCTTCACGACCAACCACGACGAGTCGCGCGCCTTTTTCCGGTTCCCAGCGGATGGTATCGGGACTGCTCAAGTCCTCCATGTGAAGGACGGCTGGCATATGGTAGAAGATCGCCCGCGACTCAGTGACGCTGAAGTCGTGCATCATGGCTGAATAAGGAAGGGTGATGTCTCTACGCAGCCGCAGCGAGCCATCGCGGCCAAAGACGTAGTAGCTTACGCCTCCGCGATCACCCCAGTATCCGAAGGTGTAGACTGTCGAGGATTCATGATCGACTTTGGGGTGAGCAACCATTCCTCCCCTGAGCGGATCGAGCGCTCCAGAGAAATCAAAGCGCCCGAGGGTTGCCAGTGTTTGGGGATCGATCTCGTGCGCCCCTGAGCCTTCCACGAGTGAGAGCAGCTTTCCCGCAAGGAGCTGAATGCTGGTGTTGCTGCGATCCATGGAACGCAGAATCCGCGCAATCTGATCCTGGCTTGGACGCTGTCCCAGGTACGATCCGAGCTGGAGCCGCAGCATCTCCTCCGCCGTAAAGCCAAGCCCAAAGAAACCCGCGAGCTGCGTCGAGCTGGCGAGATCCCGTAGTCCGCCAAACAGTGCGCGCCCTGCCCTCTCTTCGATGGCCAGTTTTTCAGTACGTACCCAGCGATTTTTGTGTGCGACCTGCTTTCCATCGAAGAAAAACGCGTCGATCATTCCGTCGCCGTCAAACCAGTGATAGAGGCTCCGATTGATCGGCTCATAGCGAGGTGCCGGACTCATTCGATATAGAGCGCCGCGCAGGTCTTCGGGTAGCTTTCCGAAAGTGACTTCGAGCGAAGGAAAATCGGACTCCTTGCCAACCGGAGCGAAGTTCCCTTCCAGAAACGGGTTGCTCCGATCCGCGGGGACCGGTCGAGGACGCCGTTTTTCAAGTGCAATCAGAACGTTTTCCAAAAGCGCCATGGTGTATCCCTCTCGATGGTTGCCGGATTGTACCTTACTTGCTGCGCCAGCCGTACGGGTGGCAAATGATGCGCGTCATCGCACCGACTGCGCTACCTGGGAGAAAACGTCAGCTTGAAGCGTTCTCCACCAGGCTCAAATGGCGTCGGATCGCCACGCAGCCACGCTGCATGCCCAGCCAGAAAGAAGGGACTTAGGGGGTGCCCGCTCTGTCCACCCGGCATGTTGAAAATCCCATCGCGATCATGTCCCGGTGACACTGCGAGCCGCTCGGACTGACCAAAACGCGGACCGGCCACGCGCGGCATGTCACCATCACCAGCCTGCGGAATCGAAGGGGCTGCCAGCCACCGCCGCAGAAACGGAACCGCTGTTGCGAACGGATGCTCAATCTGGGTTGCATTGCGCGCGCCCCAGGTTGCATTGCCAAGGGCCGTTCCGTCCTTTTCAAGGAGTGAAATCACCCGATCAATCGCAGCAAGCTGTACTTCGCGATAGTCCTTCCGTCCTGCAGGTACCCAACCGGGCGGTTTTTCATCGAGCAGCCGTTCGATCACGATCTGCCAGCGCGAGCTTGCCGTATCAAAATCACAGCCCGGAACAAGCGCCTGTAGCGTGATGTCAATCTGCCCAAAAAACTCCTCATACAGAGCGCTCAGGAATCCTCGTGACAGTCGGTATCCGACGGAGTTTACGCTCGCATGGCCGTCCCAACTTGACTCCAGAAGTCGGCGGAACTCTGCGCGGCGCGGATTCCCACGCAGCGCTTCTTCATCCAGAACAGCCAGCGCACGCGCTCGCCAGGTCGCCAGGTACACGGCACGATCATCCAGCGCGATTTGATACACGGCTTTCTCATCGATTCGTGAACTCTCCTTGCGCAGCCCGGTGAGGTCGTCGCGAATCTGCTGTGCGCGGGGCCCCGGATCCGCTCCTCCATCACCCAAAAGCGCATAGGATCCGCCGGAGAGTTGTCGTGCGTTGGCGGTCCAAAGCTGTCCGGACGGTGGGTCGATCACTCGAGGATACGCATCCGCGGACTGCGGCTGCGACCAACCCAGCGCCGACTCACTCGACTTGAACGGAAATGTGGAGGAATAGCTCGCACTCCGCGCTGGAATCGGTCCCGCGATCGTCCAGCCAATGTGCCCTTCCCGATCTGCTGCAACCATGTTCTGGGCGGGAATTCCGGCCCGATTCCCAATGGCCTGTGCTTCCGAGAGATTCTTGGCAGCGACCATCTTCACAAGCCCCATGTTCACTGCACCAGGATCGTGGGCGATCCAGTGGACGGCGTACACATGCGAAGGAACCTCAAGGATTGGTCCGATCGAAGTCTGTTTGACGATCAAGGTCTCTGGCGACTTCCCTTTCACTTTCAGCGTCTCGGGGAACTCCTGCGCGGTTTCCCACTCTTTTCCGGTATGAAAGCGCAGAGGATTCTGTGGATCGCGCTCAAGCTCGACGAGATCAAGATAGTCCCCATAGCTATTGGTAAATCCCCACGCGACCTTTCCATTGCTCCCAACCACGACTGCGGGCGCACCAGGAAGAGTCACGCCCCCAATTCGAACCGGTGCGCCATCAGGGCCCGGAAACTCCAGAAAAGCCCGGAACCAGATGTGGGGCAGATGGATTCCGAGGTGCATGTCATTGGCAACAATCGCGCGACCGTCAGTCGTTCGCGATGCAGACAGGGCCCAGTTGTTGCTCCCAACCGCTGTTCGCAGCGTGTCACGCATGGACAGCGCATTCCTTCCTTTCGACCCAAGCCAGCTCGGTGCAGTGCTGGGAATCGGAGGTGGTGACTCCGCAATCACATCTGCATCGAGCGGAGCTTCCCATTTGCTGGAGGTAGGAAGCAAAAATGCGAGCTGTTCCGGAGTTGTGTGATCGCGAAGGTATCCTCTGCCAACCTCGCGCGGCTGCAAGTTCCCTTGCAGGTCAAAGTACATCGCCCACACCACAAGCAGCGTGTCTTCCATCCGCCATGGCGCCGGATCGAGACGCAGCAGCGCATACTCAAAAGGCTTGGTCGCAAGCGCGGCCAGTCCGTCATTTACGCCGCGCACATACCGATCGGCGAGCGCGAGGTCTTCCGCACTCTGTTTGGAGATCGCGGCGCTCGCCCGGGCCCGAAACCGATGCACCCGTGTCCTTTTGTCGATGGGTAGTGCTTTTTCCCCAATCAACTCTGCCAGCTCGCCCGCTGCAACTCTGCGAAGTGTGTCCATTTCGAAGAATCGCTCTTGCGCATGCACAAACCCAAGCGCGTACACCGCATCGGCGTGCGTTCCGGCCTTCACCGTGGGAATGCCTTGTTCATCACGCGTCACCGTCGTTTCAGTTGTCAGTCCGGCGACGTGTACGGTCCCCGAAAGCTGAGCCAGACTGCCGCGGAGGTATAGCCAGACGCACAACCCGAAAAACATCGCGAGCCCGAACATCCAAAGCAGAACTCGCGCCGTCCACTTCCAAACAGAGCGCATCGAACTCGCCATGCTGATGAATCCTCCAGCTCTTCCTATCCTACGCGCTTTTCGCATTCCTACATTCACAGCGCAAGAGCTCTGCACAACTGCACACCGTCCCAGTGAAGGAACGACAACTACAGCGGCGGTAGATCTGGGCCACGCTCACACGGGTATTAACCTGATCTTTCCATACCACTAGACATTAAATCTAGGCGATACTGGCAAACGCTGTGCTGTGCTGTGCTGTGCCGAGCAGAGAGATCCGATCCCCTGCCGCATCTTCAAGTCAGCTCAGTCACCTGCATACACCTGAAAGCGTGCGTCTCCGTATCGCTCATCGCATTGGAGGTTCTGTTGTGAAGTCTTGGCGATCATTTGTGAAATCACTGGCCGTTATCGGCGCGCTCTGCTGCTCACTGTTCGGTGAGTCCAGCGCCAGCGCCCAAAGCACCCTTTACAAGGGATTTGCTGTCAACCGCTATGAGCCGACGTCCGCAGGTGAATGGTCGTTCTGGGTGGATCATCCGTGGTACTCCTCGACCCGATATTTCGCGGCGGGAATCACGCTGAACTACGCGCACAACCCACTGGTGTTTGGCTCGATCGGCAGCGATGGGAGCTTTACGCCACGCATCTCGGTGATCGAACATCAGTTCCTCGGACACGTTGACATTGCCGGATCATTTCTTGATCGCGTGCAGATCAACGCGAGCGTTCCGATCACCTTCCTAGAGCGCGGAACCAAGGCCGCAGGAGCCGAGCCCGCAAACGGTGTGGCCGTGGGTGATCCCCGCATCGGTCTTTGGGTTCGACTGTTTGGTCAGCCCTACAAGAGCGCCGTTTCGCTCAGCTTGGGAGCCCAGGTCTGGCTGCCGCTGCGCGCCTTCGGCCTAAACTCGGGAGTCGCGCTCTCTTCGAGCGATGAAGGTGTGCTGCGCGTCCTTCCCAAGCTCGCACTGGGCGGTTATGCCAAGCACCTTCTGTGGTCGTTCACAGCGGGTTTTCTGTATCGCCCAGCGGCACAGATTGGCTCGGGAATCGATCTAGCGGGTAGCACTGTGGGCTCGGAACTCCAGCTCGGCGCAGCGCTCGCGTATGCCGACTTCGAGCGCCGCTTTGCCATTGGACCGGAAGCAGTCCTGGCAACCCAGGTACTCGGCACGGACTCGACCAAGCCATTTTTCCGTGACTTCACCAGCTTGGAAATCCTCCTCGCTGGTCACTACAACATTGGGCGTCAGGTCAACCTTGGAATCGCCGGTGGCGTCGGTCTGCTCCGTCAGCCAGGCACGCCAGATGGCCGAGTCCTTTTGCGGCTCGCGTACGCGCCAATGAAGGAAGAGAAGAAGCCGATTGTCGATCGTGATCACGACGGAATTCTCGACAAAGACGACGCTTGTCCGGATGAAGTCGGCATTGCCAGCGCCGATCCGAACGTCAACGGCTGCCCAGATCGCGATCGCGATGGCGTGATCGATCGCATGGACATCTGCCCGGATACCCACAAGGGCCAGCGTCCTGATCCAGATCCGAAGCGCCTCGGCTGCCCGGTCGGCGATCGCGACAAGGACGGCGTGCTCGATCCAGATGATCTCTGCCCGGATGAGCCAAAGGGTGACAAGCCCGATCCGAAGAAGCTCGGCTGCCCAGCGGGTGATGCAGACAAGGATGGCGTGCTCGATCCAGATGATCTTTGCCCAGACGTTCCCAAGGGTGAAAAGCCCGATCCGGCGAAGCTTGGCTGCCCGGCGGGTGACCGCGACAAGGATCACGTGGTTGACCACGAAGACGCTTGCCCGGATCAGGCAGGTGCGCCAAACGAAGATCCGAAGAAGAACGGCTGCCCAGGCGCAACGATGATCACCGATGGCCAGATCAAGATCATCGAGCCGGTGTTCTTCGCGACCAACAAGGACGTGATCTTGAAGCGCAGCTTCCCAGTTCTTGATGCAGTGGCAACCAGCCTCAAGGGTGCCAAGAGCATCAAGAAGGTGCGCGTCGAAGGACACACCGACAACCGTGGCAAGCCGGAATACAACCGCGAGCTATCGGGACGCCGAGCCAAGTCAGTCATGAAGTACTTGGTCGAAAAGGGAATCGAGGAGTCGCGCCTTGAAGCCGCAGGCTTTGGCCCAGACAAGCCGATCGCCGACAACAAGACGGCGAAGGGTCGCGAAAAGAACCGCCGCGTTGACTTCGTGATCATCGATCCGCCGCAAGCGCAGGACGTTCAGGTCAAGAAGGCGTCCGATGTGGTGGTTCCGCAATCGGATGACCAGAGCGACAAGAGCGACAAGAAGGACAAAAAAGGCAAGAAGGGCAAGAAGGGCGATGCAGCCGCTGCGGACGACAAGGCTTCTGACAAAGCGGATGCCAAGGACGCTGGCGACAAAAAGAAGAAGCACCGCTCCAAGAAAGACAAGGCCGAAGCAGCCGATGGGGCAGCGGATGGCGGCAAGGCGGAAGGCAAGAAGAAGCACCGCTCCAAGAAGGACAAAGCAAGCTAACCGCTGCTGGTACAAGCACGCACAGACTCACAGGTTCTACGAAGTGATTTGAGGTGTAAGATGACCATTCGTCGTTTCGGTACCGTCGGGAGTTGCTTGCTCGGACTCCTGTCTGCTTTCGGAGTGAGCGCGCTTGCGGGATCCGCAAGTGCGGCTCCGCAGAAAATCGCTGAGTTTAACGAGAAGGGGAACTTCCTTCTCATCGGGAATACGGTTGGTTGGGACTGCGCAGCCGGGACTCCACAGCCCGTGGTAGGAACGGTAAGCGCAGGCGGCTGCGGCACGAACACCGACGACAGCTCGGCGGACATGCTGTGGGCAACCGATGTAAACGGAACCACGGCGACTGCCGATGGAACCACCACTCCGCTGTTTGCTGGCAGCGCGGCGTTTCTGTCGATTCCCAAAGACTCGGTCGTCGTCCATGCGCGACTGTTCTGGGCGGGTCAGCTTCCGCTCGGAGCCTCGGCAGGTCGGCAGGTCGCGTTCGATCGCCCCGGTGGATTCAAGACCGTCATCACCAATGACCCGAACTTCCCAGGGCTCACGGTAAACAGCGGTGGCCGCACCTACTACCAGGGCAACGCCGACATCACCAAGCTGGTGCAGCAAAATGGGAGCGGTGTCTATCGCGTCACCGGCGTTCCCACCACGTCTCTCAAGGATGTGCTGGAAAACGTCGCGTTTGTGAACTGGCACATCGCGGTCGTGTACCGCAAAAAAGACGAGCCCACGCGCAACATCGTCATCTATCGCGGCATGGACATCGTTCAGCAGGGAGCCAATGCGACCGCCACACTCGACGGTTTCTTGGTGCCCAACTCTGGCTTTGCCGGGCAGCTCGGCATCGTCGGATATGAAGGCGACGACTCGCTCACCGGCGATTCCATGTTGTTCAACGGAACGGTGCTGAGCAATCCGCTCAACCCGCTGAACAACTTCTTCAACAGCACGCGCAGCACGCTCGGATCCGCGGTATCGATCACGGGCGATCTGCCGCAGCTTACCGGTCAGCCAGCGAGCATGGTCGGTCTCGACCTCGACGTCGTCGATGTCACCGCGCAGCTTTCGGCGGGCGCCACGTCCGCGCAAATTGGCGCGACCTCGAACGGCGACCTGTTCTTCCTGGGCGGTTTCGCGACCGGAATCTCGACGCTGTTCCCGGTCTTTTCGGACAGCACCAAGACCTATGTGAACGTGAGCCGCCCCGGCAAGCCGGTTGTTCCCGGCGACACCGTAAAGTACACGCTCAACATTCTGAACAATGGCTCGGATACGTCGCTGAGCACGGTCGTTCGGGACGCGCTCCCGCCCGAGCTTACGTACATCCCGGGAACGATCAACATCACGAGTGGCGCAAACTCGGGTGCCAAGACCGATGCCCCGGGCGATGATCAAGCGGAATACGATGCCAACACGCGGACGATCATCGCCCGCATTGGCAACGGTGCCACTTCGAGTGCAGGCGGCACAGTGGGCGTGAACGAAACCACGACCATCGAGTTTAAGGCCGTGGTCAGCCGTGCGATTGCGGGCCGACTCGACAACCAGGGTGCAATCACGGGCCAAGGTCAGCTTGCGCTTGCCAAGGGTGTAACCCGCGCTGGCAACTGGCTGACTGGCGATGGCACCGCGCCCAGCATTCCGACGAGCATTTTCGTCGATTGCCAGAGCGACTTGCAGTGCGGAGCGCTTGCGCCCAAGTGTGATCGGTCGCTGGCTCCGCCTCGCTGCGCTTGCATCGCAAACTCGGACTGCCCAACCGGTTTCGTGTGTGATCCGTTCGGACGCTCTTGCGTGCAGTGCACCGCGAATCCGGCGCAGACCAGCTCTTGCTCGTCTTCTGGCACTGGCGCTGTCTGCCTTGCGGACAATCGCTGCGGCTGCAACAGCGATGCGGACTGTGGTGGTCGAGTCTGCGACCTCGGCAGCCGTACGTGCCCAAGCCCGAAGACCGATCTCTCTGTAGTGGTCACGCCGCCAGCCATGCCGGCACCTCCAGGCTCGACGGCAGTGTATAGTGTGCAGATCACCAACCTTGGGGTCGATCCGGTCACCAATGCGAGCATCATCACCCAGCTTCCGCCCGGCGTCACCGGAGCGAGCTGGACTTGTACCGCGGTCGGAGCAGGAGCCACGTGCCCCGCGCCCAGTGGTCAAGGTCCGCTTCCATCGTCGGTATCTTTGCCAGCGGGTGGTCAGCTGATCTACACGCTGTCGGTTCCAGTTCCGCAGACGTACACGAGTGAGTCGGTGCCGCTGCGTGTCACCGCGCTCCCACCCAGTGGAAGTGTTGATCCGCAGCCAAGCAACAACGTGGGTTACGGCGAAGCAGTCATCACCCAGACAACGCAGCCAGACCTCGTGCTCACCGTCGATGGCCAGCTCGGTCCAGAGCCGAACAGCATTCAGTACACCGCTAACACCACCAACAAAGGAACCGGTGCGGCAAGTGGCGCTTTCTTTAGCTACACCGCGCCGGAAGGCTCGACGGTAACGGACGTGAAGCCGGGCGACGGATGGACGTGCACGGTCAGCACCGACAAGCGCTATCTGACGTGCGAGACCAAGACTTCGATTCCTCCGCAGGGCTCGGCTCCGCCGGTGGTGTTCGTGGTAAGGAGTCCGATGGGAACCAAGACCCAGCCGTTTGAAGCGACGGTGACCCCGCGTGATGATCTGGGCCTGGCGCGCACGGATGCCAATCCGGTCGACAACACCGTGACCAAGACCTTCGATGTCACGGATGCCAAGCTCGCAGGCAATGGCTTTGGTTGTACGATGTCGGCTCCGCGCAGTGAAGGAATGGCCTCGTTTGGTGCAATGGCAGGATTCCTACTCACCTGCGCTGCACTGCTTCGCCGTCGCCG
>CAYTGC010000111.1:0-15744 GCA_964437195.1 uncultured Myxococcales bacterium | reverse complement strand
CGAGAAGCTTGCCAAATGCGGCCAGACCCTGCGCCAGCTCGATCTGATCTCCACCTTCGCGCAACAGCGCCACGGCTCGCTTCAGATAGTCCCACGCCGGGTGTTCGCCTTCGACCGTCTCGTCGAACAGTGTCGACGCATGGATCTCACCGAGCGACAGAAGTCCGCGCGCGATCAGGCCGCGCAGCCCCGACTGCTGGGCGCGCTCCAGGGATCGCTGACACAGCTCGAGCGCTTTCTGTTTGTCTCCCCGTCGCAGACAGATAAGCCCAAGCAGACGTTTGCTCTCGGCCATCCCTCGGTGGTCAAGCAGTCGCAGTGCCAGATCTTTGGCCTGAAGCAACCTCGACTCTGCTTCACTAAGCAGTCCGTCGCGGAGCATGGCTTCCCCGAGAGAGCAGAGCAGCGTCACCAGCTCCTTCGACGGTCCAGCCCGCTCACACAAGGGCAGTGCTTCCTCGAGCCGTGCTCGCGCCGCTGCAACCTCGCCGCGCGCCAGATCAACCACGCCGAGCGCCGTCATCGCTGCTGCCATGAGCCGCGGATCGTCATCGGTCTTGCGCAGCGCTTCCTCGTAACAGCTCACCGCGGCGTCGAGCGCACCGCGCAAATATTCGACTTGTCCGACGTGAAGCAGCGAGTGCGCCACTTTCTTGCGATCGAGCAGTCGTCGTCGCATCTCGAGCGACTGAGCCAGCCGATCCATGCCATCGGAGAGCTTGCCAAGCCAGACCAGCGCTTGGCCTTCCTCGTCGAGTGCATCGGAAATACCGACTTGATCTTGTAGCTGCGAAAACAGCGTCAGCGAGCGCTGGATCAGATCCAGTGCCCGAGAGGGATCGTGCGCGACCATGCGTGCCATCTCGAGGAAGGCTTGCGCCCGCTCTTTGCGTGACGCCAGCACAAAGGCGAGCCGGACGACTTTTTCCCAAGCCGACATCGCCGAGTCCAGATCGCCAAGCAGCGACAGAACCCGCCCGACGTGCTGCCACAGCCGAAGTCGCGTCGACAAATGTTCTGCCGAAAGACAAGCGAGGCCGCGCAGCAGAAGCCGCGGTACTCGCCCCGTCGCGCCATTCTTGATGGCAAGCTCGGCGGCTCGTTCGTACGCCTGCGCCGCCAAAAGCCCCTCGCCTGCCCTCTCGTAATGACGAGCAATCCGCAGCTGAAGGTCTTCACGCTCAGCCTCAGGCTGCAAAAGCAGAAACTGCGCCAAAAGCAGGTGATAGCGACGCTTTCTCTCGGGTTCGACCTGTTCGTAGATGGTTTTTTGCCACGGGGGATACGCGAATCGCAGCTCTTTTTCGACGCCGAGCTGGCTGTTCGGCACCGTCATGAGCACGCCCTGGCCGATCAGCTGCTCGCACAGCTCCGATAGCTCCGCGACGCGCTCGGGATCGCCATCTTGGATTTCGGCCAGTGGCGGTCCGTCGATATCCGCTCCGCCCGTCTCCGTCAGACCATAGGCCTCGCAGCGACTCAGGTTCAAAATGGCGCCGAGGTGAAAGTTCTCGCCGGCAACCGCCGCATACTCGAGGAGCCGACGAGAACCATCTGCCATCGCCGCGAGACGGGCCTCGACGACCCCAGGTAGCGACGAAGGCAGCTCAATCTCACTCAGGCGTGCTTCGTCCCACACCGGCAGAAGCGAGCGCTCGCCCTCCCCTGGCTGCCACGACAGGACCTGCGTTTCGACGAGAAGACGCAGCAGCTCGACCATCGCACGCGGCGTGCCCTCAGAAAAATTCGTGCAGTGATTCACCACCCACGTCGGCAGTTCCTCGGGCTCTGCACCGACGATCGAGCCAATCAGGTGCAGCTTGTCTTCATCCAAAAGTGGACGCAGCTCCAACCGCAGCGGCGGACTGCTCGTCGCCCCAAAGTCAGGGAAAGTCTCGACAAACTCAGGCCGAGCCGACAGACCAATCACCACCGGGAGATCCGACAGACCGTCGATCAGATAGGTCACCAAGTTGACCGTTTCCGGACTCGCCTGATCCATGTCGTCGAGCAGGATCAAGAGCGGCCCGCGCCTCGCGTCAGCCACGAAGAAGCGCTTGATCGCCGAGTAGATCCGCGACTCGCTGCGGATGCTGATACCTTGCGAGCCCGACGGCTGCGCCGAGCCATCCGGAAACGGAATCCCCAACAACTCACCAAGTACATGCGCCACTTCCGTTGCGCGCACCGCCGGCAAAAGCACTCGGCACAGGCGCAGCAGCTTGTCTCGCGCCGCACCGATTGTTTCGCTTTTTTGCAGATCACAGCGACGGCGAATCAGCTCGATGAACACCGCGAGCGGAGCGGCTCCTTCGCCCGGCACCGTCGCTTGCAGCACGCGATCGGGCGATACCGCGAAATAGGACGTGGCGGATCGGCCCATCTCTGACAGCAGCCGCGTCTTGCCAAGCCCCGTTGCTGCCAGCAACAAAAAACTGCGAAGACTGTGCGTCTTGATGCTCTGCTCGATACAGCCAAGCAGTCGTCCGAGTTCTTCCTTGCGCCCGCAAAACGGAACTTCCGTGTCGCTGGCCTCGGCTTGCAGCAGATCATCTTCTGAAAGGGTGTAGTGGGGCCCCGTCTCATCTCCCGAAAGCATCTGGGCATCAATCCGAGGACAGAGCGCCGTACGACAACTTCCGCAGATCTCGGTTCCGTCGGGCACAGGAGCATGACAGCTGAGGCAGCGCGACATTTTCCGCTTTTATCGCGAGTCGACAAGCTTGGGCAAGACCGCAGGCAGGTCCGCCAGCCGAAAAGCGCCACACGTCGCATAGAGCCGCGTTAATGTGTCCATGACATGAGCGAGGACGTGAC
The DNA here is from genome assembly GCA_964437195.1 of uncultured Myxococcales bacterium. GTDB lineage: Bacteria > Myxococcota_A > Polyangia > Palsa-1104 > JAEUJZ01 > JAEUKA01. The sequence continues at coordinate 12,927 of CAYTGC010000111.1, read as the reverse complement.
ACAAGAGCCGAAGCGCTCGCGGCTCACCACCTACAATCAGATCGCCCTGGCGACCGCAGCGACGGTGGCGCTCTGCTACTTTGGCCGTTTGGTGATCATGCCGACGCTGATCGGTGTGGCCTTCGCCCTGCTGCTCGCGCCGGCAATCGATGTGCTAGCCCGGCTTCGCATTCCGCGCTCACTCAGTGCGCTCGTGCTGATCACGCTGACGCTCGTGGGAATGTACGCGGCAACACATCTTCTGTACGACCTTCTGAACCAGTTTCTCGAAGAACTGCCGCATCACTCGGCAAAGTTCGATGCGGTTTTCGACGCGATCCGCAAGAAGGTCGACAGCATCGCCAAGTCCACGCGAATCCTCGCCAGCGGCCACGAGCCTACGATCTCGGTGAGGCAGCCGTTCGACTGGCCCAAGCTGCTGCTCGGAAGTGCGAACTCCCTCGGAGAGTTCCTGTTTATCACCTCGTTTGTGCCGTTTATTACGTACTTTCTGCTGACCTGGCGGGACCACTTGTACCGAGCGACCGTGCGGATGTTCAGCATCGAGCGCCGCAGCGAGGTCGAGCGAACCCTGGCCCAGATTGCGGCCATGATGCGCAGTGTTCTCGTCGGTAACTTGCTGGTCGGTCTGATGATTGGCGTGCTCAGTACCGTGCTGTTTGCCTTCGTCGACGTTCCCTACTTCTACATCTTGGGGTTTGTCAGCGGACTGCTCAGCATGGTGCCGTATCTGGGCTCGGTGCTCGCAGTGCTGCCGCCGCTTTTGATGGGACTTGGCCAGCTTACGGGGTCGAGCGTGCTCCTGCTCATGACCGGCGTGATGATGCTGCATCTTTTGGCCATCAACCTGCTTGTCCCGAAGCTGATCGGCAGACGCGTCCAGGTCAATCCGCTCGCAGCGACGCTGTCACTGCTTTTGTGGGGCGTGCTGTGGGGAGGCATCGGCCTGCTTTTGGCGGTGCCGATTGCCGCTGCCACCAAAATCATCTGCGATCACATCGAACCGCTCCGCGCCATCGGAGCCTGGCTGGGCGACGATCTCGACGGAGAAAACGAGCGCTCGGCAAGTCCAACCGCCGCCGCTTGACAGCCAAACTTGCTCGCCAAAGCTTATCCAACATGCGCCTACGAAACGCTGCTTGTGTCTTTTCTGCCGCTCTGTGCTCGCTGGCCCTTCTGGTCCTGCCTGCTTGCCAAGGCTCGGGGCGCCAAAAAACCGTCGCTGCAAAGAAAACGACGAAACCCGAAGTCACCGCGCCGTCGACAGGTTCATCGACCACTGGCTTGCCAACGCTGCCTGCGCCAGGTGCAGTCGGCGGGACCTCGGGCGGCATCGAGCTGGCTGGTGCCACGCTCCCCGCGGCGCTCACCCCGAATCAGCAGAGTCGTCGCACCCCAGTCGTCGATGCCGTGAATCGAGCGGCTCCGTCGGTGGTTTCGATCTTTAGCGAACAAAAACCGCAGTACAACCCGTTTGGCTTCTTTGGCCTCGAGGACGACGATGAATCAGGCCGCACTTCGCTTGGTTCGGGCGTCATCGTCGAGCCCCGCGGTCTGATCGTCACCAACGAACACGTCGTCGCCGGCGCCGCCAAGATTCGCGTGCTCCTCGCCGATGGACGAGAGCTGCCGGCCACGCTGGTCGGGGCCGATCAGTCGTTCGACCTCGCCGTCCTCAAGCTCGAAGCCGGAGGCAAGGACGCCAAAGAGGCAAAAGACCTTCCGTCGCTCAAGCTCGGCACAGCAAACGATCTGATGATCGGCGAGACGGTCATTGCCATTGGCAACCCGTTTGGGCTGTCTCACACGGTCACCTCCGGCGTGATCTCGGCGCTGCATCGAATGGTCCGCGCCAAAAACCGCACCTACGAAGACTTCATCCAGATCGATGCGCAAATAAATCCCGGCAACTCGGGCGGCCCCTTGCTCAACGTTAACGGCGAGCTGATCGGCATCAACACCGCGGTTCACTCGGGCGGTCCAGGCATCGGCTTCGCAATTCCTATCGATCGCGCCCGCACCATCGTCAACGATCTGCTCCAGTTTGGCCGCGTCCGCTACGGATTCCTTGGGCTGCGGGTTGCTCCGATTCACGAGCGCCGCCGCCAAGCCACCGGCGTGCTGGTCACCGAAGTCGATGCAGGCAGCCCCGCCGAAAAAGCCGGCATCCAGCCCGGCGACGTCATCACCCACCTGGGCGACGAAGCCACCGTCACGGTGGAGCGCTTTTGGGATCGAGTCCACCGCATCCTCGCTGGGGAAGATGTCCGCGTCCGGCTCACCCGCGGGGAAGTCGGCGTTCACACCACCGCTCTTGATCCGCGTGAAATGTCGCAGCGCGCGAAAAAGCGCCTGGGCCTCGATGTCATGGATGCACAAGGCCGTGCGGCGCTGGTCCAGCGAGTCGCCCAAGCCTCCATTGCCGATCGCATCGGTTTCCAGCCCGGCGACGCCATCTTGCAGATCGGAGCCCGCCAAATTCGATCCGCAGCTGACTTCTACACCGCGCTCGGAGAAATCCGCCCCGGCACCGATACGGTCATGCTCGTCTTCCGCGGCCAGACCTCGTACTACGTGACGGTGCCGTTCTAACCGCTCCGCACATTCGCTGGTTCGATTTGTAAGCCTTCTTCCAAAAACTCACATCTGCGTGGGATGATGAGCGACGCTCGCAGTGGGACGCCGATCCATCGCCAGATGTATCGATAGATCGCAACGCCAGGCCGCTGCGTTTGCCGGGGAAGCTTGGAGATGCACATGCGATCGAAACGACCCAGAAGAGCCCTACCCGCGATCACCGCCTGCCTCCTTCTGTCGACCACCACATTCTGCGACCCACCGAAACCGCCCGCGCCCAAGGTGGTGGAGCCGGTGGCACCACAGCCTGCACAGTCGCCAACGGAAGCCCCGCCGCTCGCGAGCGACAAGGTCTTGGCGAAACCGCCCATCGAGGCGCCGACCCAGCCCGAGATGCCATCGACCGATTCAGGTCCGGCAGGCCCGAAGCCTCCGCTCCCGCCGGTTCCTGCTGAGCTTGCTCCGCCTGCCTCGCCACGGCTTTCAGGCGTGAGCGCCGCCGATGTTGTGAAGACCAAGGTCGAGAGCTTCTTCGCCAGCAAGACGGGCCGCCGCATCCACATCCAAACCGACAAGCCGCTCTACAAGCCAGGTGAGACCGTGTGGGTCCGGGTGTGGGATGTAACGACCCGCGCCCTGTCCGGCAAGCACGATGGCAAGGGCATGCACGTCGAGCTTATCAACCCGCGCGGCGCACAAGTCGCCAAGAAAAAGGTCCGCGAGGTCAGCGGGTCGGGCCAGATCGACTTTGCACTCGACGGCGGCATCGTCGGTGGCGAGTACAAGCTGAAGGTCAAGACGTTCGACGGTGTGCAGGAGGAAAGGCCGCTCATCGTGTCGACGTACGAACCGCCCAAGCTCAAGCTCAAGCTCGAGTTTGTCCGCAAAGCCTACGGCCCCGGCGATGAGGTCACCGCGACGATTGCAGTCAAGCGCAACACAGGCGAGGCGCTGCGCAACCACGGTCTGACGGCAACAGTGATGCTCGATGGCCAAGCCCTGCCGCAGGTGCAGCTTCGCACCGATGACGAAGGCGAAGGGCTGGTTCGCTTCAACTTGCCAAGTGACATCAGCATGGGAGACGGTCTTCTGACGGTGATGGCAGACGACGGCGGAATCACCGAGTCCATCGCCAAGCGCGTCCCGATCATCGTCAAGAAGCTCAATCTGGCGCTGTATCCCGAGGGTGGCGACCTGGTTTACGGCCTTCCGGGCCGGGTCTACTTCGAAGCCAAAAATCCGATTGGGAAGCCAGCGGACATTTCTGGACGAGTCCTCGACGAAAACGAACAGACTGTGGCCTCGTTCGAGAGCGTTCGGGATGGACTCGGTCGGGTCGATTTTACGCCCCAGATGGGCCGACGCTATACCGTCGCCGTCGATCAGCCGGTTGGCATCACCGACCGCTTTGTTCTGCCAACCCCGCAAGACCAAGGCTGCGTGCTGCGCAGTGTCGATGACCTCGATGGTCAGGTGACGGCGACGAGGGTATCCGTCCGCTGCACCGACAAGCGAAAAGTGATTGTCGCAGCGACGATGCGCGAGAATCTACTCGATGTCGCCGCCGTAGAAGCAGATCGTGAACCAGCGACGGTGTATCTCGAACCGCGCGGTCAAGGCAGCGAAGCGCTCGGGCGAACGCAGGGCGCCGTCCGGGTGACACTGTTTGACGAAGCCTATCTACCGCTGGCCGAGCGACTCGTCTACCGGCAGAGGCGGGCCCGGCTGCAAGTGCAGGTCGACCCACTGAAGAAGAGCTTCGCGCCACGCGAAAAAGTCACGCTCGACATCACGACACGCGACACGCAAGGCAATCCGGTGCCGGCTGATCTGGCGCTCGCGGTGGTCGACGATACCGTGCTCAGCTTTGCCGATGACAAGACCGGCCACATGCTGAGCCGCCTGTATCTTGAGCCCGAGCTGACCGGCAAGGTCGAGGAGCCGAACTTCTACTTCGATTTGTCGGAGAAAAAGAGTGGTCTGGCGCTCGATCTGCTGATGGGCACACGCGGCTACCGTCGGTTCGAGTGGCGGCCTGTCCTCGGTGGACTGGTGGCCAAAAATGAAACCCGCAGCAAAGAAGGCACCGCACAGACGGTGACGAGCTTTTCAGAGCTGCGCAAAGCGTCACGCGGACTGCCGCCAGCCGACAAGCCGCAAGATGTGGTGCTGGCTCAGACCAAGGCGCCACAGCCCCCGGAAGGCAAAGCCAAGGACAAAGGCGGGGCAGAACAGCAGCAGATTGTGGCGGCGAACAAGCCGATGCCCGCTCCAGCCAAAACGCCCGACACCGCGGGAACGATCGGCCGGGTTGCGGGCCCGCGAGCAGGAGCCGGAGGCGGGATGGCAGCAGCGATGGAGGCCCCCGCGATGGCCGCCGGTGCGGCGCCTCGTCCGATGGTCGCACGAGCAGACAAAGGCGCGCGGGTGATGGCGGACGAAGCAGAAATGCCAAAGCCGGAAGCCAAAGCGAAGGCCGCCGAGCCGATGATGGCCAAAAAGATGATCGCACCGGGTCGAGGCGGAGGCCGTTTCGACATAGACGACATGGATGGAGACATGCTCCTCGGATTGGGACGAGGCCATCGCGACTTCGAGGCACCGCGTCCGCGGCCTCGCCCGGTCGAGCCTTGGGCTCCGGTTCGCGTCTTTCCGGTGCCGACGTATCAGCCCGACTACAGCGGCCCACGCACCGACTTCCGTGAGACGATCTTCTGGGCCCCGGCGGTGCAGACCGGCCAGGATGGCAAAGCGCAGGTTTCGTTCGTTCTGTCCGACGCAGTCACCAGCTTCCGGGTCCAGACCGAAGCCATCGGTGGTGGCTCAGCGGGCCGCGAAGAAACCGTCATCAAGTCGAGCCTGCCGTTTAGCATGGCAGTCAAGCTGCCCGTCGAAGTGAGCGAAGGCGACCGCATTGCCCTGCCGCTGATTTTGTCGAATGAACGCGACCGCGCACTGTCGGTCAACCTCTCGGCACAGTTTGGCAACCTGCTCAAGCTCGAGCGGCCCGTCGACCGCGCCCAGGGTTCGATCGGACCGAACTCTCGCGATGCGCTGTTTTATCCGCTGACCGTCACCGGCAAAAAAGGCAAGACCGAGGTGCGCTTCGTCGCCGACGCGGGCGGCCTGCGCGATGAGTTTGTCCGCGAGATCGCCGTCGCACCACGCGGCTTCCCGCAGAGCATCTCGAAGTCGGGTCGCATCAAAGACAGTGTGGTCCACGAGGTCGAGCTGGCGGGGCTGATGGATGGAACCGCCGAAGGCCACCTCAAGATCTACGTAAGCCAGGTCTCGACGCTGATCGCCGGCCTGGACGGAATGCTCAGCGAGCCGGGCGGTTGCTTCGAGCAGGCCTCGAGCACCAACTACCCGAACGTGATGATCCTGCGCTACCTAAAGACGGCGCAGATTGCAGCACCGCGGGTCATGTCACGGGCGCACGCACTGCTCGGCGACGGGTACAAGCTGCTCACCGGATACGAGACGCCGACCAAGGGCTATGAGTGGTTCGGCTCGACGCCGGGCCACGAAGCGCTGACCGCCTACGGCCTGGTCGAGTTTACCGACATGAAGCAGGTGTTCCCCGAGGTGAGCGGCGCCATGATCAAGCGCACGGCTGATTGGCTTCAGCATCGACGCGATGGCAAAGGCGGCTTCTCGCGCAATCCGCAGGCACTCGACAGCTTCGGTTCGGCGAGCAAAGCGGTGACAGACGCCTACATCACCTACAGTGTCAGCGAAGCCAAGCAGCCAGGTTTTGAGCGCGAGATCGACGCCCAAGAGCAAGTGTCGCGCGAGACGCAAGACACCTACGTGCTGGCACTGACGGCAAATACGCTGTTTAACGCGGGGCGCAAAGAGAGCGCTTACGCGGCGGCCAAGCGGCTTGCGTCGCTGCAAGATCCAGCCGGCGTCTGGAAGGGCGCCAGCCACAGCATCACCCGATCGGGCGGACGCGATCTCCAGATCGAAACAACCGCGCTGGCGATCTTGGGCCTGCTCAAGAGCGGACAGTTTGACGACTCAGTGGAAAAAGGCATGGAGTGGCTGATGCAGCATCGCTCGGGACATGGCGCGTTTGGCGCAACCCAGGCGACGGTGCTGGCGCTCAAGGCGATCACGGCGTACTCGTCGGCGCGGGCAAGAGCGATGACGCCGGGCACGGTCACGCTGGTCGTGAACGGCAAAGAAGTCGGCCAGCTAGGCTACCAGCCGGGCGATCGCGAGCCGCTGGTCTTCGGCGGTCTGCAAAAGCACCTCCAGGTCGGGAAAAACCGCGTCGAGCTGCGTCACACTGGCCAGACAGCGCTGCCGTACAGCCTGGGAGTGAGCTATCGCTCGGAGCAGCCCGCGACGAGTGCGGAAGCCAAGGTAAACCTGGCGACGGCGCTACAGCGCAACCAAGTCAAGCTCGGGGAATCGGTGCGGCTTGATGTGACGCTGACCAACAAGACGGATCAGGGTTTGCCGATGACGCTCGCACGGGTGGAAATTCCGGGTGGGCTCCAGTTTCAGACGTGGCAGCTCAAAGAGCTGCGTGAAAAGGGCCTGATCGGCTTTTACGAGACGCGTCCGCGCCAAGTGAACCTGTACCTGCGCCAGATGCAGCCGAAACAAGAAGTGAAGCTGCCGCTCGATCTGATCGCGACGGTTCCGGGCGACTACACCGCCCAAGCATCGACGGCGTACCTGTACTACACGAGCGAGCATAAGACCTGGGTTTCCGGCACCCGCATCGCGATCGAGTAGCCACCAAAACCGCCCGCTCGGCTCCGCTTACTTGACGATGACCCGCCCCGGCATCGCTCGACCGTGAATCGCGCAGCCGTAGTCGAATGTTCCCGCCTGATTGAACGTGTGCTCGTACGTCCCCATCGACATCGTGTTGCTCGCCGGAAAGCCCATGTCCCATGGGAACACTCCGTGCTGAGACAGCGCACGGAACACCCAGCGAACCTTCCCACCAACGGGAATTGTCACCTCTTGCGGGGAGTAATAGTCGTCTTGCACGGTGATCGTCGCCGACGGAGCCAAGTCCATGATCGGGGACCGCAAATCCTGCACCACCGTCGGATTGGTCCCTGTCGTCGAATCGGTGCAGCTCAGGGCCAAGACCCCGCCGATCGACAGAACCCCAAACCCCCAGACCCAGAACGCACCATATTTACGCATGGTGAAAGCGTATTAAAAGCAGAGCGATCAGGGAAGACGCTTGCGCGCTCTGACGGTGACACCGCCCATGGCTTCTGCCTGGGAAAAGTCGCTCCCGTCGTGCCACTCCCACGGCAATGCAGCGACCTTTGGCAGATACCGACGGACGATGCCTGCGGTAAAGCCCGGAAGGTAGCGCATGCCAAAGCCGAACATCGCGCCAAACCAGCGATCCATTCGATCGTGGCGCGGACAGACCTTCTCGATCTCAAAACCAGCGCGGGTCAGTCGTTCGCTAAGCTCGCTGCCGCGATAGCGCCGCTCGTGGCCCATGACTTTGTCGTAGTACGTCCAATAGTCGGGATTGACCGGGCACGAAAAAAACAGGTGGCCTCCCGGCGTCATCACCCGCCAGATCTCGCGCAAAAGCGCCTCGTCTTCAGCGACGTGCTCGAGGACTTCAAACAGACAGACCAAGTCGAAGCGCTCATCTGAGTAAGGCAGCGGTGTAGTCGCCCGCGCACAGTGTCCGCCCTGCTCCGACAGCGCTCGGAGCGCAACCCGAGACAGGTCGACAAAGTGCGTCCCGTCGATCGGCACATGCGGAAACATGCCGGGGCCGATCTCCAGGGTGCGATCGCGCTGATAGAGCGGCGCAATCTCGGTCCAGGTGTACGTCCAGCCGCTATGCGGGAACAGCTCGTAGTGGGTCCAGAGATCCTCGTAGATGGCGTGGTTTCTCTCGGCAGCGGCGTTCATGGGCGAAAGCTAGCCCGACCCACTAGGGCGAGACAAGAGCCACCTTGCGCCGCAAAGTCGCGATACGATGTGACTTTGGCGAGTTCTGTCTGATCGCTCGCCGGGGGGACGGGGGTCATGAGCAGACAAGGCTTTATCCTACAGGCGAGCATGCGCCTTATGGCCGGGCAGCCGGTGCTGCTGCTCTACGGTCGGCTACATGAAGGCGAGACATTTTTGGTCCGCGAGGATCGCCAGCGGGCCTGCTTCTTTGTTCGCACAGCCGATGGCGAAGCGGTGGCAAAGCACGCTGGGTCGGGGCTGAAGATCCTCAAGACGCCGCGTCTGACGCTCGCGGGAGAACCGGTCTCGCGGGTAGAGCTACCTACCCCAGTCTCTGCGGCGGCGCTTGCGCACCGGCTCCAAGCGGCAGGCATTGCGACGTTTGAAGCGGACCTCAACATGGTGATGCGCTACCTGGTGGACCGTGGCATCCGCAGCAGCATCGAAATCCACGGAAGCTCCCGTCGCGGAAGACCATCAGAAGACGGCGTCGACCTCGTCTTTGACAATCCAGAGCTTGTGCCCGGGTCGGTCCTGCCCAAGCTGCGACCGTTGGTGGTCCGCCTTCAAGAAGGCCCTGAGGGAACGCTTTCGGCTGCAGCCCTTGCCGACGAGCAGGGGTCGCTGATTCTGCACCGCCAGCCCACCCAGATGAGCGACGCGACCTCTTTTTCGGATGAACGATCGCTGCTCGGGGCGCTGATTCAACGCATCGTGAGCAAAGATCCTGATCTTCTCGTCGGATGGAACCTTTTGACGGAAGACTTGCCGCTGCTTCGCGAGTCTTCCCGCCGCTGCCGATTGTCGCTGCCGCTCGCGCGCGGACCTGGCGATCTGCAGTACCAAGCCGGTGCTGGTCGAGGACAGACGCCCCGCGCAGTGCTTTCAGGTCGAGTCGTCTTTGACGTGGCTCCGCTGTGGCGGCACGTAAAAGGTGCTGGCTATGAAGACTCGCTTTCGGCACTTCTCGATGGGGAAACAGGCAAGCACACACCTATCGAGCTGGGGCCGGATGGCAACGATGATCTGGCACGCCTGCGTCGAGAGGCTGAGGGTCTGCGCGATCTGTGCGAGCGATTCGGCCTGCTCGATCTGGCGATGCAGCGAAGTCGGCTGACCGGTCTGCCCATGGATCGGGCCACTGCCAGCGTCGCCGCATTCGACTTTCTTTATCTGATCGAACTAGGTCGCCGTGGCCACGTCGCGCCCACCTTTGAAAGACCGACGGAGCTTGGGGAACACGTCATCGGCGGACACATCATCGCGCCCCTGCCCGGCCTGCACAAAAACATCCTCGTCTTCGACTTTCGCAGCCTGTACCCAAGCGTGATTCGGACGTTTCAGATCGATCCACTGGGTCTGCTGACAGGCGATGGCAGTACCGATGGAGAAGCCGACCCGATCGTCGCCCCCAATGGGTCACACTTCCGTCGGCAGCGCGGCATTTTGAGCGTGATCATTGATCAGCTTTTGCCGCTGCGCACCGCCGCCAAAAGCCAGGGAAACGAGGCACAGGCACAGGCGATCAAGCTGCTGATGAACTCGCTTTACGGCGTTCTCGGAAGTCCCGCCTGTCGGTTTCACAAGCCGGAGCTTGCCAATGCAGTGACCAGCTTCGGACGTGAGCTGCTCCAGTTTTCCCAGGCGCGGCTCGAAAGCTACGGCCACAAAGTGCTCTACGGCGATACCGATAGTCTGTTTGCAACCACGAACCTCGACGACAGTGCGGGAGAATCGCAGCTAAGGGCACTTGGGGAATCGCTCACCGCGCGACTCAATGCCGATCTGGCGGATCACATCGAACAGAAGTGGCGCGTCGAGAGCCGCCTAGAGATCGCGCTTCATTCGGTCTACCGTCGACTGCTGCTGCATCGCCAGCGCGGCAAAGACAAAGGGGCGGCCAAGCGCTACGCCGGGCTGCTGCTCAAAGGTGGTGAGTGTCGGCTCAGCATCGTTGGACTGGAAGCCGTTCGTCGTGACTCGAGTGAGCTGTGTCGCACAGTTCAGCAGACGCTGTATACGCTGCTCTTCGCTGGTGCGCCCAAAGAGGAAATTGCCGCGTACCTTCATCGCGTCATCGCTGAACTGCTGAGCGGGAAGCTCGATTCGATGCTCGTGTACCGGAAGATGCTGCGGCGAGAGCCAGCCGACTATGTCGCCAAGGGAGCGCCGCACGTTGTCGTCGCCACACGGCATGGACTGGTGCCGGGCAGCCTGGTTCCGTACGTGATGACGACTGCCGGAGCCCAACATCCGGCGTATCGGAAAGATCCGATCGATCATCAGCACTACCTCGAAAAACAGGTCCGTTCCGTGGCTGAGCCAGTGCTCGCGCACTACGGTCTGCCGTTTGGACAAAAGCGGCAGAGCGATCCCCAGCTTCGGCTGCTCTGACTCACAGGCTCTGTCCACCATCGACGGGCAGACACACACCGGTCAGAAATGGCTCACGGAGCAAAAATGCGACAGCCGAAGCGACATCTTGCGGCGAACCAACCGGATGGCCCGCCCATTTCTGCCCGAGTCGCTCGCGTTCTTCGGGACTGATGTCATCGGGCGGCAAGATGTATCCCGGCGCCACAGCATTGACGCGAACTTTGCCGATCAGCTCTTTCGCAGCGATCCGAGTGAGCTGCAAGAGCCCAGCTTTCGACACGCCATATGCCGCGTACCCTTTCCACGCCTGCGTCGCGCCGACATCGACAATGTTCACGATCGATCTGGCCCCCGCCTGTATTCCAAGCTGCATGCAGCGACGGGGCGCCGTAAGGTTCAGCGCCAATAGCTCATCCCAAGTCTCATCGCTGAGTCGATCGATGGGACTGCGTGCAAAGCCAGCAGCACTGCAAACGACGGCATCAATCCGAGAGAGCTTGCTCACGATGTCGGAAAACATCTGCCTGGTGGCATCGCGATCGCGCAGATCGGCCTGCACCACGAGCGATCTATCACCAAGAGCGGTCGCCAGCGACTCCGCGTCCTTGTGCGACTTGTGACAGTGAATCACCACCACTGCGCCCTGACGCCAAAGGGTCTCGCAGATCGCTCGGCCCAGCCGTCGGGCGCCGCCGGTCACCAGCACGATCTGCCCTTCCAGCGATCTTGCGTCATTCGGTACGGTCGGTGTGCAAGTGCCTGGAATCATGACCAAATCGCGCCAATCGGACCGCGAGATCACCCGGAATCGCAAGAAAAAACGCTAAGGAATTCTGCCTCGGTCCGCGTATAGTACCGGGGCACCTATGTTTGTCGTGACGTTGTCCTCGGCGCAAGCAAGCTCGTCGGCGCCCCAAGTGTCTTCAACTACGCTGATTTTGGCGGTGCTGGCATTCTTGGCGGTGGCCATTGCGGTGCTACTCCTGCGCCGCAAGCCAGCGCCACCAAGCAAGACCGATGGGCAGTCGAAAGTCGGCGGCGAGAGCAAGGCTCTCCCTAGTCGAGCTTCGACCGACGCGCCGCAGACTGCTGACGCCAGCCAAGCCGATCGCCCCAGCGTCAAAGCCAAAGCCGGACACGATGAGCTCAAGGCGGGTCTGTCCAAGACGCGGGCCGGTTTTATCGCGCGGATCGCGGAGCTGCTTTCCAAAAAGCAGATCTCCGAGGATTTGCTGCCGCAGCTCGAAGAAGTGCTGCTGACCGCTGACATCGGACCGAAGACGGCAGAACACCTGTTCTCGCAGGTCCGTGCGACGCTGTCTCGCTCGGAACTCAAGGATCCGGCGGCAGTCTGGACGGTGATCAAAGATGAGTCGCGGCGGCTGCTGAATGTCGATTCGCCGACGATCAATTTTTCCGCGCACAAGCCGTTTGTTCTGCTGGTGATCGGGGTGAACGGCGTCGGCAAAACCACGACCATTGGCAAGCTGGCGGCCCAGCAGATCGCCCAAGGCCGCAAAGTCATCCTCGCTGCGGGCGATACGTTCCGGGCCGCAGCCGTCGAGCAGCTTGAGATTTGGGGTCAACGCGCTGGAGTTCCAGTTGTGCGCGGCAAAGAGGGAGGCGATCCTTCTTCGGTCATCTTTGAGGCGATAAAGCGAGCCCAGCGAGAAGGTATCGACTTGGTGATCGCCGATACGGCAGGCCGACTGCATGTGAAAGAACAGCTGATGGCCGAACTGCAAAAGGTCCGTCGGGTGATCAAGAAAGCCGACCCAGCCGCCCCGCATGAAACGTGGCTGGTGCTGGACTCTACGCAGGGTCAGAACACAATCGCGCAGGCCCGTACTTTCAAGGAAGCGATGGAAATCACGGGCATTGTGCTGACCAAACTCGACGGAACCGCCAAAGGTGGGGTTATTCTTGGCATCACCCACGAACTGGGCGTCCCGGTCCGCTACATCGGGGTCGGCGAAAAAATTGGCGACCTGCGTGCTTTTGACGCAGAAGATTTTGTCGATG
>CAYTGC010000110.1:0-15834 GCA_964437195.1 uncultured Myxococcales bacterium | reverse complement strand
GCTTGCGTCATGGTGCGCTCCGTATACCAGAGTTTGTCTACGAACTCGTCAGTGCGTGCAGGGTATGCTCGCTGGTCTTGTGTGCCGGTTCCTTTTTGCGACTGCGATACAGCAGGTAGCCGAGGAGCCCTGCCACCGCCGCAAGAAGCCCGCACAGCCCGCCGAGCATCATGTTCACAAGGTTTCGCCCGCTTTCGACTTTTTCCATCGGCGCTTTTGCAGTGGTCTGCGTGATGAGTACGCTTACGTCGCTGGGATCGAGCCCGATGACGCTCCGTGAAACGATGGCGGAGACGTCGGCTGGCTTTACCGGCAGCGGGCCGCGCGTCCTTAGCACCACGGCAGCGGTCGGGCGAAGCTGCGCAGTGGGCAGGAGCGGATCGGGCTCGGCCTGGGTGATATGAACCCGGGCGTGGCTGACCTGCGGCAGGCTCTCTAGTGTATCGGCCAGGGCGGCTTCTCGCGCCGCAAGCTGCTCGGCCCGTGCGTCCGAAGGCAAGATGGCCAGCTTGCCCGCTTGTCCACGGCTTGGCTCGGCAGCCGGCAGACCTTGTTCGACCAGCACCGCCAGTGCGTGCGACTCTTCGCTGCGGGGCACCGTCAGGGTGAACAGCGGACCGCGCGCCGATCGACCACTGGCCTGCTTGCCGGCGTGAAGCCCCGCCTGCTGGAGAGCGGAAAGCGCTTCGTTGGCATGCCGTTCCGTCAGGTCGTGATAAAGCTCTGCCTCGCAGCCCCAGAGCCCCCACAGGCCGCACGCCAGCAGCAGACGCTGTGCAGTAGGCCGGTAGTGGGCGGGTGAGCCACGACGAGAGAGCACGCCTTTATGCTAATCCGAGAAATGTCCTTCTGTCACGGGACTTTGCCGTGCGGCGTGGCGGGGGCGCGGCGGGCTAAGGGGCAAGCTCGATGAGCGCGTAGGCTTCTTCCGCCAGATCGACATGCGCTGCAAAGTCGACAAAGGCTGGATAGCGGTCAGGCAGCACGCGCTGGCGCGGCAGGTTGGTCTCGACCTCCAGTCGAACCTGTCCATCTGCCCCACTGACGGCTCGCTTGTAGCTGCCAAAGCCCGACAGCGTCACCGGGTCGGCAAGCTGCAAGATCTTGGCTCCTGCAGGCAGCTTGACCGTCGCAGAAAGCTGGCCTGGTGTCACGTAGCCCACGAGCAGTGGCAGCTTGCGCTGCGGCGCTGTCACGTAGCGGCGGCTGAGCAGAAGTGGATAGGGCACCGGCAAGATGAGCTGCTTGCGACCGTCTTTGCCGAGCCGCTGCCGGGCCAGGTGCGGCGCCGAAAACAGGTAGGTGATTTGCAGCGGTGCTGTCTCGTCTTCCATTGGGCCGTAGGTCAGCGACTCAAGGCTGGCACCAGGGAAGTAGTAGCCGAGCGCGCGCTGCTCCAGCACTTGTCGCAGCCGGTCTTCGGCCATGTGCTCGACCTGATCGCGCCACTCGGCGGCCTGGTTGCCGGTCAGTGTCTCGGTGACTTTGACCTTGGCGCTGCCGCTTGCGGAAAGCTCGGCGAAGAGCTCGACCTTGCGGCTGTCGGTCAGCATCTTGTAATTCTGCTCGGGATGCGCCGCCGCAAGACGCTGTGCTGTCCCCCCGCTCGGCGGAAGTGCAATCGTCATCACTTGCACCGCTTGGTTTTTGGGTGCTGAAAGCGAGTCGACAAGCCGCAGCGCTTGGGCTCCGCGCAGAAGGGGCCTGACCAGTCCCGTCGGCGTATGGCGATGCAGGGGATCGATCCACAAAAGCGGGGTGCCGTCCGGGTCTGGGGCCACGGCGAGCAGCATCTCGGAATAGGCCAATACGTCGGGCAGCGGGCCTTCCAGCTTGGGGTTGTTTTCCGGGCGAGCCAGCCACAGCTCTGCCGGAATCCCCGCCGCCTTCAGCAGGGCCAACAGCAGCACGTCGCGTCGGCCTTCCCGTCGCGCCAGAATCGAGCTGGCAGCTTCGTCGAAGCTCCCGCCGGAGTTTATGTGCTTGCGGACCCACTCGTCGAGCGCCCGCGTCCGCCGGAGCTGGCTCTGCGGACTTTCGGGCGATCCGTCGGGTGTGCCTGCGACCTTGGCCGCCAGCTCGCGGATGTCTGCGGTCAGCCGCATCGAGCGATAGCGCCGCTCGCGAATTTGGTTCACATAGTTTGCCGGCGACACCGCCGAACCGACGCGAACCGACGGCGACCAGTCATCCACTTGGCCCTGATCCATCGGCTGCTCGGGCTGCATGCGCGGAATCTGCGTCCGCTGCCAAAAGTGCAGCGACAGATCGGCCTCTACTTTCTGGGTGGCGACCGGGATCTGGCGCTTGCCATCGGGGCCGACTGGACCGCGAAGGTCGATTTGCAGCGCCATGTCCTTGGGCGTGATGAGCAGGAACTCGCTGCGATCGAGCGGCGCGTCCGCCGATGCAAAGTAGAAGCGGTCGCTCAGGAACCCACCCGGCGCAATCGCCGACGGATCATCGCGGTCAACGTACTCGTATTCAACATAGTCGCCGACCTCTAGCGCCGGGGCCGACACGGTTTCCTTTTCGGGGATTTCCTCGGGTTCCCGCGTCGTGCCATCGGCCTTGATGGTGCGGAGTCTGAGCACCTCGGCTCCATCGGGAATGCGGACTTCACCGAACCGGTCGATGCCTTCTTTGGTCAGCACCCGGATGATGTTGTGGGTGAGCGACAGCCTTGCGCCGCTTGGGAACACCCGAACCACCGTGCGGTCGAGGAGCAGCACCGCCGGTTCACCGCTGTAGACGCCGTTGCGGGCCTCGAACTCTTTGACGACCTTCCTGCCGTCGATGCGGTATGCCTCGATCGAGTCGCGATGTCCCAGCGCTTGCAGCGCCTTGGCAAGGTCGGAGGAATCCGGCAGCTCCGCAAGGCCTTGTTTGATCTGAAGCAGCGCAGTCTCCGGCTGGCCTCGCTCGACGTACAGGTTGGCCAGGTCGGTGTAAAGGTGCGCGTTGCGGGGCGTCAGCTCGCGCAGCTTGAGCAGTGTCGCGGTCGCAGCCCCCAGATCGCGCCGCGCCAGCTGGACCCGCGACAGATCTCGCAGCCAGCCGGTGTTGTCGGGCTCAAGCTGGAGCAGTCGCTCGTACTCGCGCTGTGCCTCATCGAGCCTGCCGCCATCGTACAGCGCGTCGGCCCAGCGGTCTGAATAGGGATTGCAGGCGGCCAAGTCCTGCGCCGCTTTGAGCGCGCCCCTGTCGTCTTGCTGTTCGCGCCGGAAGTCGGCCAGGTTTTCGATCACCGGGCACGCCGATGGACCCAGCTTTTGCGCCGCCTGTAGCGCCGCTTCTGCCTCGACCACAAAGCCGCGGGTCTTGAGGATGCGGTGACGCAGAAGCTCGGTCTGCCAGGTCTTTTCAACGTCCGCAGGCAACGCTTCGAGTACTTCTTGCGCCTGCGCCGCCTTCTCATCTTGCAGCAGCAGACGTGAAAGTGACTGTCGTGCCGACAGAAGCTGCGGGCTGTGAATCAGCGCCAGCTTGAGCTGCGAGCGGGCGCGGTCCCGTGTCTGCCGCTCGGGCCGGCTGCGATCGTCGAGAATCAGACCCGCGTACAGCGTCCGCAGCGCGGCAAAGCGGGGGAACTGTGAAATGCTCTCCGCCGCCACGAGCAGACCTTCGTCGGGACTGCCCGACATGTAGGCCTGCTGCATCTTGAGGATCGCGCCGAGCGCCGCTTGCCAGCGGGTCTGGGCCAGCGGCAGGGGCGCAAGCGATCGAAGGCTGACCGCCACCGGCCCGGGACTCGGCGCGGGCGCTTTTCCGGGGTCGCCATCGTAGAACTGCACGCCGGGCAGCGCGATTTGGACATGGTTGCTGGTGGCAACGCCCAGCTTC
The DNA here is from genome assembly GCA_964437195.1 of uncultured Myxococcales bacterium. Taxonomy (GTDB): domain Bacteria; phylum Myxococcota_A; class Polyangia; order Palsa-1104; family JAEUJZ01; genus JAEUKA01. The sequence goes on along the minus strand of CAYTGC010000110.1, from coordinate 11,991 downwards.
ACGGTCAGCGAGTGCCAGCCAGGCGATACCTGGACCTGCAGATAGCGCCGCGAGACGGGCTCACTGTCGAGGTACTGCTGCTGTCCGTCGATGTAGAGCGCCCACGGCGTGCCCGACGTTTCGACCGTCAGAGGAATCGCCTTGTCGCCGGTGGCCTGGAAGAAGCTGCTTACGAAGAAGACGCCAGGTTTGCCCGGCAGGCCTTGGACATTTACGGCGCAGCCCGATCCAGATCGCTGCCGGTAGCGCGGGCGGGCAGGGTCCGTCGCCGGATTGTCTCCGGGCAGCGGCGATAGCACATCGAGCTGCGGCAGATGGCCGTGCGGGCCGCTTACGTAGAGTACGGGCGGACAGCCGCGCTCGATATCTACATGGTTGGCACGCGCCTCATCGCCCAACAGGCGAAGCTGCTGGCCGAGCAGCGCGGCGAGAAGCTGCTGGCTCTCCACGGGAAGACGCGCGCGCTTCTGCCACAGCGAGAACAGTCGCTCGGCATGCTGTTTTTCGTCGGCCTTGCCTGTGCCCGGAATCCCAGCGGAGAGGAGCCGATGCGCCGCCAGCTCGGCGACGGCTGGGGCAAAGGGGTCGGTGGGTTCGCGCTGTACCTGCGCTTCCAGAAAGCTGTGCAGGAACTGGTGCGATCGTTGCGGCTGGCCGTTTTCCGCCGAACCCAGCGCCGCGCCAAGGTACGTCAGGCCATCGCCCGCGCCCTGCGAGATGGCTTTTGTAAGCTCTGGCTGGGCAGCGTGACTGTCGCCGGACACGAGCAGCAGAAGGCCCAGCTCACGATGGAGCGCTGGGGCTGGATCGCCGCTTTGGCTGACCTTGCGGGTCAAATCGGCGATCTGCGTCTCCAGCGGCGGACTGCTGAGGTACGCGTCTTTGACCTGGGCCCCCGGCCCGCAGCCAAGCCACAGCGAAAACGCGAGGGTGAAAAAAGTTCGTTTATTCACGGCCCACCAGAAGCTCTTGAGCGAGCGCGCTGTCTACTTCGGAAAGGAACTTGCGGAACGCTGGATAGTCGCTGGCGCTGACGCGGTGGCGGTCGATCCGAAGCTCCGACTTGGCGGTGACGGCGATGCCGTTTTTCCCCGGGCGCTGCTCAATCTGAAGGGCAAAGCGACCAAACGGCGACTCGAGGCTGCGTGACTCTGGCAAGCGATGCACGGCGAACCTGGGCGGCAGGTGCACGGTCACTTCGTCCTGGCTGACCCAGGCAAAGCCCAGCACCAGGTCGTAGCGACGGCTCGACAAGCGAGCATAGCTGCGCAAAAGGTCTGGTTCGCGGCCCAGTGGACGAAGCGACAGCGCCCCCGCACCCCCACCGCTCGGCGGACGACCCCACTTGGGCACCATCAGCTCGCCGCGCAGCGTCACGGTCTTTTCCAGATTGGCGATGTCGGGGACTTCGACCGCAAGCGCCTGCGTGCCGGGGAAGCTCTCGTTCCAGGCTTTTTCGTAGCGCTCTTTTTGCGACGACGGGTTCTGGAAGTGATCGCGATACTGGCTCGCGTTCTGGCCGGACACCGTCAGCACTTCACTGACTTTGGCCTTGCCCGATTCTTCCAGTTGGACGGTCTGAACGCGGCGCGTGATGCTCTGATGAGACGGCAGCACCGGCGTCCGTGCCATGTGGCCTTTGCCAAGATACGGTGGGCGCGAATCGGACACCACCAGCACCATGATGTCTTGGTCCGAGCTGGGCAGCTCCATCGACCCGGAAAACTCGGCTGTCCCGTCGAGGTACAGGTTGTATTTCGGCACAAAGACGATGGCGTGGTCGAACACCGACAGTGAAGCGGGCTCGGCATCGATGTTGCCGCCCTTGGTCGTCCGCGCGAGCGCCATCGTGCTGTCGATGCCGACTTCTTTTAGCATGACGTGAAGCAGCGCCGCTTTGTCTTTGCAGTCGCCAAACTTGCGTTCCCAGACCTGCGCGACCTTGTAGGGCTTGTAGCCGTGGATGCCAAACTCCAGTCCGACGTAGCGGGTGCGACGGACGACCTCGTCGTACAGCGCGCGGATGCGGCCTAGCTCATCGCTCGGTGGGATCTTCGCCACGACGGCCTGCGCGGCGCGGCTGACCTCGGCGGACGGCACAAGAGACTCGGCGACCAGACCGCGATACCAAGTGGCGACGTCTTCCCAGCTCTTGTAGGTCGAGACGTGGATGTACGCAGATAGCTCTGCATAGCCAGGGCGTCCGGACTCGTCGTGCAGCTTGGGCAAGTTCTGGGCGACAAAGCGAATGATGTGGTCTTTGCCTGCTGTCTCATCGCTCCTCGTCAGCGTCGATTCGGCAGGCAGGCGCGGCTGGTTAAAGTACAGCGGGCGGCGGCGCAGGTCTTCTTCCGGCAGGGTGAGGGTCAGCCGTGCTTCGAGCGTCGGGATGCTCTCTTGCAGGTAGGTCACGTCGCCGAAGTAATCCGAAAACAGGTTGCGCCGACCGACGTCGGAACGAACATGCTCGACGACCACCACATCGCCAGGCTGAAGCCCGTCGAAGCGAACACTCAGCGAGTGAAGGTCGTAGTAAAGGCCGTACCAAGGCTCGGACGCGTCGCTCTCGCTCTGCGAGACGCTCTCGATCACTTCGCCGCTCGGCTTGATGACTTTCGCTGTCTTAAACTGCACCGACTGCGTGTCGGGGGTAAACGTGACGCTGGCTTCGTCGTAGCTGCGGGCGCCGTGGTCATCGAGGATTTCGACGACGCGCTGGATGTATTCTTCCGACAGGCCGTTGCCGTGGATGCGGACGACCTTCTGGTCGAAGAGGACGCGGGCGCTGTCTCCCGGCTTGGCTTGGGGGCGCGGCTTTTTGAGCAGCGTCTCGACATCGACCTGGAACTGGCGCTGAAGGTCATCTGCCGAGCGCGCCGCCGGATCGATGGTCCGCAGGTATTCGCGCAGGGACGGATTCTGTGGCTTTAGCTCCAGCGACCGCCGATACGACGCAACCGCCAGCTCGCTCCGACCGAGGCGGTGGAGGAGCCGTCCGCGCCGCTCGAACCAATCGGCGTCACCGACGAGCTGTGGCAGCGCTCCCATCACCAGCTGGAGTGCCGACTCGATCTGTCCGGTGGCTTCCAGGATGTCGATTCGCTCGCGCAGGGGCCACTGGGCATCGGGCCTTTGCGCCTGGGCCTGTCCGATCAGGGCGAGCGCTTCTTCAATCTGACCGGCAGCACGTCGTCGAGAAATGAGATAGCGCTGCGCTTCGTCGTCATCCTGCTGCTGCTTGAGTACCGTCTGATAGGCCGACTCGGCTTCGCGATGCCGACCCAGCCGCGACAGCATATCGGCATGGGCGCGCAGCGTTTGCAGTGAAGGGGCTGACAGGAGCAGCGAAGAAAGGCGCTTGTATCCGACGCTGGCCAAGCCGCGACTTTGGGCAATTCGCGAAAGACCGAGCACCGCCGTATACAGGGTCGGACAGTGCTGTTCTGCTTCGGCAAAGGCCTGCTCGGATTGCTGGAGTCGATTGGCCTGCTCGTAGGCTGTGGCCAGGTCAACAAACAGCCGCGCCTTCTCGCAAGGCGTGTCGCCTGCAGGCAGGCCAAGACCTGCTTCGAGCGCGAGCCGCTTTTTGTTGTCGTCTTCCGTTGCATCGGCCAGGTATCTGAAGGCTCGGTGCGTCGGTTTGAGCTGGACCGCTTCGCCGAGCAGTGCTTCTGCCTCGTGCTGTTCGGGATCGCCGGGCTGGGCGTGGTCGAGGTACAGACCCAGGTCGGTCAGCTGCTCGGCGCGCTGCGCAGCCTGTGGACTTGCCGGGGCGGCTTTGATGACGCGGGCGCGGAGCTGGGCAATCAGCGTCTGGGGCCGCTGACCTTGCACGGGCACCGCTTGCGGCACCTGCCAGCCTTCCCCCGGTGGAGTCGCGGTATGGGTCAGACCGGAGATCGGCTTGCCGTCAGGAGTCGTCAGCCGGAGGACAAAAGCCCAGCGCCCGTTCTGCGCCGACACCTTGACCAGGATGCGGTTCCAGCCGGGAAGCAGCGTCGCCAGCCCGGCTTCCTGGTCGATGTGGAGCTTGCGATAGACGTTGCTGTCGATAATCGGCGCTCCTCGGTTCACCATGACTTTGACGGCACCGGTTGAGCCCACCCGAACCGCGACCGTCTGACGCTGCTCGCTTTTGACATACGTGAGCGCATAGGCGGTGCCTTCGTTTTCGGGTCGCATCCACGCATCGAGCGGAACGCTGCCGTCTCGGGCCAACCCGCTTTCGGGAACGACGCGCCACGACAAAGGCAGCGCTGGACTCTTTCCGGGATAACGCTGCGCAGGGCCTGGCGCCGTAGTCTCCGTCTCGGGCGGGTAGACGGTCTGGTGGCCCTTGCGCCCGTCGTTGTCAAACGGTCCAACGATGGCAAATGCACCAAGCAGGCCGAGCTGCAGCTGCGCATCGCGCGCGCCGGCCAAGTTGCCAACGTGCCGACGCAGGAGCTGGTCGTGCCACAGCGCTTCGGCTCGAATCAGCTCGGACAGCAGCGGACGCGGCTTCGTGGCGTCTGTCATCGTGTCGCGGAGCGCAGTTCGATCGACGACATCATCCCACAGCGCCGAAAGTCCCAGCAGGGGAACGACGGCGGCGGCGGATCCTGGCTTGGCCGCTTCCGCTGCAAAGCGCTGTCGACGTTCGGTGACTTCTTGGTCAAAAGGGCTGTGGGCCCGCGTCGCGCTTGTAAAAGCGAGAAGAACCAATAGGCCGGCAAGAAATTGGGTCGGCATGTTCTCTACTTTTGCGAAGTGCCAGAGATCGGAGAAACCGTAATCGGTGGGGCTGTCATGGGAGGTCGTCCGTCTGGGACCGGCGATCGCCTGAGCAGCATGACCGCCACCGCCAACAGCGCACCGACCACGGCGGCCAGAACGACCGTTACCGCAAACGCTCGCCAACTGACGAGCACCGAGCCCGGTGGAAAGTCCCCGAAAGCGGTGGAAGAACGAGAAGAGCGAAAGCTTGCCGATTCGTTCGATGGCGCTTCGCCTGGTTCGACGACGCTCGCGGCCACCTGGGGCTCTCGGGTCTCTTCAGACGGTGCGGTGGAGGCGGACTGACCTTCGGGAATCAGCGCTTTTTCCAGATCGCTGACCAGTGCAGCAATCGTCGGCTGCCGGTCTGCCGGATCGTTCGCCATCGCGCGGTTTAGCACCGTCACCAGCATCTGGTTGGAGTCACGAATGATCGGCCAGTTGTCACCCAATTCGAGCAGGGACCGCATCACCCGCGCTAGGCCGAACACATCGGTGCGAATGTCGGCGGGACGGGCGGCGTGAAGCTCGGGGGCCACTGCTTCCATCTGACCGAAGCTGCCGAGCTGGAGCAGATAGGGCTCACGCGGCAGTCCGATGCCAAGCCCGATGTCACCAAGCCGAATCCCATCGGTCTTGAGCAGCACCGAATCCAGGCGCAGGTCGCCGTGGTACCGCCCTTGCTCATGCAGAAAGGTCAGTGACTCAGCGAGCTGATCGATGATCTGGAGCACGTCGGGCAGCGGCAGGCCTTCTTTTTGACGGAACGCGGCCATTCGATCGAGGAAGACGCCTTGCCCACCTTGTCCGATCTGGGCGACCTCGGCGATGGCGACCGTGCCTTGCTCGGGGAGCGCGACCACATCAACGACTTGCGTCACAAAGGGATGCGCCAAGTCCTTGAAGGGAAGCAGGTGGCGGATCAGCTTGTCCGACGCTCCGTTTGATTCGAGAAGCTCGGGCCTGACCACCTTGATGAGGAGATCTGGCTCGGGTACTTCGCCTCGCTCTTCCGCCGCTTTCTGTACATCGACGCTGCAAGCCAAAAAGCCAACCCACAGGGCCGCTTCGCCGCTCTTGGTCAGAACGTAGTACTTGTGGTCGATTACATCGCCGCGACGGAACGGAGGCGCCGCCATGCTCAGCTCCGGCCTGTGTGGCCAAAACCGCCGGAGCCGCGTGCTGTCTCATCAAGGACTTCGACCTCGACGGGACTGACGCGAGCAACGGGGGTGATGAGCAGCTGAGCGATGCGGTCGCCGTGGCGAACTTGCACCGGCTGCGTCGAGACGTTGACCAAAATCACCCCGACCTCGCCGCGATAGTCGCTGTCGATCGTGCCGGGGCTGTTTAGCACGGTGACGCCCTCTTTCAGCGCCCAGCCCGAGCGAGGCCGGACCTGACCCTCGAACCCTTTGGGAATGGCGACTTGCAGTCCGGTGGGGACGAGTCGGCGCTCCAAAGACGTCAGGGTAATCACCTCGCCTTCGCCGAGGCAGGCCGACAGGTCCATCCCTGCGGCTTCGGCTGTTTTGTAGGCCGGAAGCTGTGCAGAGGGCCTGATTCGTTTGATCTGCAGAGGCAACTGCGCCGCCGGACCACAGTGGTCAGCGGTGGAAACCTCAAGCTGGGCAGGGTGTTGCGCGGGTGTGGCCACAGAAAACTCCTTTTTATGTTAACCGCAAACCGGCCATTTCTAGCGGAACTCGCGGCGCAAGTGCGGTTCTTTGCAGGCTCCAGGCCTTGGCCGAAGTCATGTCCGTCGCTGCGGCGAGCGGTTAGTCAGGATCTTTGGTCAGGGCATCGAAGGGATACGGCTGGTCCAGGTAGCAGTCGTCGGCGATCGTCTTCATCAGCTCGTCGTCGTTCTGGCCAAACTGCTTGAGTAGCAGATCGATCCGCTGCGCCGCTTTGCCGCAAAATGCGGCGCACAGCCGGAGCTGTCTCTCGGCGCTGTCTAGCTGGCCGGCTGCCTCGCTGTGACCGGCTCGGCCCCGGGCGTGCCGTGCGTCACGGTCGCTTAGCACCTGCGAGGTTCGGGACACCACTGCACACATTGCGTACAGATCCGTCGCGACATCGGCGACGCGCCGCTGGACATACTGCATTTCGGGAAGTAGCTGGCCGTGGCGACGGACCACGCGATCGACCTCGCGCGCAAAAGCCTCGGCGGCATCTTCGATGAGCACGGCCTCGCGCTTGAGCTGCGGATGGTGGCGGGTCAAGATCGCTCGTCCGTAGGCCGCCGTGCGTACCTTTTCGATCAGGGAATCGACGACCAGGCCGTAGCCGCGCAGCGGACGCTTGAGCACGTCTGCGAGCCGCCCGACCTGCTCACCGGGCTGTCGCATGCCGGTGAGCGCGATGTAGGCGCGCAGGACTTCATGTGTGCCTGGGAACACAAGGTAGGTCTGGCTGTCGCGGAGAAGTCGCTCGTACGGATAGCTGTTGAGGAGCCCCGTCGCTCCCGCGAGTCGCATCGCCGCCACAGCGGCTTTGTGGATGGTCTCCGCTGCCAACACTTTGCACATCGACGCTTCGAGAGAAGTATCCAGCTCGCGCTCCGGCTGGCGGTCGGACAGGTCTTGCAGCCCAGTGGTCAGATACAGCGCCGACTCACTCGCGTAGAGATCGACCGCCGTCTGGGCGACTTGGTCCTTGATCATTCCGAGCGTGCCAATCACCCGGCCAAACTGACGGCGGCTGGTGGCTTGCTGGACCTGATGGCGAAGGATCTCGCAGGTCGCCCCGATACACGCCGATGCCGCGAGCAGTCGTCCGTGCTGCCGGGTTTCCATCGCCACTTTGAAGCCACCGCCGATGCTGCCGAGCACTCGATCGTGCGGAACGAACACATCTTCGAGGTAGAGCGCTGGGGTTCCGCTGCCGCGAATGCCTAGCTTGGGTTCGCTCTGACCCAGGATCACACCGGGGCCTTGTTCGACGATGAAGCCGGTGATTCGGTCGACGTCGGCGCCGTCACGATGCACCGTCGTCTGCGCGAAGACAATCAGCACGTCGGCATACTCACCGTTTTGGACCCAGGTCTTGGTCCCGGTGAGCCGATATCCGCCTTCGCAAGGTGTGGCGCGGGTACGGCTGCCGGCGGCGTCACTTCCGGCCATGGGCTCGGCCAGGGCAAACGCGCCGATGGACTGGCCGCGGCCAAGCCGCTGGAGGTAGGTCTGTTTTTGCAGCGGCGTCCCGAAGCGATAGATCGCCTGGACCGCAAAGCCCAAATGAACCGCAACGAGCATCGCGACCGAGCTATCGAACGAACCGAGCAGGTCTATCACTCGACACGCTGCCGATAGAGAAAGCCCCAGCCCGCCATACGCCGCCGGCAGGACCAGGCCAAACAGACCAAGTCGGCGGAGCCCATCAATCACCACGGGGGGAATCTTGGCATCCGTGTCGATTTGGCGCGGGTCGATGTGCTTCTTGGCGAGCTGCCGAACCTCGTCGAGGAGCTGCGATAGCTTGCGCTGCTCGGGATCGGCCAGCTGGGGAAACGGGAAGACAAACTCCTCGCGCAGGTCACCGAGGAAGAGGCTCTTGGCAAAGCTCTGGGAGCGTTTCTGAGTCACCCGCAGAACATACGGCAAGGTTTCTTGGCTTATCAAATCTCGGCTGATACGCTTCGCTTGGTTTGTATCCTTCGACGGAGGTATCAGATGTCGTTTCGCTTGGGTCGCTGCCTGCTTGCTGTGTGTGGATCGCTTTTGTTTTCCTGCGACCCACCGATACCCGCGGAAGGCGGGCCGCTCGACATGGCGCAGTTTACGCCTCGACATCTGGACCCGGCGCTTAGCTGGTGGGGCGACAACCGCAAGCGGCTCGACGGGTTTATGGATCAGTTCGGGCGCGGCAGCGCGGGCTATGACGCGACCAAAAAGCCGGTGGCGCTTTTCGACTGGGACAACACGGTCATCAAGAACGACGTCGGTGACCTGATGGTGTTCTGGATGCTCAAGATGGGCAAAATCTACCAGCCGCCCGACAAGAACTGGCGCAAGACCAGCTTCATCATGTCGGCAAATGGGCTCACGCTGCTCAAAACCGCGTGCGACGCGCTGGCCAATCCGGGCGAGCTGCTGCCGACGAACAAGCCAGAAGGGGCGGCTTGTGCCGACGCGATCTTGAAGGTCTATCTCGACAACAAGGGTACGTCGGATCTTGCTGCGTTTTCGGGCTTCGATTACCGACGGATGGAGCCGACCTACGCCTGGGCTGTGCAGCTTCAGGCTGGTTACACGCCCGCCGAGATCTCGCAGATGGCCAAGGATGCGATCACCGAAGGCGTGATGGCTCCCATCGGTGGGACGCAGCAGATTGGCTCGCGGACGGTCAACGCGTATGTGCGCGTGTACGACCAGATCAAGGACCTGATCGGGGCACTCCAGGAAAACGGGTTCGATGTCTGGGTGATCACTGCGACGAGCGAGCCGGTGGTGCGGGCCTTTGCGGACCAAGTAAAAATCGCAGCTGATCACGTCATCGGCGTGCGAATGGTGCTCGATGGAAACGGCAAGCAGACCTATAACCTACAGGGCTGCGGCGACGTTCCCGACGGTGTAAACGACGGCGCGGCATCGTTTATGGGCAACACGCTCATGACCTATATCGACGGCAAGCGCTGCTGGGTCAACAAAGTGATTTACGGCGATGCGAGTCCCTCCGCGATCAACCAGCGACCCGACGGAAAGCGTCACCTGTTTGCCGCGGGTGACTCGAACACCGACGTGACGTTTGTGCGCGATGCGCAGCAGATGAAGCTCGTGATCAATCGCAACAAGGCCGAGCTGATGTGCAACGCGTACGGCAACTTCATGAACCGCTATCTGGTAAACCCAATGTTCATCGATCCGAAAGCGCAGCAGGCGGCGATGTATCCGTGCTCGACGACGGCGTGTGTCAGCGCGAACGGGACCGCCGGGCCTTGCCTCGATGAAGCCCAAGGCGCGATTCCAGACCAGAAGGATTCCGTGTACCCCGCGATGTAGCGTTGTCGTGACAGTCGTGCAACAGGCGCGGGCTGGCATTGCACTTGCCACCCCCACCAAGCTAGAGTCCGCGCCGCCATGACAGCCGATCGCCAATATCAGTCCGTTAGCTATCGTCCCTGTGAGCTCGAACATCGCTACGGTCCGTCGGTGCACATCTTGCGTGACCCGCTGGCGCTGTCGCTGCTCGCCAAACTGTGTCACCGCGACGTGGTCCAGCCCGAGGTCAGTCGACTCATCGTCGAGCTGTACCGGGTGCTGGTTCACGAAGTGGTGGCCGCTGAGTTCCCTCGTGAGCAAGCGAGCATCCCGACCCGGATGATCCAGTACGTTCCCGAAGGCGTATACGACGGTGAAGTGATTGCGCAGACCACGCCGGCGGTGGTGGTTGCGCTGGCTCGTGCGGGGCTTTTGCCGTCGCAGGTGAGCTATGACTTCTTAAACCAAGTGCTGTCTCCTTCGGGGGTTCGGCAGGATCACTTGGCGCTGGGTCGGACGCTCGATGGCGCCGGGCATGTGACTGGCGCCGGGCTCTACGCATCGAAGATCGGAGGGCCGGTCGATGGTGCCGTGATGCTGATTCCTGACCCGATGGGCGCAACCGGATCGACGGTAAGTCGGGTGCTGCGGCACTACGAAAAAGAGGTCACCGGCAAGCCGAGCAAGGTCGTCGCGGTCCACCTGATTGTCACGCCCGAGTATCTGCGGCATGTGACGCGCAACCATCCCGAGGTGGTCGTCTATGCGCTGCGGCTCGATCGCGGCCTGTCTGAGCCAGATGTCCTAGAGACGGTGCCGGGCACCCACTGGGACCGTGAGCGTGGGCTGACGGATCACCAGTACATCGTCCCTGGCGGTGGCGGACTTGGTGAAGTCCTCAACAACTCGTTTGTGTAACGCCACCCGAGGGAAGGAGCCTGTCGTGTCAGACCAAGCTACATTTGTCGAGCCGAAGCTTACGCCGCTGTTTACCGAGGAACAGATTGCTGCTCGGATTGCTGAGCTGGGGGCGCAGATTGCGTCCGACTACCAGCATCGGCAGCTGACCCTCATCACGGTGCTCAAAGGGAGCTTTGTGTTCGCTGCGGATCTGTGTCGGGCCATCCAGCGGGCGCAGGTCGCGCAAGGACTGCCCGGTTCGACGGTAACGTGCGAGTTTCTGGGCCTGTCGAGCTATGGCGATGAGACCGTCACGTCGGGTGTTGTTCGAATTACGTCGGACCTGTCAAACCCCATCGAGGATTCGGACATTCTGATCGTCGAGGACATCGTTGATACGGGCCTGACGATGAGCTATCTGCTCGAAAACATGCGGACCCGCCATCCGTCGTCGATTCGCATCTGCTCGCTGCTCCACAAGCCGAGCCGCACCAAGAAGCGAGTGCCCATCGACTACATCGGCTTTACCATCGACGACCTGTTTGTGGTCGGCTATGGGCTGGACTACAAGCAGCGCTACCGCAACCTACCTTGGATCGGCGTCCTGTCGATGTAAGCCCGGCTTCGTCGCTGTTGTGCTCTTGGCCGCGTCCAAGCCGACGCAAACCCAGCCAGATCGAAGACTCGGGAATCTGATAACATGAAAGCAGGATTCCCATGTCGAACCAAGCGCGTCCTAAGGACGCTGCTGCCTGTGCAGACTGTGGACAAGTCCTCGAAGAGGACCTGCCACATATCTGCCAGGGGGCGGCAAAAAAGTCCGCGTTCGACAGCACGCTAGGTCCGGGCGACCACCCCACGATTCCCGGTGAAGTGTCTGATGCCGACGTTCGCGATCCAGCGCACGAGCTGATTGGCAAAATCATCGGCGAGCGCTACGAAATTCAGCGCGTCCTCGGACAAGGTGGGATGGGCGTGGTCTACCAAGCCCGTCACATTTCTCTCGAAAAGCTGCTGGCGGTGAAGCTCTTGCTCATCGCGCAGAACGAAGAATATCAGCGGCGCTTTTTGCAAGAAGCGCAGATCGCGTCGCAGATCAATCACCCGAACACGGTCTTTCTGTCCGACTTTGGCGTGCTGCCCGACGGGCGCTCGTACATCGTCATGGAGCTTCTGCGCGGCCCGACGCTGGCTTCGGCGATTGCCGATGGTGCGATGGAACCGATGCGAGCGTGCAAGATTGCCGCGCAGATTGCCCACGGACTCCAAGCCGTCCACGACCAGGGAATCATCCACCGTGATCTCAAGCCGGAGAACGTGTTTCTCCTCGAGCAGGACGGCAAAAAAGACAACG
>CAYTGC010000109.1:0-15838 GCA_964437195.1 uncultured Myxococcales bacterium | reverse complement strand
TGGTGCAGTTTTTGTTCTATTCGATGTGCTTTTCGGTCTTCACGTCGGGTTTTTCTCTCTACGCCGAGCGTCGCTACACCTGGAATGGTCATCCGTTCACACCGCGTGAAATTGGCTACCTGTTTGCTTACAGCGGGTTCCTAGGACTTATCCTGCAAGGCGGTCTGATTGGTCGTCTTGTAAAGCGTTTTGGCGAGCGACAGCTCGTGAATGCAGGCTACCTGTCGCTGGTGGCTGGTTTTGCGCTGATTGCGGCGTCGAGTGAACTGTCGTGGCTGGCAGTCGCGGCGACAGTCACAGCGTTTGGCAATGCGGTGCTTCGCCCGACGCTGAGTAGCCTTATCTCGCAGAGCGCGGACCGCACCGAACAAGGAACAGTCATCGGGCTCACGCAGTCGCTCCAGTCGGTCGCACAGATTGTTGCGCCGTTTCTGGCTGGGCTCCTGCTCGAGAGAAATATGTTGTGGCAGTGGGGAGCGATGGCGTCGGTGGCAGCGCTGGGCGGACTCCTCGTCGCGCCGCTGGGCTCGCAGCGAGCACAGTCGGCAGCTCAAGAGCTAGCGTCCGACGAAAAACGCAGCCGCTAACCAAGAAGCGAGAGGCAACCCTGTCGCTGGCAGTTACGCAGGCAGGTGACGAACGTACTCGAACTCAACCGACTGGCCGTTGATGCCTCGCGACGGCGGCGCAATCCAAGCCGCAATCTTTCCCGGCTCCGTCACTGGCCGCATGATCTGCTTCAAGAACTCGCGATCCGCGTCCGACGGCAACCACTTGTCGCGGCAGGCCATAAACTCACCCTGCGAGATCGGATTGCCCGCCGGATCGAAATAGTTGCCGGAGTTCATGCCATAGATGCCGATGTGACGATGGAACCGGCGGCTCGGCAGGGCCAGCCTGAACTGAGCGCCGCGTTCGCCGAGCATCTTGTCGATGGTTCGGTTCCACTTGTCGACGGCACGCTGGCAGTCCGCCACATAGCCGTCGCGCAACACTTCGTTCATGGCATTGCGCAGCGGCACTTGGGTCGTCACGATCTTGCCGCCTTCTGACGGAACAGGCATCTCGTAAAACTGGTTCAGGCCGGTGTGCTCGGTGTAGCTGTCTTCTTTGTAACGACCCTTGAGGCCAGCAGCGAAGAACTCGGCGGCATTCGATGAGATCTCGCCACCGAACAGGTCTTCGGACAGCGAGAACCACAGGTGTAGGTGGCGCTGCACCATGTCGAGCGGGATGCCGCCCGCTTTCGTGATCACGTCCGACGAATCGGACTTCGTCTCGAGCATCAGCTCACAGGCGCGCTGCACCACACGATCCACGCCGGTTTCGCCGACGAACATATGGTGCGCTTCTTCGGTAAGCATGAACTTACAGGTGCGCGACAACGGATCAAACCCCGACTCGCTGAGCGCGCAGAGCTGGAACTTGCCGTCGCGGTCGGTAAACATCGTGAACATGTAGAAGTCGAGCCACGACTTCACCGGCTCGTTGAACGCGCCGAGAATGCGCGGCTTGTCGCGATCGCCCGATCGACGCTCCAGCATCGCCTCGGCTTCCTCGCGGCCATCTTTGCCAAAGTATGAGTGGAGCAGATAGACCATCGCCCACAGGTGACGGCCTTCCTCAACATTGACCTGGAAGAGGTTTCGCAGGTCGTACAGCGACGGTGCGGTGTGACCGAGCATGCGCTGCTGCTCGACAGATGCCGGCTCGGTATCGCCCTGGGTGACGATGATGCGACGGAGCGTATTGCGGTATTCGCCGGGCACTTCCTGCCACGCGGGCTGGCCGTAGTGATCGCCAAAGCCGATCGTCCGTCCGGCGATCGCTGGCTCAAGGAAAATGCCCCAGCGATATTCCGGCATCCGCACGTAGTCGAAGTGCGCCCAGCCGTCCGTCTCGACGCTCACAGCGGTTCGCAGATAGACATCACTCTCTTGGAACTGATCCGGGCCCATCTCCTTCCACCACGAGATGTAGTTCGGAAGCCACTGCTCCAGCGCCCGCTGGAGCCGCTTGTCCGCGGAGAGGTTGACGTTGTTGGGGATCTTCTCGAAAAGCTCTACGGTCATCGAGGTTCTGACCTTTCGTTTCGTGGCGCTTCGTACCGAAGCTGTGAGTTGAGATTCCGCACTCGGATTCTATGGAGCGGTCTTATCACGGTTCGGTGGTGCGGACTAGCCTGCGGATCGGATTTCTGCGACGAGAACAGTGTGCCGATTGGGTACACCGGGCGGGCACAAGAAGCGCAGCGCGGGGCTAGGTGCGACGCCAATCGAAGCTTGGTCGCTCGGGTCGCCCGTAGCAGGTGAGCGCGCCGAGAGGTCCGGTGGCGTTTTCGCGGATAAAGATCCAGTTCTGCCACGCCGACAGACGGCCAAAGACCTTGCCCTCGCTTAGATCGGGTCCGGGGAAGCGCAGGTTCTGCTCCATGCCGGTGAGTGCATCGGGCGACAGGCTCACCCGTTCCTCGACGGCAAGGCGCAGCGTGTCTTCAAAGTCCAGATCGTCGGCCAGCACCGTACACAGCCCGAGTGCATCGGCTTCACTCGCCGAGATCGGACCTTTTTCCCCACGCGCGAGAATTTCGGTGGCACGCGACGGCTGGTCATAGCAGCGCAGCGCGATTCGGGTCTGCCCGTTGCCGCACAGAAGCGCCCCTGCATTGAGCGTCCCCGTCGAAAACTTCACGCCCGGATCTTCGAGTACATAGCTGCGATCCGCCGCCAGCAGCAGTTCCAGGAGTGATCCGGCGAAGCAGCTTTCTGGGTCGACCACGGCAAAGAACGACTTCGCCGTCATGTCGAGCCGTCGCAGCACCCGCGCCATGTTGAGCAGCACTTCCCGGCCCAGCCAGTAGTCTCGCTGGGCATGGAGCGCCGCATCAGCCTTGAGCACTTCGGACTGCTCGCCTCGTGTCGACAACATCACCAGCCCGACCGTCGGATAGTGAAAACGCAAGCGACACAGCGCATCGTCTAGCTCGCGATAGGCACGGAGCGCCCACAGCTCACCGCGACTCGCCAGCGCGTGCAGTTCCTCTGCGCTGTTCACCGCCTGTCCCGCCGTCGGACCACTCATCGTGAGGTGCGCAGTGCGGTGCGGTCGGTCGATCCGCAGAGACACAAAGCGATAGCTGATCTGGTCGCCTTCCACCGTCGGAGAAACTGGCTCCAGTGTAATCCCCGTCTGTGGTCCAGGAGCGCTCGTGGTCTTCGCCTTCGATTCTTGCGCCAGTTTGCGAGCCCTATCACCGACGACCTGGGCAAAGCGGCTGCGCGGCACGATCTGGTCGACCAAGCGCCACTCGACGGCCCGCTTGCCACGAATTCCTTCGGCCAACGTCGAAAAAATATCAGCCCGATCGCGCCTGACTTTGCGTTTGTCGACGAGGCGGGTCAAACCACCGGTGCCGGGAAGCACGCCGAGTAGCGGGACTTCGGGGAGCGCAACTGTGCTCGATCCATCGTCGATAAGGACAATCTCGTCACAGGCCATAGCCAGCTCGTAGCCACCGCCGGCACACGGTCCAGACACCGCTGCGAGATACTTTTGGCCCGAGTGCGAACAGGCATCCTCGATAGACAGGCGGGTCTCGTTGGTGAACTTACAGAAGTTGACCTTAAAACCGTGGCTCGACTGCGCCAGCATGTGAATGTTCGCGCCGGCGCAAAAGATCCGATCCCGCGCCGACGAGACCACCACGGTTCGTACCTCCGGGTGACCAAAGCGCAGCCGCTGGACGGCATCGCACAGCTCGATATCGACACCAAGGTCGTACGAGTTGAGCTTGAGAACATATCCGGGCACGAGCGGCTCGTCCTCACGGACAGACATCAGCAGTCGAGCCACATCTCCGTCGAGCTCAATCCTCCAGTGGCGGTACCGTTCCGGTGATGTCTCGAACGAGGCGGGTACTGGATGCGTAGGTTCGGTCTTGGCAGCGGTCTCCATGCGAAGGGGTGTACCGCAACTTGGCCCCTAGAGGCAACCGCCCACCGCCCAATCGGCTTCGCGTCGCGCTGGTCCGACCTAGCGCTTCTTGCCTTTTGCGGATTTGCCGCCCTTCCCTTTTTTCACCTTGCCCACCGACTTTTCAGCGTCCAAATGAACGGGAACCACCGCGGCATGACCCTTGTCTGCTCGCTTGATGGCAGGGGCCACTTCGAGCGACTGTCCGACGAAACCCGTCGCACTGGCGTCGCACTTCGCATCGGAGGCAAGCACAAGCTCACAGCTCTTGCCTTGGTCGATGATGCAGCTCTTTTTGACGCCGCACTGGATGGTGACCTTCCCGGCGGTCTTGTTTTCGAAGCTGACTTTGCTTTCAGCTGTTGCGGTCTGTTCGTCTGGCTTGGGCGTCTCGGGTTTCAGTTGTCCGAGGTCGGCCACCGTCGACTGACCAGGTTTGCTCCCAGGACCAAGCTTTACGACCAGGACCCCAACGAGCAGCAGGACCATCAGCAGGGCCACGCCCAAAAGCACAAGCGGCAGTCGATTGTTCTTTTTGAGCACAATCGGACGGACCTGCTCCGTGGCGACCGGTACTTTCTCTTTGCCCGGTGCGCTGCCCTTGTCGCTGCGTTCGATGGTCGCCGTGCTCGACTCGCCCCCTGCCTTGGCCTTCGCGATCGCATCCCTGGTCGGAATCGCCGCTTGAAGCGTCGGAGCAAACATGTCCCCCGAGGTCAGCGGCGACAGTTCGACCGGCTGGGCTGCTGCTGCCGACAGGCTCCCCGCCACCGTTTGAAGCGATGCAGACGGGCGCTGCACGGCAGGATCTGGCGGAAGCGTTCCGCTGTCGATGAGTTCCTGAAGGATGTTGGCCAATTCGTCCATCGTGGCGTAGCGGTTTTCCTTCTGCTGCGCCATCGCCTTGAGGACGATCTTCTCGAGTGTCTCGGGAATGTTCAGCTCGGGCCGACGCTTGCGCGGAGGAATCGGCTTTTCCGTCAGGTGCTTCATCAGCGTGGACATCGGTCCATTGCCGCGGAAGGGCACCTGGCCCGTCAGCATCTCGTACATGATGCAACCGAGCGCATACTGGTCCACTCGGGCATCGAACGCTTCCCCAGCGCCTTGCTCTGGTGACAGATACTCGGGCGTGCCAAGCACGGTTCCAGTTGCGGTGGCGCGGAGGTTGGGAAGATTGGCGCTTCCTCCGGACAGCGACTCACGCGTGCCGGCCATCACTTTGGCGATGCCAAAGTCGAGGATTTTTACGAAGTCTTTGCGGCCTCTCTCGAGGATGAAGATGTTTCCCGGCTTGAGATCACGGTGGACGATGCCCTTGCTGTGGACCGCGTGGAGTCCCCGTGCAATTTGCTCGGCGATGCGGCAGGTACGAAGCGGTGGCAGCGCGCCTCTGGAAATCACGCCTTCGAGTGACTGGCCCTGGAGAAACTCCATCACCAGGTAGGGACGACCATCGTCGAGAACGCCAAAGTCGGTAATATCGACGATGTTCTCGTGGCCAATGTGGCAGGCGCTCTTCGCTTCGAGAAGGAAGCGCTGCTGCATCATCGGGTCTTGGGCTTCACGCAGCAGCTTGATCGCCAGTGGCTTGTCGAGCACGGTGTGCTTGGCGCGATAGACCACGCCCATACCACCAGATGACAAAAATGACTCAATCAGATAGCGACCGCCGATCGTTGCACCGACGAGCGGGTCCTGCGGAACCTCCGCCTTCCCACCTTTGGGACACGTATGGGGTTCCTTGTAGTTATAGACCTGCTGGCAGGTCGCGCATACCCGGGTGACGCCCGTGGTTGGAACATCGTTCATGCGTCACATCTCGGGGCTGTGGACCAAGCCAACCGTCCTTTGGACTCTGCGTTCAAAGAGAGGTCACAGCGCATTAGCGGTAGAAAAACCCAACATTATGACACGCTATTTTGACAGGCCCGTCAAGATGACGGTCTACTTGCCTCGTCCCTGCGTACTGTCGGCTTCGCGGTAGCGCTTGCGCAGATCGGACAGACGCTTCAGTAGTTCGTAGTTCTCCGATCGAAACTCTGAAAGGTATCGGCGCTCCCGTTTTCGTGCCGCTTGCGCCTGCTGGAGTTCGACCAGTCGCTCGGCCAGCTGTTTGGGAGACGTAAAGGCACTCACCAGCGTCGTAACTTTGCTGCCACCTGCCTCCAGTCGATCAATCCGTCCGGGCTTGCCACGCGTCGGAGGCAAGTAGAGCATCACCAGCGTCTCCGGTGACTGCGCCTGCAGCGACCGAATGACCGTCCGGCTCGGCAGGTCTGGAAGCGTCTCTTTGATGAGCGCCAAGTCGAAGGTACGCTCTGACACACGATCAAGCGCTGAACCGCCGCTCACCACGGTCGTCAGAGAAAATGCGCTGCTCACGAGCGGTGACAGCGACTGCGACAGCCAGCCATCATCCTCCACAATCATCACGCTGACGTAGTCATCGGTGGGCGAAGCTGGCGAACCTGAGCCTTTTCCGCTGTTGCTGATCTGGGCTTTTAGCTCTCCCACCCGCCGCGCTGTGTCCGTCAGCCGATAGAGCAAGTCCTCTGTAATGATGCTGTAGTCGCGGAGCATTTGGCCTCGATCGGCGCGCTGCTTGGCATCGCGCATTGCGGATGCCACCCGCGGACCAAGCAGGCGCAGATCATCCGTCGCACGGCACACAACATCAACTGCGCCACGACGAACCAACTGCACCGCCGCATCGAAGTTTGGCTCATCAAGCAGCACGATCAACTCGGAACGTGGGGCCAAGCGCCGGATGTCGGAAAGCAGGACAACCACTTGGGACAGCGACCGGGAATCGACATCGACGAGCACAACCGGATACTGCGTCTTGGCGACTGCGCCGCGAGCGGATTCAGCGTCATCGGCCAAGACCGAGTTCACCTCAGAGCCGGACAGGAGCCCCTGAAGCTCCGTCCTCACCGGCTCGCGCTGCGAAATCACCAGTGCAGACGCGACCATCGTCGAAGACTGCTTTTCGTCCCCCGTCTTGCCGCTCATGGTCTAGGACCCCCAAGCACGGCACACGATCGCCATGCCGCGTTGCTCCATTATCAGCCCAATTTGCGGCTACTTGGAATCGCAAAATCAGGAATGGCCAGCGGAAAGAGGCGGCCTACCGCAGCGTACCTGCAAACTCAAATGGCAGTCGAAAGGTGCGAATCGGTCCCACTGGCCGCGGAAAGCGCCACTCCGCAACACGGCGGGTCAGACAGTTCCCCAGCACAGGTAGCCCCAGTGAGTCTTCGCTGGTCACCGGATTCTGCGCCCATCCTTCATCCGAAAGCGAAAACAGAACGATCACCCGTCCGCGCGGCGCATCACCAGGCAGTCCGTGGACGGCCCGCTCGTAGCAAGAGCGGATCTGGGCTGCATACGTCCTTGCCACAAACTCGACGTTGGCGGCATCTTGCTGCCACGCAGCGCGAGCCGCACCGCTCAGCAGCGACTCCGTTGAATCAGAAGGAGTGGTCCGCGGTGGCTCGACTGGCGTCGGACTTGTGTCCACAGATGGTGGAGGTACGGTCGGCGCAGCGATCGTGGTTGGCGCAGCCGGTCGTTGGGCCGTTTGGGCGCCAGGCGTCACGGCTAGAGGATTGGTTCTGGCAGAAGGACGCCCTGCCCTTCCGACATCTGTCGCGGACCCAGGAGTCTTTGTTGCCGAAGCGGGCTGTTTGGGGGGCGCTCCGAGTCCCGACACCGAAGGCGACGTCTCGCGCTCGGGCAGAACCCACACCACCACCATGGCGACCAGTCCTGCGAGCAGCAGCCACAGTGCTCCGAACAAGAAGGACCGCAAAAGCCGCGCCGATTTTCCTTTCCGTGTCGGTCGATATCGTACCGGCAGCGTTGGGTCATCGGTTGCTTGTCGAGGAACCCCACGCACAGGTTTGGCTGATGAGCGGACGTCACGTTCAATGCGCGCCGTCTCATCGCCGCGAGCCATGCCAGAAACGACTGCGCTTCCCCTGCTTCCGCCCGAATCCCGCGATAAAGCAGCACGATGGGCGCCCGACGATGCAGCCGACAGCGCGGACAGAACCTCGCTTGGAAGTACCGTGCCTACGGGTGACGTCTGCACGCGCCGATCAGGCGAGGACGCGCGCACTGAGCTGGACCCAGAAAGCGGCTGCCCACACATGCTACAGAAGCGACTCCCTTCCGGGGATTCCGTACGGCAGGTTGGACACACCAACGGCACCATGTCGGGAAAATCTATCACAAGGACACCGCTCAGATTCCCCGAAGTAGCGTGTCGATACTGTGATAATATGCTTCCACGTTTTGTATTGGCCTGTGGCAGAAACCGCCTGATCAGGATGAACTGCCCTCTGTCTTTCGTGGAGACCCCATGGTGAGCTTGCTGCGCAGAAGTCCCAGTCGTATCGATTTCGGTCTCGCTTCATTCCTCTATGCCCGGACTCTGGGCCGCGCCCTGCTGGTCGGATTGACAGGCCTTGGTGCTCTGTCACTTCATCCCAGCATCGTCGCTGCGCAAGACAAAAAGAGCGTCGTAGTGCTTCCGATTGAAGGAGCACCACCGAAGCTCCAAAAGGCGATAGAGAACGCGCTCAAGAAGGACTACAACATCGTTCCCGAAGCCAAGTGGAACGCAGCCGCCAAGAAGCTCAACGTCACCGGTCACGGCACTGAAGATGTTGCGCTCATCGCCAATGACCAAAAGATCGACGTCGTCATCACGGGCAAAGTGAAGACGGACAAAGACTCCGGTCAAAACAAGCTCAACATCGCGGCCCGCCACGGCTCGAGCGGCAAACCGGTCGGCAAGCTGTCCTACGATCTGAAAAGCGACAAGGTCGATCCGGCCACGATCACCACCGTCGAAGGCGAGATTGGTCCAGCAGTGGTAGCGGCCATTGCGGGTCCGCCAGAAGACAAGCCGACCCAGGCGGCTCAAGCGGAACCACCCCCGGCAGATCCCACTTCCAAGCTTGGCAAGGACGAAGATCCGATCGCCAAGCTCGCCCGCGAAGAAGCCGAGAAGCGCCGCAAAGAGCGCGAGCTGCTCCGTCCGATCTACTATCCGTTCATTGATGCCGGTGCTGGTGTCATCGTCGGTGGTCGTAGCTTCAGCTACACCGAAGACAGCAATCCAGACTCACCGCTCAAGTGCTACGATCTTGAAAAGCGCGTTCCCGATCCCAAGATGCCGCTCGGCCGAGGCTACGTAACGCACTACCTGCCATACAAGCGAGGAACGACCGCTGCGTGCCCGGGCTTTGCGACGTCGATCGCAACCGGCGTTCGCGTCGATCTCACGGCGTACCCGCTCGCGATGCTCAAGATCGGCGCCCTCAAGGGACTCGGCATCGGCGCCACCTTCGACTACTTCTTCTGGCCGGATTCGAAGTACGGATCGGGCGCAAGCCAAGTTCTGCTGGCGACTCGTGAATGGAAAGTTGAAGGCGGTATCCGTTACCACTTCAACATCCTCAACAAGCGAAACATGCCGTCGGTTCTGTTCAACGCCCAGTACGGCGCGCACTTTTTTGCCGTCGCGAAAGAGCAGAAGCAGTACCCGTATCAGGATGAGAACTTCATCGACAAGACCGCCGACGGCGTAAACGACCACGGCCTCCCAGACATCCTGTACCAGTACTTTACGATCGGTCTCGGCGGACGCGTCCCATACTTCGTAAACGAGAAGCTCTACTTTGCTGGACTCGTGAACGTGAACGTCCACGTCCCGATAAGCTACGGCGAAATTGCCCAGCGCTTCTCTTCAGCGAACACCGATACGGCGTCAGGCCCAGTGCCCGACCTCTACGGCAACGGCGGTTTCGGTCCGGCGAGCGGCTACGGCATCCGCGCGAGCCTCACTCTCGTCGAAGCGATGCTGTGGAAGGGTCTGACCGTGCGCTTGAGCGGTTACTATGAAATGTTCAAATACACCTTCGACCTCGGCAAGAGCCTCGCGGATCAGACACCAGGAGACGTTGCGACAGGTCGTGATGCCCGCCACCTCGCCGCTGGAGCCAGCGACACGTACTTCGGTGGCATCGTCCAGGTAGGTTACCAGTACTAAGCTCTGACCGCTCTCGCGAAGAGATCGGACTCCCTCCTCACAGTTTGTGCAGATCCACAACGCCGTTTGGCGCGGGAGCTGCGCGCGTGCAGAACTTGCGCATCCGCCTTGCAGAACGTTGAAATGCAAAAAAGGAAGCGTGGTGACGGTCGGCTCGCGAAAGCGGCAGATGGGCAGGCGTACGAGGGGAGCGAGAGACGGGGCGGTGGGACTAGGGCATGTCGCGCCCGACGTCTCCATCGGGACTTACGGCACGAAGCTTGAGAAGGCCGCGAACTTCGACCTGGCGAATGCGTTCACGGGTCAGGTTCAAAATCGCACCGACTTCTTCGAGTGTGATTCCACCCCGATCAGCGACGTCCAACGCGCAGGTCTCGCGCATCTCGGTGAGATCTTTGTCCGGGAAGTTCAGCTTGATGCTGCCGGTCTCTGGATTCACATCCAAAAACAGGTGGTGCTTGCAAGAAACCCAGGGACACGGACGGGCGCCACCCGCGCAGTCGGCACGACTCTGCGGACGCTCTGATTCGTCGATAATGGGAAGCAGCGCAGCTTCGCGCAGCTCCTCCTTGGTCAACCGACGCGGAGCAATCGTCTTGCTACGCGATCGCTTGTGATGCTTGCGGACCTTCCGGCTGACCTCAGGGGTCGTGCTGTCGTCTGTCTCTGTGCGCTCCGATGGAGTCGCGTCCGGTGGTTGGGTAATGTCTTGCATACTGCGTCTCCCTGCATTCCGCCCGGTGGAAAAACCACCTCATCTACAAAAGTTCGTCGCTGCCGCCGCTCGTTCCAAAGTTCCGCTGGCGCGCCGCTCGCTCGAGCGGCGACACAAGCTCACGCTCGAGCGCTTCGATGCGCTGCACCACGTCGGTGCCGAGCTTGCGAATCGCCAAGAGCTCCTTGCTCATGGCGCGCCGCCGCTCCGACGCAAACTGGCCGCCTTCTAGCTCTCGCGAAAGCCCGTCGAGGAGACTCCCCAGCCCGCGCTGAAGGCTGTCTATCTCATCGGCAAACCGCAGAAACGAGCGCTGGATGTCTTCGATGGTGTAGTGCGCCGCAAGCATTTGGCGAATCGTGTTCAGTCGCCGCACCGTCGTTGCTGGGTACATCCCAAGCGAGCCCTGGTGCTTGCCTTTGCGACCGACGCGCCGACTCCGCCCGAGCAGTCCAAGCTGCACATACTTGCGAAACGTCGCTTCTGAGAGATGAATCCCGCGATCTCCGAACGAGGAGAGCACCTGAGCGAGCGTCATCCCGTCGGGATGCTGCTGCTCGAGTTCGACAAGTTCATCCTCGAGAAGGTGACTGCGTGAGCGACTAGGAACAGGACGACCGCGCAGCGGACGACGACCGATCCCGACTCGGGATGGCGTCATGACGCTTGGTGTCAGCAGTTCCTCGCTCAGCACAGGTTCATTCCTTGTTGTTGGTTCGCGGGGGCCTTTGCTCACTCTCGAAGATTTCTCGTCGCGTTTCAGGCCCATCCGTGCCGCCCCAATTGATAGCTTGAATGTATTCCATTCAATAGATTCGCGGCAAGCGAAAAATGCGAGCTCAACCAATTGTTTAGCGTCATTTGCCGTCGCTTGATTCCATGCACAACCAAGAGTGAACTCGTTCGCAGGCGACATATCCTGCGCGTACCGAAATCGTCCGAGAGAAGCACTGCCGATGCTTACGTCGCTGACGTACAGTGTCCGCCATCAAAACCGACAGAGATGACAACGGCGTGAGACCGACGAGACAGCGGCCAGCCAATCCTGCTATCGTAGAAGGCCAAGGCTCGCCGACGACGTGACGGGTAATGCACATGGCGGGTCGAACTGATGACCGAAACATCTGCCCACAGCGCTCTCGCGACTTCTGAGCCGCCGATGACGACGCTGGGCAAGTACTGCCCAAGCTGTCACGCTGTCTATCTTCCACCGGATGCGGAAGCCAACTTCTGTGCCAAAGATGGCGCGCAGCTGCTGGGCAACCAACGCGTCTTCGGCGGAAAGTATGTGCTCGGGGATCGGCTGGGCCACGGCCACATGAGTGAGGTCTATGTCGCGACGCAGGCCGGGATTGGTCGACGGGTAGCGCTGAAATTGCTCCGAAGCGAGCACCGCCAAAGCAGCGAGATGCGGAAGCGCTTCGAGCGCGAAGCACAGATTGCGAGCAGCATCGACCATCCGAACGCCGTCACGATCTTTGACAGTGGACACACCAGCGATGGGCAAAGCTACATCGCCATGGAACTACTGAGCGGCGAGACCCTCGATCGGCTGATCCAGAGAGAAGCGCCGATGCCGCTCGCGCGGGCGCTTGATCTGTTGCTACCGGCGGTACGAGCGCTGGCTGCGGCCCACACGAGACAGATCATCCACCGCGACGTCAAGCCCGAGAACATCTTCGTTGCGCGCAAGCCACTCTCGGTGGGAGCAGAAGAAGTCGTCAAAGTGCTCGACTTTGGCATTGCGCGGGTCCTCGGGAGAAAAACCCGGGTGACGGCGACTCAGACAGCTCTTGGCACACCGCACTACATGTCTCCGGAGACGCTGCAAGGCCAGGACGCCACCACGCAGTCCGACGTGTTTGCCATCGGCGTCATCCTCACCGAAATGCTGACGGGAAAGCTGCCTTGGGGAGAAACCAGCCGTTCGGAAATTTCGATGGTGATGGCGCGGCTTCTGTCACCCCCGAAGCGGCTCACAGAGCTGATTCGGGGCGCGATGTTCCCAGCCGACTTGCAGCCTGCACTCGATCAGTTCCTGTCCCAGCAAATCGAAAATCGTCCGGTCGACTGCGCCGTTGCGCTGCAGATTCTGCTTCAGCTCTCACCGTCGACCAATCCCCAGAGCGAGGTCCAAGCAGCCACACCACCGGTTACTCTCGACGGACTGGCTGAGCCGACTTCCCCGACCATGGGCTCGCTCGATTCGCAGGCCCCGCTGACCGTCATCAGTAGCTCGGGACCGACCCGACCAATGAGGATGGCTACTGCTGTTCTCAACCAAGTCTCGTTGCAAGCAGCCGCACATCGTGCACGAACGGTTGCCATTGGATCGGTCCTTTTGGCTACCGTCGCAGTGCTATGGGGCGTCCGCCTCAAGATCCCCAAACGGGAACTGGCGCCATCGACGATCCAAGAAGTCGGCGCGCCGCCAAAGCCGAGCGTCCTGTTTGTGCCCAATGACACGCCGAGCCTCGAACCCGCGCCAGCCGGAAGCGCATCCGAATCCAGCGACGGTACAGCGGACCCATCAGCTGAGGCCGACTCTACCGAACCCGCAGATGAGCCGAGCAGACCCCACAAGTCGCGGCGGCACAAGACACACCACGAGAAAACGGCTCTGCCCCCAGAACCAAGCTTCCCATTGGATACCAAGGGATACTAACGAGTGGGTGCACCTGGATTCGAACCAGGGACCTCAGCCTTATCAGGGCTGCGCTCTAACCACCTGAGCTATGCACCCAAAACGCGAGAGAGGATGGCTTACTACCACGCTGCGTTTTTGCCTGTAAAGAAAAAATCCTCTTCACGCTGATTTTTTCTGTTTGGGTCTGGCCGCTCCGAGTCAGCCGCGGAAACCGACGCGGCCATCGCCAAACAGAGACCACCTAAGCTAAGCAACGGTGTAGATGCGTCGCTCTTGGTTGTCGATGCCCGAAAAGCGCGGCGAGCGGTCGACCATGGCCAGGGCTGCGCCGTTTTCAGCGGCCGACGGCATCTCTGCGGGTCGCTGATCGACGTGGACGTCGTTCTTGCGCAGCTCCTCGTACACCGGAATCTCAAGTCGCTGCCGATTGGCCAGCGTCGTATCGACGCCTGCTCGGGCAATCTGCGCTGCGGCGGTCGGCAGGACCCGCCCCGCAAAGAACTCTGCAGCGCAGCCCGAGCCGTAGCTAAAGAGGCCGATGCGCTTGCCCGACAGCTCCGCTGCCTGGTGATAGAGAAGCGACAGCAGCGCTAGGTAGAGAGAGCCTGTGTAGATATTGCCGACTTGCGACGGAACTCGAAGCGATGGCTCCACCTCGACGGCGTAGCTCTTGTCGGCGGCTTCATCGCTCAGACCATCGAGTTGGCAGCGGCGCTGGTGTGCTTTGCGCGCCATCTTCCCATATGGAACGTGGTAGCAGGTCCGCACCAGCGGCTCGCTGCTTTCGCTCAGACGCTGCCACTCGGCATAGGCCCCGGCGAGCGCATCCAGGTAGCACTGCACCGAGAACTGTCCGTCGACGAGCGCGTCCTTTCGATACAGAGGACGCCAGAAGTCGTGCACATCCTGCGAGAAGCAGCCGGTGATGCCGGGCTCTAGTTCGACGAGGCGAGGATTTTCGCTGACCAGCATCGCGACGGCCCCAGCACCTTGCGTCGGCTCACCCGCTGTACCAACGGAGTATCGGGCGATATCGGTACACACGATCAAAGCGCAGCGGCCACGGGCCGATCCAGCAGCCAACCAGTCGACGGCATTGAGAAGCCCGGCAGTGCCACCGAAGCAGGCGTGCTTGGTTTCAAACACACGGCAGGCGGACGGCAGCCCCAGAAGGCCGTGCAGATATGAAGACACAGGCTTGGAATGATCGACGGCTGTCTCGGTGCCCACGATGCAGAGTCCGATTTCTGCAGGAGAACGGCCCGCAGCCATTAGGCATCGTCGGGCGGCTTCGGTAGCAAGCGTCACCGGATCTTCATCCGGATGGGCCACAGCCATCTGCACAACGCCAAGGCCTTGCGTGTATTTGGTCGGTGGCACGCCACGTGCGGCAGCGAGGTCGGCCAGTTCCACGTAAGCGCGTGGCACCGCGAACGCCATGGCATCGATTCCAATCGGGCGTCGTGCCGGAATTCCGGGTTGAGAGGACGAGGTCGAGGAAGTTTGATCTTTGGTCATGCCCGGGGTTTCAGCAAAGCAGGTGCCAAGTGTTCGCACACCGATTGAGCCAGCCTGAAACCTGCGCTCCTCTCGCAAACGCGGCAGGGAACTGGGCCACTGGTCCAACCGCAGGACCATCTCTCCTTGCGATGTCGCACCGAAGGAGCGCCGCCGCACAAACACCGGCCCCCTATTCGCCACCTGGCCTTTGAAGATAAGATTGACGCGGGGGCACAAAGCGTAGAATGCACGCGCTCACACTGCATAAAAAAGGAGATGTGACGATGAGCCTACGTTCGTTTGTTTGTGCCCTGCTGATTGCAATGCCCCTGGTTGGCGCTGGTTGCGGCGGGGTCGCGGACCTCAATGCCGTGCCGATGGCCAAAGCTGGTTGCGAGGAGCCGACCTCCGAGATGCTCAAAGGAGCTGACACCATGCTGCCAGGTCGCAACTGCATGACCTGCCACGTCGCGGGCCAGCAGGCCGCCGATGAGCTGCTCGGAACCGGCGGCACCATCTACGGCGCCAGGAACAGCAAGACCTGCAACACCGGCGGAGTCGCCGACGTCAAGGTCGAGATCCTCGACCCGTCGGGAAACGTCATCACCAGCACGATGACCAACTCCGTGGGCAATTTCCGTTTCCCGCCGAACGCCGCCTTCAAGAATGCGACGGCGCGGGTATCAAAAGGCGCAATGACGCTCAAAATGAACGCACCGGTTGACCTTACTGCCGGCTGCGCGAGCTGCCATTGGGCCACTGGTTTGGCGGCGGACCGCATATACATCCAATGATGACTGAAAGGAGTAGTCACTATGAGTTCGCATCGGGGTAGAAGGCCGCTCGGGCGGCTGTTGGCGTTGGGCTTTGGGCTGTCTCTGCTTGGGATTGGCGCATGCGGAAACACTGACGGTCTGACTGTCACGGCTGAAGCCCAAGCGAG
>CAYTGC010000108.1:0-15874 GCA_964437195.1 uncultured Myxococcales bacterium | reverse complement strand
CGCGAGTATTTGCTCGTATTTGCGATCGGTCAGATGGGACAAAGCAAGCTGCCCATTCCAGACGATCTGGAGCTCGCACCCAAGTGGGAATCGTATTCTTTCTGTGCGGCTCCCTGGCGAGGAAGCGCGTGTCTCCGCGCCAACTACCAACGTGCGCTGGCAGCGCTTCCCAAGACCAAGATTCACGGCATCATTCGCAAATACTTCTTGCGCGACTACGGACACAACTACGCGCTGGCGATCCTATCGGCAGCCTTTGATGACGGCCTGCTCGAGCGGATTCTTTCGCCCGTGAAAGACCCCAATTCCATCGACTGTAGCGCGTGTGCACCGCTCGGTCTGGGCGTGATTCCGCATCTACTCGCCTTCAAAGACAGACAGCTTTCGCAGCCGCGCTCTCCGGCCCTTGATCCGGCTGAATACCGCAAAGGTCTGCGCAACCTCGACAGATGTGTGCGGGCGGCGCTTGGCTATGTCGGATCGGTGGGAATTCCGCTTGATCCCTCGTTTGACGCCTTGCTGTCCGTATCGGATGACGAGGACTATTGGCAGGAAGAGGATCGGACGGCGTTCCTGCACATGCTGGACGGAATGACCGAACAGCGACGGATTGCAGGGCTGCGATCCCTTTTGCACAAGACAAAATACAAAGAGCGAGCGTTCCTCGGCATCCACAAAGTCACCGACGCAAGCTTTCGCGAGGAAGCAGCCACTCTGCTCGTCAAAAACTACTCGACCGTGAATGATTCAAGCATGCTTCAGCGCGGCATCGAGGCGCTTGGCAAGGCCGGACTCGATTCCTTCCGCAGAGCCCTCATCGAGGAAAAGCCCGACGCCAAGCTGTTCCAGAAGCTGGGAGAGATCTTTGGCCGTGCAGCCGTTTCGGAAATCCAAGAACAGGCCAATGTGAAGGCTGAGCCTCCGCTCGATCGATTGTTCCGACTTGCGCAGGCTGCGCCCGGAGCGAAGACGCGCGTGTATCTCTTGGAGCATGCGATCGCGGACGATGAGGACGACTCCTGGCGAAAAGAGGACGGAATGGTCGAGGCCCGCAGGGTTCGGCATGGAAGCTTCTCGGTCAGCCGAGGAAAAGGCCCTACGATTCAGAGAGCCGAGCCAGCCGCGAAAACGGAACCGGCACCTCTTGAAACGGAAGCCAAAAAGAAGCGCAAGCGGCGCGGCGCGGACGGAGACGAGGAGCACATCCTGACGCTCGACCTCAAAGAGATTCCCGAGCTGGGAAATTACTTTCCAGGCATGCGGGCGCTGTCGCTGTTTGCGCAGAGTCCCGATCACGGGGATGGCTGGGATGACGCGCGGCTCGAAGCAGTTCCCGATGGCTCGATCGCGCCAACGGATGGGAGCCCAGTAGCAGTCCTTCCCATTGATGTTCCGGCCCACGTCTTTGACTACGACGCAAGCAGCAAAGATCCAGTCCTAAAAGAGATCCGCAGTCTCTTGTTCAATCGTCCGGGGTACGCGCTCGGTGAGCCGATGTTCATCCAAGACGAAGAGGAAAGTTTCGGCAGTGGTGCATTCCTGTTCCAGCTTTCCGAAAGTCTGGGGGATCTGAACCTGGGCGACAGCGGCTCCCTGTACGTCTTTTCCGGCGGCAGCTTCATGCAGTGCTACTGACCGCCAAGTCGGTCGATTGCGAAAAAAGGAGATCGAGCAGCGAGCTTCCCAATCCAGTGCTATAAGGCAGACATGCGCACCCTACGGACCGTTTCGCTGGGAAGTCTTGGTGTTTCATCCCTCGCACTGGCTCTGTTTGCCGTCTGGAGCTGCAACGCACAGATTGGTGACTCACCGGCGGATGCAGGGGTTGACACAGCGACGTGGACACCGCCGCCGCCGCCCGATCTGCGCTTCGACCGGGATGCGTTCTGGGCCAACGATCCACCGCGCGAAGTCTGTATCCCCGACGGAGGCATGTTGCCGCCGCCGCCGATTCCAGGTGGCACCCCGGAGTGTCCGGATGACAAAAACCGCGAGGGTTGTCCTTGCACAACACTCGGTGAGAAGCGCGCCTGCTGGCCGGGACTGCGCGCCAACCGCGGGCTGGGAATCTGCCAAGATGGCCAGACGACGTGCTCCCGCGCCGGTGAACTAGGCCAGGCCTGGGGGCCATGTGAAGGCTACGTTCCTCCGGTTCCGGGCGCGACATCTGGAGCCGATGCCTGCAAGTGCTTTTCGGCGGGACGCTGGGCGATTGACAACTTGGTGCCCTGCTTCTACACCTCAAGCGGTCAGGACGTGGGCACGACATCGTCGGTGATACAAGGTGGAAAGCCAGCCTGCGTGGCCATGGGCCAGCCGCTCCAGAAGCCCACGTCACCTTGGTCCACGAACACGCTGACCGTCGATTGTGTCGGACACTGGAAGCTGTGCTACACGCTGAAAGCCGGGGATGCGAAGAACCCGCTGCCGACGGACTGCGTGATTTCAACGACCTGCACCGAGGGTGATTACACCGAAGCAAACAAGCCGCAGGCACTGCCGCAGCTTCCCGCTTGGGTCGCGGCGTCTGCGGCGCAGATCGACTGCGCAAAGAAGTTCAAGTCGACGGGCGGGTATGGCGAAATGAGTGTCGATGGAAAGACTGTTACCTGCGACAAAGTCCAGAGCGTCTTCAACCGGGTGAACTACTGTCCGCTCCGCTGCAACGACAACCCGATGCTGCCCGAGTGCATGAACTGCGGATCCGGTGGCTCAGGCGGCTTCTAAAATCTAGCGGGCGTTGCTGCGTAGCGTCCGCAGCCGCTCGAGTCGATGTCGGACGAGGGGTTCGTCCGGCCACAGTTCCTGCGCCGCTTCGAACTCATCGATGGCCACATCGAACTTGCGCTCGACGACGGCGCGGACGCCTCGCTCCACATGCTGGTCAAACGCAGCGCGCAGATCGTCGGTAATTCCTTTGCGACTTGCGGTGCTCGTCCCGGATTGGCTTTCTGCGGATATTTTCGTTTTGGACTGCGGCACAGACTCGAGCTTGGGAACTTCCAGCGGAGCCGCAACGGGCAGGGACGGACTCGATGCTCTGTGCTTCTGGGCAGGCTTGCCTCGCTCTGACTCGTCCTTCTCGCGCATCGCATCAAGAATCAACGATTCCCAGCTCTCTTCGATGCCACGCGGCGGAAGCTTCCCCCGCGAGGGTACGACGCGGATCAGCGCACCTTCGGACAGCATCATGCGCACGAACGCGGCAGAGCCGTCGCCTTGCTCGTCATGGGCTGACCACAACATTCCGTTGTTTATGAAGATCTCGCCGCAGACATCGCCACCGAGGCAATCAATCACGACGCTGTGCTGTCCCATGCAGGCCAGCTGGACGTAATCGATCGGTGAGAACGGACTGGGCTTTTGGGAAGCTCTCTGTGCGCTCTCGATGATGCGAAGGAGTTCCTTGTGAGCCACGGGTTTCGCGAGCAGGAAGACATTGTTTCCAGAGCCGAGCCGATGGCGAAACTTCTCGATGTGTGCGCTGACGACGATCAGCACGACAGGATGCTTCTCTTCTGCAAGGCGCATCATCACATCGATGCCGGTTCCATCTTGCAGCTGCATGTCCAGCACAACGACCTGCGGTGGACGCTGCGCGATTATCGACAGCGCCTCAGCGACACTGCTGACTCCCATCACGCTGACATCATCAAGCTTGGCAATTGCGCTCAGATGGATCATCCGAGCCAGCGGTTCATCATCCACAACCAGAACAAAGAACGAAGCGGACTGGCTCATCAACGAAGACCCTCTGTCAATTGCCAGGTATGTTATCGCGAAGGCGCTTCCGGCGTCTATGATGCGCGTCGCCTCTTTGCGTCGAGTCCTGTCCTTTCGATGCCTTCCCATACGGAAGGCTCCGAAAATGCCATCATGTGGGAATGTGCGGCACATCTGAGTCGACGCAGACGCAGGTCGGAAAAAGGAACTGATGCACGCAAAACGCAGACAAGCTCGACGCAACAACGCGTAGGAAACCGAGACACCGGACAAGAGATCGCGCATCCTAGTGAGCGTGGAATCATCACGCGCGAACCTGCCTTCGTCCCAGGGTCAGATCGCTGTGCTGATTGGTTTTGCGTTCGTGGTGTTCGCGGTCTGCGTAGGCGGAATTTCTCTGACGCGACAGAGCGGCAGACTTGCTTCCATTTGGTTGGCCAACGCCGTGCAGCTCGCGATGCTGCTTCACCGGCCAAAGACCGCACCACACGTCTTGCTGAGCACCGGTTTTCTCGCCAACCTGGCAGCGAACCTCAGTGTTGGTGACAAGCTCTCCGTCGCGCTCCTTCTGTCGCTGTCGAACACCCTGGAAGTTGCGCTCTCGCGGCTGCTCTTGCAAGCGCTGGGAGTCTTCCATCCCAAGCGATTGATTGGATGGCATGGTCTGAAGCGGTTCGTTCCGATTTGTGGGTTGATCACTCCCGCCGTCACCGCAACGGTCGCGGCTCTCGGCTCGCATATACTCCAGCGGACGCCCATCGCGGCGCTGTGGTTCTCATGGTATGCCGCCAATGCACTGGGGCTGCTCATCCTTGTCCCGATCTTGAGCGCAACGACTCTTGACGACCTGCGCAGGCTCGTGAAGTGGCCCCAGCTCGTTGAGACGCTGGGCATCGTGTGTGTCGTGGCCCTGACAGCCATCGCCGCTTTTTACTTGGATCGATTCAAGCTGCTGTGGCTGGTCTTCCCGTCGACTCTGCTGGCGACAATCAGGCTCGGTCTGCCCGGAGCAAACCTGTCTACGCTCGTGACATCAATCGTCGGCCTCGCACTGGTGCTCTCTGGCAAGACGCTGAACCTGGGCGGGCCCGAGAATCTGCGCGGCGACATCGCGTTTCTTCAGCTCCTCTTGGCAGGTCAGGTACTTACGCTTCTACCGGTCGGATCGATCTTGCAGGCGCTGCGCGACACCGAGGAGATAAACCGCGAAGTGACGGAGTCACTTGTCACGGCGAATCGACTGAACCAGCGAATCTTCGATGTAAGTCCGGCGGGAATCCTCATCTACGACGCGGAGGGGAACTTCCTGCGCGTAAACGAGGCGGCCAGCCGCATCGTTGGGCTTTCGGAAAGCGAGCTGTTGGCACTCAACTTCCGCAAGCTGCCGTCGTGGCAAAAGTCTGGGCTCTTGGCCGCAGCCAACACCGCGCTGTCCACCGAACAGCCCGTCCGCGGCGAAGTTCACACCATCGCCACCAGCGGCAAAGAGCTCTTCGTCGAGTACGTCTTCAAGACGTTCCGGGAAAACAAACAGACCCGGCTGCTCGCGATCATCATCGACACCGCCGAGCGCACCAAGGCCCAGGCCGAGCGGTGGCAGACGCAGCGCGACCTACAGATGATCCTCGACAACCTCGACGGTTTGGTGGTGTCGTGGGACAAGAATCTGCGCTGCCGATTTGCCAACAAACAATCGGAGCACTGGCTCGGCAAGAGCCCGGAATGGATGAAGGGCAGGCCCATGGCTGAGATCCTGGGTGCAGAGTGGGTGGCGCTGGCCAGGCCACGCATCGATGCGGTTCTCCGTGGTGAGAGTTCCCGCACCCAGGTCAACATCCCGACCCCAACCGGACAGCTCGAAGCGCTGGTCTCGTTTGTGCCGGATCTTGTGCCGCAAACGTCGCAGGTGAACGGCTTTTTCGCCTTGGGAATCGACGTTACGCAGCTCAAAGACGCCGAGCGAGGCGCGCAAGCAGCCAGTCTGGCCAAGACCGAGTTTCTCGCCAACATGAGCCACGAGATTCGGACGCCGCTAAACTCCGTGATTGGGTACTCGACGCTGCTGCTCGATACCCCGCTCTCGGTCGCTCAGTCCGAGTATGTGTCCGCCATCCGCACCGCCGGTGATGCGCTCCTCGCCCAGATCAACGCAATCTTGGATTTGTCCAAGATCGAGGCAGGCAAGCTCGAACTGGAAGTGATTCCGTGTCAGCTGCGCCCGGCCATCGAGGAATCCATCGAAATTCTGGCCGAAACTGCCCGCAAAAAGGGTCTCTCGCTGACCTATCTTCTCGCTTCGGACTGTCCGGCGCAGTGGCTGTGTGATCCGGGGCGTCTGCGCCAGGTGCTCATCAACCTCATCGGCAATGCGGTCAAGTTCACCGAAACGGGAGACGTGATCGTTCGGGTATCGAGAACAGCGACAGCGACCCAGCCACTCCTTCTGTTTGAAGTCGAAGACACCGGCCCGGGGATTCGCAACGAAGATCTGCCCAAGCTGTTTCAGCCGTTTTCCCAGGCCGATGCGTCGATGTCCCGACGGCACGGCGGGAGCGGACTCGGCTTGTTTCTCTGTCGGCGCATCATCGAAAGTCTCGGCGGCACCATCGGCGTTCGTTCCATCAAGGACGGCGGCACCGTCTTTTCTTTCACTCTCCCTCTCACCGATGAAGTACAGGTCGATAGCGAAGCTGGCTCACTGCTTACCCGGAACCTGGGCAAGCAGGTCGTTCTGATTGAACCACACGCACCGACCCAGCAGCAGCTCGCCCAGATGTTCGCCGCGCTCGGGATGGCGACCGTTTGCTTTGTCGATTCACAACAGGCGGTGCAAGCCCTGGCGGAACGTCAAAAAGCCCAAAGCCGAGACTATCCGCCGGTTCTCGTCGTTATCGACCACAGCGCTGGCAATGGGCAGGTCTTCGCCGCTGCGGAAACGATCCGAGCGCTCCCGCAGCTCGCGGGCGTGCCGGTGATCCTGATTCGCTCCCCACTGGATGAGCCAAGCCCTGCCTTGCCAGCCGGAACCGTTGGGTTCGAGTCGCTCCGTCGGCCACTCCGCTTTCATCGCTTGATGCGGGCGGTTCGCGAGCTGCTTGGTTCGTCCGTGACGGACAGCGGCAAGCGCCGACGAAAGCGCCCGCCGAGCGCTGAAATTTCGCTGGCGCAGCTTCCCGCCAGGCTGCTGCTTGCGGAAGACAATCCGGCCAATCAACGGCTCGCCGTGCTGATGCTGCAAAAGCTGGGCTGCCGGGTCGATGTGGCAGCCAATGGCCGCGAAGCCGTATCGATGGTGAGTCGCTTCCCGTACGACCTCATCATGATGGACTGCCAGATGCCGGAGCTCGATGGGCTGCGGGCCACCGAAGAAATTCGCCGCATGCAGCCACCCGTCTCACAGACGCCGATCGTAGCGCTGACGGCGAACGCTTTCCGTTCGGACCAAGAGAGCTGCCTGGCAGTTGGCATGAATGACTTTTTGAGCAAGCCGCTGACGCTGGACCAGCTTCTGCCGGTGCTGCGACGCTGGCTGCCCAAGCACTTTGCGACGACGGCCAGCTCGAGCAGGCACGACATCAGCGTCATCGAGCAAGTTTCGATCCCATACAAGGACATCAGCGAGGAAGTGCAGAGCATCAAGGCGCGGATGGAGGAGCTGCGGAGCCTGCTCGACGAGATCACGGTCAAGCAGAGCCGGGCTCTCGCCTATGAGGAGTGGGAAGCGCGAATGGTCGATACCGAACACGCGATTGCCGCTGGACAGCTCGATCTCGTCGGAAAACATGCCCATCGGCTCGCTGGCAGTGCGCTTGAGCTTGGCGCAAATCGGCTCGCGCAGCGCTGCCGCACGATCGAAACCGCGAGCAAGAAGAACGACACGTCTGCCGTCGAGCATTTGTATTCAGAGCTGACTACGTATTACCGCGGCTTGCTCGTGGCACTCGCGGCGGCAGGACTTCCACTGAACGAATAGGCGGGATTTCGGAGGAAACCGACGCAGAAACTACTTCTTGTCGGTGCTCGACTCGGCTCCTGGCTGTGGCGTCTGGCCCGATGAGATAATCTCGTCGATCTGGTTCCACTCGCTCGTCGCTGCGCGGGCCCAGCTATCCGAAACCTGGCTGGGTGACACCTTGGATGCCTCACCTGTTGGGCCCTCAAGCTCGCTCTTGGCGACGGCGGCGCCCTCATCATCCTTGGCGGTGTCTTCCTCGCTGGTCGCTTCCTGCTCGGCTTGAAGCTGGGCAAACAGCGCCCCGAGCGGCAGCTTGTTCTCAAACTTCCGCCCGTCGGTGGGCTGTGGCGGCATCTCCACTTCGCGTCCGGCTTGGAAGACCTTGTCGCACGCGGCCCGGAACCGCTTCCACAGGTTTTCTTGCTCAGCGCGCGGCGCCGGTCCGATCCGCCGCCACTCGGCCATCAGCTGCTTGAGCTCCGCTTCGGCGGTGTCTTGCGCAATGTCTTCGCGGTTGGCCAGCTCTTCCGCTTTGACGCAGACCTCTTCCTTCTTTTTCTGGTTGCCGAGTCGCTCTGCGTCGAGCTTTTCGAGCATCACCTTGCGCCGATCAAAGAAGGTGTCACAGCCCTTGCGGAAGCGCTGCCAGAGCGCGTCGTTGACCTCTTTGGGGGCCGGACCTATCAGCTTCCACTCAGCCTGGAACTTCTTGATAAGCTCCGCCGCCGCCTTAAAGTCCGTCGACATCGTCAGACGCTCGACGCGAATGCAGAGCTCTTCTTTCTTGCGCTGATTGTCCTGCCGACTCTCATCCAGCTCGGCGTGGTGGGCTTTGCGCTTCTCAAAAAACACATCGCACGCGGCCCGGAACCGCTTCCACAGCTCCTCGCCCAGCTCTTTGCTGGCGTGCGGCACTGGCCCGAGCGACTTCCAGTCAGCCTGCCAGCCCTTCACCGTTTCCGACGCGGCTTTCCAGTCGGTGATCTCGGTAAACGCCTCGATCTTGGCGATCAGCGCCTCGCGCGCTTTGACATTCTCGGCTCGCTCGGCTTCGCCCGCGCTGCGCACCTGTTCATACACAAGGTCCGCCGTCGCCTTGAACCGCTGCCACAGCGCTTCGGACTTTTCCTTGGGCGCGGCCCCGACGGTCTTCCACTCTGCCTGAAGCTTCTTCAGGTGATCGGCTGCCGCCTGAGGATCAACCTCAGGATCGTTTTTGACGACGTGCAGAAGCTCTTCGACCTGCGCACACAGCGACTCCAGTCGAGGCACGTTGGCCCAGCGCTCCCAGTCTTTCTGCTCGCGCAGCGCCTGAACCCGAATCACCAGCTTGCTGCGCGCTTCGTCATAGCGGCGACGGGCATCACGCCGCTTTTCGACCGGCAGCGAGGTCAGCGTCATCACCGTCTCTTGCGCCTCTTTGAGGGCCTGTTCCGCCTGCTTTAGCGCCAGATCTTCTTTTTCTGTCAGATCCAGCAGCTTTTGCGCCACTGAGAGCAGCTTTTCGAGGTTTTTCTCCTGATTTTCGCTGCGCTGTTTCTCGCGCTCTTCGCGTTCCTGTCCAGCCTTGGCCAGCTCTGCGTCGCGTTCCGCCTGACGTGCTTTCTGGACCGCGTCGCGCTTCTGCTGCTGTTCGGCCCGCAGCTTGTCCTTTTCGCCCCGACGCTCGTCTTCTGCCCGTCGCTCTTCTTCATCGCGTACGGCTTGTTCTCGTCGCTTCTGCTCGGCGCGATCTTTGGCCTCAGCCTCGGCTTTTTCAATCTGCGCCATCCGATCGAGCAAGGCCTGCGCCGACGCGCTCGTCGTCTGTACAACCTGGCCGGCTGCACGCACCGACGCAGCCTGCCTCTTCTGAAAGACCTCTCGCCGCTCATTGTATCGAGCAGCCGCGCGCTCAAAGCGCTTCGCCAGCGGACTTGCGGCTGCGATCGTCGGAAATTCCGCCCAGCGCTTGCGCAGTGCCGACAAAAACTCGTCGGCATCCTCAAAGTCGTCCGTCTTGGCCGCCGTTTCGAGCTTGCGGCAGATCTCTTCTCGCTCGGCCACCGTCGGGTCAACCGTCGGTTTCGGTGCGGACTTGCCCGCCGGGGCTGCCGCCGCCGTCTTGTGCACCGCCGCGCCTTTGGGCTGCCCCGGTTTTTCGGCCTTT
The DNA here is from genome assembly GCA_964437195.1 of uncultured Myxococcales bacterium. Lineage (GTDB taxonomy): Bacteria > Myxococcota_A > Polyangia > Palsa-1104 > JAEUJZ01 > JAEUKA01. The sequence goes on along the minus strand of CAYTGC010000108.1, from coordinate 6,047 downwards.
GTCGCCGTCACCCCGCCGTGCGGCAGCTTTTGCTCCGCCGCCTGTCGCACGATTTTGAGCTTGGCTCGGCTGACGACGTGGTGAAGTTGGGTCGGATCTTTCACTCGGCCCAGCGCTTCCAGAAGGAGTTCCTTGGGCCCGTCGCTACAAGCCAAGTCAGCCAAAACCGACTCATCGTCGATTGCCGCCAAGGCCTCTTTGCGAAGCTTGGCGTCCTTGCACTTGCGAACCACGTCGGCGAGCAGCTTCCCGTCGCGCAGCCGCTCCAGCGCTGCTTGCTGTACCGCCGGGAATGCCGCCCGACAAATGACATCGATGAGAACCCGCGGCGGGGAAAGATGCGACACCGCATCCAGACTCGCCGACTCGTCTTCATCCGACAGCGCACTGGCCAAAAGCAGCTCGCTCCGCTTGTCCGCGGCATCGCGGCGCAGCGACTCATCAGGATCATGCTCGGCGACTTCCTCGAGCAGCGCCGGATCGCTGATCTTCTTGAGAGCCAGCCGACGCACGCGCGCGTCCTTGTCACGCCGAACCACATGGCCAAGCTCGACGACATCTTCGGGGGTCAGGCTCTTGACAGCCTCGATGCGAATGGCCGGGTCGCTGTGTTTCCAGCGGGGTCGAAAAAGATCAAGAAATCCCATCGTTTAGCGCTCCGTAACTTGGGACGAAATATACACGATTGTTCTCCCTCGCTGGCGCGCGGAAACAACATGAACGCTCACTTTGTGTGCGCCGACAGTGAGCAATGCGGGTGGGCTTGGTATATGATGAGGCCACTTCGCTAAGCCCCCGAAGGACTACCTGTCCCATGCGTTCATTCTTGTTCTCGACGCTGATTTGTGCCCTGCTGTGGCAGACCGGCTGTAAACCCAATTACCCAAACTGCGAGGCGGACAGCGACTGTCCGGGCCACGCAGACGGCAAAGAGTGGTGTGTTAACGGCAAGTGTCAAGCCTGTCGCCCGACGTCCAACGACTGCGGACCCGGCAAGGCTTGCAATGGTGGCCGCTGCGAGGCGGTGCCCGGCTGGTGCGGCAAGCACAGCGACTGTCCGTCTGGTCTGTGCGAGCAGAACCGCTGCGTCGCCTGCAAAAACGACAGTGGCTGCCCGGCTGGCGGACGCTGCAACGCGGGCAAGTGTGAACAAGACAACCGCAAGCCCTGCAAAAACGCGGACGAGTGTGCCGAGAGTGAGGACTGCGTGGCCGGGCGCTGCACGCCTGCAAGCGGTCGACGAGGCGGCGAAGCCTGCCAGCCGCAGACGATTTATTTTGGCAGCGACCAGTACGAGCTGACTCCCGGCAATACCCCGGTGGTCGACGCCAACGCCGACTGCATCAAGAAAGTCGGCAAGCCGATCAGCATCATCGGCCACACCGACCCGCGCGGCACCATCGAGTACAACCTGAGCTTGTCGGAAAAACGGGCGCAGTCGGTGAAGCGTCGGCTTGGCGCGCTCGGGATTCCTGAAAACAACATGAGCACCGTGCCCCGAGGAGAGCTGGATTCCTCGGGAAGTGACGAATCTGCGTGGGAAAAAGACCGCCGTGTGGAGGTAAATTTCCGATGAGAAAGCAACTGGTGCTGCTGGCGCTGGGACTTGGCGCCTGCGTGACGACCGACGAAGGTCGCAAGATGCAGGACCAGATCCTCGAGCTACAGCAGCGCTCGCTCAAAAATGAGCTGGGTGGGGTTGAGCTACGGAATGAGATGCAGAAGCAGGCCGACGACATGCGACGCCTGCTCGATGAAGCCAAGCGCCTGACGGTGAGCTTGGCCGATGCTTCGCAAAAAGCCGAGCGCGTGCAGATGGATATTATGCAGGTGCAAGGCAAGTTTGAGGACATCCAGAAGCAGCTCGAGCAGCTTCAGCGGACGTTCGTCGATTACCGCAGTCAGTCGGACAGCAAGCTTGGACAGCTGAGCAGCACGCTGTCGAAAAATCCACCGATTCCCGAGAGTCCCGACGCGCTCTTCACCGAAGCGCACCAAAACTACACGGCGGGCAAGTATCCCGAGGCTCGCTATATGCTCGATTCGTTCGTCGCACGATATCCGACGGACTCGCGGGCGCCGCGGGCCCAATCAATGATCGGGGACTCGCACTATGCCGAGGGAAAGTACCGCTACGCCATCTACGCGTACACCAAAATCCTCGACAACTTCCCCAAGAGCGACGAAGTCGAGATCGCGATCTTCAAGAACGGCCAGTCCTTCCTTCAGCTCAAGTACTGCAAGGAAGCCAAGGCGTATCTTGATCAGTTCCTGAGCCGTTATCCGAGGAGCCGATTCCGCAGCGAAGCCCAAGAGCGGCTCAAAGAGATCGCGCAAAAATCGAAAGACAAAGACGCCTGCACGACCAAATAGGCCCGTAACCACCCAAGACGACACAAGAAGCCCAAACCCCAATGCCGCCGATGTCCAGCGCAGGTCCAGGTTCAAGCGATGGCGCCTCCTACCGAGGTGAGTTCCCCGTCGCATTTGGCCGTTACCTGCTGCTCAAGCGACTTTCGCGCGGCGGAATGGGCGAAATCTTCGTCGCCAAAGTCGGGGAAATTCAAGGCTTCGAAAAGTTCGTCATCATCAAAAAAATCCTGCCGCAGCTTGCCGAAAACGACGACTTCATCACGCGGTTTATCGACGAAGCGCAGGTCGCGATCAAGCTCAATCACGTCAACATCGCGCAGGTCTTTGAGGTCGGGCGCGTCGACGGAGAATACTTTCTGGCGATCGAGTTTATCGATGGTCGCGACCTCCGTCGGATTCTCCGAAGGTGTCGGGAAACGGGAACTCGACTTCCCGTTGATCTGTGTCTGTTTATTGCCCGTGATTTGGCCGCCGGTCTTGCCTATGCGCACCGACGGCAAGTCGCCAAAGGTCAGGCGCTGGCGCTCGTCCACTGCGACATCTCGCCGCCAAACGTCATGGTGTCGTACGAAGGAGAGGTCAAGATCATCGACTTTGGCATCGCCCGATCGGCGCTGCGCACAGCGGACTCCAATCCAAACATTGGCTTCGGCAAGTTCGGATACATGGCGCCCGAGCAGCTCATCCGCGGGGGCGTCATCGACCGGCGAACCGACATCTACGCAGCCGGCGTCGTGCTCTACGAGCTGCTGACGGGCGAAAGGCTGTACCAGTTTCCCGAAGGAACAGACTATCGGCAGATGGCGCGCACGGTCTGCCAAGGACACTACCTTCAGCCGTCGGCACGCGATGCGCGGCTTGATGCGTCGATGGACGCAATCCTGGCCCGAGCGCTGGCGGTGAAGCAGGAAGACCGCTACCAGATGGCAGAGGACTTCCGCGACGCACTGCAGCACAAGCTGTCGCAGCTGAATCCGACGATCTCGGCGGATCGACTGGCGAAGGTGATGGACGAGCTGTTTGCGACCGAAAGGCAGACAGAGACGGACGAGCTTGCGCAGCTGCGAGCGGTCGATTCCTCGGCCTTCAAGGAAGAGATGGTTGGGGCCGCCGGACATACGGTGACGTTTGCGCGGGCGCTCGAAGAGGGACATCTCGACGGCGGGAAGACGGCGATCACACCGCAGCTCGATGAAGAAGCGAAGACCACGGTGGTGCCACAGTCGGGTCGACCAGACGGTGTCGTCCTTGCCGAGACACCGTCCGTTGGTTCAGGCAGTGTCACCCCAAGCTACACGCCGACGTCGGAGCATCGCCGCAGCTGGACACTGCCCATTCTGCTCGGCCTGCTCGCGTTTGGCGGCGTGATTGGCGGCGGACTGTTTCTGTGGCCGCAGCACAAGGACACCAAAACGCCACAAACCAAACCGGATACCAAGCCCGCACTGACAGTCGAGAGACTCCCGCCTGCGCCCGCCGCGCCACCGGATCTCGCGACGGCTCTGCCACCGCCAACACCGCCTGTCGAGCCGCCCAAACCGCCGGTGCGCAAGCCGATGACAAAGCCAGTCGCGACGACGACCAAGCCGACCAAGGAAGCGCTTGCGCCCGAGCAAGTGGATCGCAAGTTCCAGCAGGTCAAGGCCGAGTACCTTGAGTTCAAGCGCAACTTCGGGGCTCGACTGGAAGCCAAATGGCAGGAGATTCTGTCGGACATCGCCCTCGGCCGCAGAGACCAGCGCGTGTCTGATTCGCTGGATTCACTGCGCAAAGAGATGAAGTCTGTCCGCGATCAGAGCGCCAAACAGAGCGCGACTGGCAGCAAACCAAACTAGCTGCGTCTTTGGTTCCGATGAGCGTTTCCGTTGTCGAAACGGAGTGCGGACTCACTCTGCAACGTCATACGGATTGGCGCTGACCATCGGCTGAAATTCCGTATCGGGCACCTTGACCGGCGTTGGACCTTGTCCAACACCAAAGATCAAGTCGGCCCAGCCCGTCTGCGCAATCCGATGCAAGCGATAAAATGCCGCGCCCTGATAGGCAAAGTGGCTGCGCGCATCGCGAGGCTTGAGCGTCTCGAGATAGCCGTCCAGGTTTAGCGTCCATGGCGCCCGCTCGACCCGCTCGATCGGAGGCCTGCCTTGAAAGTACTTTTGGTATTCATACGCAAAGGAGCGGCGCAGCAGGATTCCCAAACCGCTCTTCCAGAGCGTTCCCGCCGAGTGCGCTTCGGCCACATAGAGTCCGGGTGGCTCGTGCTGCGGTTCAGAAGGCACCGGAAGCAGCGACGAGCGAAGAGTGTACGACGGAAGCCGAACCGACATCGAAGCCATGGGAAGAGAATCAGGACCCTCGCTCTGTCCGGCAAACAGCTGCACGGCGTTGTCACGACGCGGCGCCACAGAGGGATAATCGACTGTGATCTGCGGACTCCCAGGCAGGCTCAGAAGGACCGATCGGCGGAGCGAGCCAGCCTCTCCTTTGTCGATCCAGATCGACAGCACACGCCGCTTCCTGGCCCGATTTTCCGTCGCTGATTTTTCCGCAGCAGAGTACTCGGTGAGAAACGCTGGGACGGCCCCCGGCCACTCGACCTGCAGATTGAACACCCGCCACAGTGGATACGGAATGCCAGAAGGCAGTTGCTTGGGAAAAGACGGAGGCCGGGTCTCGCACGAAAAATGGATGGCAGACAGCCGCTCTCCCTTGGGATTCTGGTAGGTCGGAAAACTAAGCGGAAGATCCCGATTGAGCATTCCCAGCAGGCGCAGCGCATCGCAAGCGGCCAATTCTACATTGGGATTCATCGGATCAAGCTCGATGTGAATCCATGCCCCAGGCGCCGATGGATGCGCGATTTCCGTCGCTGTGAAAGTCGGGTCTTGGGCCGGTGGACTCAAGCTCTGGATCAGTCTGTGAACTGCTTGTGAAGCGCGATCGAGCGCAGGTGTTGGCTGGTTGTGCTGCCGCTCCGAAATGAGCTTGTCGATCCGAGCGGACAGATGCAGCAGATCAGAAAATCCGTCGGCATCCGAGAGATTTTCCAGCATCGTGAGCTTGCCTTCCTGAAGCTCTTTGGGAATGCTGGTTGCGGCTAGATTCTGTATCAATTCCTGGAGCTGAGACTCGACCAGATTCAGCTTCTCATTCCGCAGCGCAAAGGTCGCAACCGGCGTGTACTCTTGTTCCTTTTCTGCCATCTTGCCGCCGGGTATGTGATCCGTGACGTATGCGTGGGTCCACGGCACGAGCAGCTTCTCTTCCAGCAGGCGGTGCGCATGCTGCGCATCGAGTCCACGGGTCGCATTGGCTCTTTGCAAAAAGGGAAGAAGCACCCGATCATAAGGGAGTCCGAAATACGGCGTCTCTATCGACGAGCTGGCAAAGTACGCGGCTACATCCTTTAGCTCTAGCGCGATCTCAAGCTGACCTGCAACACACGCATCAATGATCAGTGCATCGAACACCCCCAACGGGATGTTGTCTTTCTGTTCGCGCAGCACTTCGGACAGCGCTCGGCGCAGCTCGTAGTTCTTCATCAGCGTCGAACGGCGCCAGTACGTACCATCGTAGTAGAAGTCCTGCAGATGGCCTTGCAGACCCCAGCTATGACCCGCCAAAATCAGCACATAGTGCCGCGCGGGATACGCCGAGATCGCCCAGTTTAGGAA
>CAYTGC010000107.1:0-15885 GCA_964437195.1 uncultured Myxococcales bacterium | reverse complement strand
CTGCGCCGGTGTCGCCATCGAAATAGCAGTCCATCTTGCACTTGGCGCTGTTGCCGCCCGGGATGGCCGGGTCCAGGCCGTTTTCGCTGTTGTCGCAGGGGCCCAGGCACTCGGGGTCATCGGTGTCAATGCGCCCGTCGTTGTCATCATCTTTGCAGTTGCCGCAGGCGTAGACCTTGCCCGCGCAAGCCGCCGGAAAGCACAGCTTCGATCCACCGCCGTCCGGATTGGGGATGACCACGGCTCCATCGGGAATCGTGGTCAGGTCAGGACCGCCCGTGCTGCTCCCGTCGTCCGTGCCTCCTCCCACGCTCAGGTCATCGCCTGCGCCCACCGCGAGGTCGTCGGACCCCGTGGTGGCCGAGTCGTTGCAAGCGACGATGGCCGCGGTGACACAAGACAGAAGGATGGTTGCGAGATACAGGAGTCTGGATTGGGATCGTTTGCTCATGCCAATGACACAAAGCAAACGACAGACCAAGGCGGGGAATGCGGGCTGTTTCGACGGCAGGGCTCCAAGGTGGGTCGTTTCTACAAATTCTAGGATGTACCAGGCGGGTCGTCGCTGTGTACCGCTTGGTACAAGCGGGCCGGTCGTCACATTGAGGCATAAACAGCACTACACGATTGCTTCCTGATCGGTCAGACTCCGCATTACGAGCCCCCCGGTGTTGACTCAGCTACCGAGTGCAGGGTGGGCTTTTTGGACACTCATAGGGGGAGATTCGGATGACCAAGAAGCTTGTCAGTGCGCTGTGCGGATCGCTCTGTGGACTGGTTCTCGTTTTGTCGGGCTGCCCTACCGATATTGGCGGGGAAGACATGGCTGTGCCGGATGATCTGGCGATGCCGCCACCTGCCGACATGGCAGCCGCCCTGACGCAAAAGGGGAGCTGCGACCTGCGCAAGTACAGTCCCGCCACGCAAGAGTGTCGTGACTACGAGTCAAGCGGCACGCAGTTTATTACAACGTTCAAAGGCACCTGCACCACGACGACGGCCTGGACCGATGCGCTGTGCAATCACACCGGAGCACTGGGGGGATGCCGGACCCCCTACCAGGCGGGCGGCGGCGGCGTACTGACCCAGTGGTACTTTGCACAGGCTGGCATCATGACGCAGGCGGACGTGCAGGCGAAGTGTGCCGCAACAAGCGCCAGCACGACCTTTGTCGCGCCGTAGGGTGTGAAGCGGGGCGCCCCGACCGGACGGTGGGGGCGCTACAAGACGAAGCGGTAGCCCGCGCCGATGGTGAGGGAGCCGACCGAGCCGTCACCCGTCGACTTCTGGTTGATGCCAGCCCACAGGAACTGAAACTCGCCAAACAGCCGTCCCGGACCAAGCATGACATTGACGCCGACGGGGACGCCGACGCCCACTTGGGTGGATGTCTCCAGCGTTTCGAGGATGGCTGCACCGCCTGCGTTGCCGTTCGACGTCGTCCGCACGCCGTAGATACGGGGCCCGATGCCGACGTAAGGCAGGACGCGGCCCAGCGGCATGTTCGCCCACGCGGTGAAGCCGATCAGGAAGTGCTGCTCGCTGGAGGTGTAGTTGAACGAACCGCCAGGCACCCGGCTGTCGGCGATGTTTGATCCTTCGGTCGAGGGAAGCGAAAAGCCAAAGGAGCCGGTGATAGACAGGACGCGACGGCCAAACGGCAGAATGTAGCCCAGCTCCAGCTCGGCGAGGACATGGGTGTGGAGCGGCGAGAATGCCTGCGGCAGAAGCGCGCTGAGCTTCAGCCCGATGACCGGGGCGCCGCGATCCCCGGGTGGCTGCGCGAAGGTGCTGGGCATGCCGCGATCTGCGTGCGCCGAGGCGCAGCCGAGCGCGGAGACCAGGCCAAAGGAGAGAAGTACAGAGCGGAAAGAGAGCGAGTTCATCGGAGTCTCCTTGGCCTTACCAAATCGTCTGTTCAGTGGTGCTCTGCGCGGTGTTGACGCCCGCGTTTGCCCCGCCGAGTTGATAGATGAACGCGCTCTCGATGGCGGTACCCTGAAGGGCGCGGGGGAGCTTGAGGACGCCGCCGCCGAGGGCATTGAAGTTGCCCACTTGGGTGGCGCTGCTGAGCGTCGCGCTGTCCGAGTTGGTCGCCGCTGCGCCGCCTTGGAAGCCGCCAAAGCACATCATCTGGTTGTTGACCAGGGCTCCGCCGTAGCCGGGTCGCTTCATGCCCGCACCCATCGTCGCGCTGGCGAACGACAGGATGTTGCCGCCGGTCGGTACGCGGGCCACCTCGATGGTTCCATCCAGCGTGGTGACCGAGCTGGTCGAGCCCGAGGCGACAAACAGATAGGTATCGGCAGGGACGGTGATGACGCTGTTCTGGGCCGCCGTCGCTGGCAGGGCACCGAGTGCCCAGCGTGGCTTGATCGTGCCGGTGGCGTTGGTCCAGGTGGTGAAAGTCTGGGTGGTGCCGCCGCCACCGATGGTGACGGGCAGGTATTCGACGCTGCCGAGCGGGGTCGGTGCTGCGAGGGTGCCGCTGTTGCCGCCGGCGGCGTAGACGTAATAGAGGTTCGGGTTGCTCGGATCCTGGGCGACGCCCACGCCGGCTCCGGCCCGTGCGGTATTCAGGGACACGATCTGGCGGAAGACGCCCGTCGAACCGAGCGGAAGCGGCGCAGCGCCGGCGGGGGTGACCGTGCCGTCGTCCAGGAAGCACAGCGGTACTTTCGTCGAGGCAAGGTTGCCGAGCAGCAGTTCCTTGCCCGCCGAGTCGTTCGCTTTCGGGGAGCGATAGATGTTGTAGCTGGCGGCGCCCGCCACGGTGGTCGGGTAGATGCAGGCCTGCAGCTTGCCGTTCACGAGCGTCGGGATCTGGATCGGGAAGAAGTCGCTGGCCAGCGTCTCGCCATTGGGGTTGTTGGCATCTGCGGCACCCATGACGGCCGCCACCCGATAGGTGTAGATGCCGGGAGCTAGACCCACGGTCGGGTTGTAGCGCACGTCGACATCAGACACTTGCGGGGCGAGCAGTGGGTTTAGGATCTCGGCGCGATAGACGTCCTTGACCGCGGCGGTGCCATCGAAGCCACCCACCAGATAGAGGAAGCGACCGATGACGCCGATGCCCTGGAAAGACAAGGCCTTGGGCAGCGATCGGGCGAGGGTGAACCAAGTGCCGAGGACTCCTTGAAGCGACGTTGGCGCGGCCTCGACGGTTGCCATCGGCTTGTTGTCGGTTCCGTTGTCACCACCAATCGCATAGACAAAGCGTGCCACCGGGGTCGGCCTACCTGCGGCGGCAGCCAGGGCACGTCGTCCGGTGGTCATGTTGGTGGCTTGGGTGAACCCGGTCAGGTTGCCCGAGGCGTTGGTGACACCGATCGCGGAGTAGTCAAAGAAGGTGCCATCCTGGTTTTTGACCTGGACGATGCACAGGACGCCCGTGCCGGTGATCGTCGCCGAGATGCTGGTTGCGGTGATCGTGCCTGCCGTACCAACGCCGCCCGGCGAGACGCCACCCATGGCATCTTGGCACGACACGGTCAGGGTCGCGCCCGCACGGAAGCCGGTGCCGGTGATCGTGGCTGCGGTCGGGGTGCCGGTGACAAAAGATGAAGGCGCGATGCCGGTGATCACCGGAGGAGGTGACGCAGCCGACGTGATGGTAAAGGCACTGGCCTTGCGACCGAAGGTTCCATCGGGGTTGACGATGATGAGGTCATAGGTGCCGGGGGTCTTGTTGGCGGGCACCACGGCGTTGAGCGAGGTTGCGCTCTGGAAGGTCACGGCAGAGAGGCCGAACGCTTGGCCGGCGCCCGAGGAGGGCGACAGATAGGCGCGCGGGGTGCTGACAAAGCCGGTGCCGGCGATGACCACGCCCGTGTCCTGGGCGGCACTGCCGAAGCCCGGGGTCACACTGGTCACGGTGAGCGTTGGGTTTGCAACGATCTTGAGAGCGTTCGGCAAAGAGGCCGAGCAGGTCGACTGATCATCAAGCTTCATGTCGTAGCTGCCCGCGGCCATGCCAGCAGGAATCGTCACAATGGCGCGGTTTGGGAACGCGGGGTTTGTCGCCACCGTCAAGCTGGTGTAGTTCATCGTGCCAGTCGGGGCGATCGACACCGCCTTGATCGGCGCGGCGACCGACGTGGCGTAGACCGTGGCCTGGAAGGTCGTGATGCTGGGGATCGCCGGCGGGTCAACAAACAGGATTGCCGGGCCGGGGGTCACCGAGATCACCTTCGGAAGAGTGGCCTCGCAGCCAAGCTGGTTGCGGACCGTCAGGTCATACGGGCCACCGACCGGGAGCGGACCCGAAAAGACAGCCGAAGCCATCGTGCCGTTGGCCGAGCTTGTGTACGACGCCGACGCGATCATGCCAACCAGGGCAGTGCCGCCAGAATAGAGGTTGGTGCCGGTGATGTTCAGCGTCGCACCGCCCGCGCAGATGATCTTGGGCGTCACGTTGGTTAGGGTTGGCGGGCCGACCACATCGATGTTGATCGGCATCGACGTGCTGCACGCGTCCTGTCCGGGGTTCTTGATCACCGCTTGGTACATGCCGGGCGTCGGCAGCTGACCCATCGGAATCGTGAAGGTCAGGGTGGTGCAGAGCTGTCCGGCGGGCGCATCGACAATCGGCATGCAGTTTGACGCCGTGGTCTGGAACGTCTTGCCGTTTATCGTGATGGTCGGGTTTTGGACCGGGGGGCCTTGAAGCTGGAGGAAGTTCTGACCCTGAATCTGCAGCGTGGTGTCGGCAATCGTGCAGACCGCAAGTGTGCTGACGCCACTGACCGTGGGCGGTGGGATCACGACAGTGCGGACATCCTCTTGCGACACGCAGCTTGCGGAGCCGGGGTTTGTGACCACAACCTTGTAGCTTGCCGGGGCCAGAAGGTTCTGGTCTGCGGCAACCGTGAGATCGGTGCAGGACTCCAGCATCACGCCTTGTGGAGCGGGAAGAGTCTGGCAGTTCTGCGCGCTCAGGGTGCGAACCGCAATCTGCGCGCCGGTGCCATCGCTCAGCGTGAAGACGACGGAGGGCAGCTTGCCGTCAATGCGCAGAAGGTTCGTGCCATTGACATTGAACGTTGCTTCGCCCTGCGCGTTACACGCCGGGTTGGGAGTGACCGCGACCAGCGTCGGTGGGGGCACGACCGCCAGGCCGCTTTCTTTGGTCGCCCGCACCGCGTCCGGGTTTTGCAAAATGACATCGTACAGACCCGGAACAAGGTCCGTACCAGCGGCTCCGGTTGTCTGATCCGATACCACCATGCCGGGATAGACATCGAAGTCCATCTCGCTCGACGTGACGTAGCGCAGGTGATTCTGGTCCTGGCCGTCATAGATCCGAATGTCGGTGGCCGAGCCGGGTGTACCGGTGAGCTGGGTGCGCTGATTGAGGAACACCTTGGGCAGCTCAAGCGCCGGTTTGTCGGTCAGCGTATCGATAGGAAGCGGCGTGAAGTTGTTTCCGTTGATAGCGACCGCAGTGGTCTTTTGCACCGCGCAGACCACTTGTGGGCTCAGCGTGTCGATGCTGGCTTTCGGAGAGATGATCTCTCCTTTGCACGAGACGAGGAGCGGCACAAGAAGAGGCAGCATCGCTCCAAGCTTCGATATTAGATCTTTTCTATTCTTCATATAAAACTCCCTGTAGCGTTACGGGGATCGCATTCCCATATGCGATAGCGCGGTGCGTCAGTACGAGCCGACGAGCTGGAGCCCTAGCCCTGATGGAGCGAGGAACACCTTCGCAGTCTTGGGGGCTTCCGTTTGCTTCCCCATTCGAACCTTCAGGACCGCACCACCTATCGTGGCTGCCAGTCCGATGCCACCCAGGACGCCACCAGATGCGAGCATGGCGCGACGCTGGGCTTGGTCCGCTGCGGTATCAGCAGGAGAGATTCCTCCGGCGACCAGAAGACCAATCGAGACGCCGAGGAACCCGGCTCCGCCACCAATCATCGCCCAGGGAACCCAGCGCGGAATCTCTGGTTCGGCAGCGGGTGTCGTCGCGGCTGCGGGAGCGGGTTGCGCCGTCGTGCCCAGCGGTGAAGCGACCAGCAGCTCGTCCAGTTCCTTCTGCACGGTGGCTTCGTCAGCAGGATGACCGGCGATGTATTGGCGGTAGTAGCCCACTGCCACCTCGCGCTGACCCAGCTTGACCGAGACCTTGGCGAGGTTATAGAGCAGGTCAGGAGCCTTGGTCATCTGATAGGCGTGGTGAAAGGATGTGAACGCCGAGTCGTAGCGACCCTTGCCATAGGCCTCTTGCCCCATCTTGTAGATGCGGGCGGCTTCCTCTAGGACGGCGGGCGGAAGATCCGGGGTGGTCGCGGCTGGCTGTGCGCTGGCCGTGGCGGCGGGTGTCGCGGCTGGATCGGTGGTGGCCCCTGGCGAGCCTGCTGCTGCTGTCCCATTTGGTGCACCCGAGGTTGGTGTCGCCGCGGCTGCGGAAGGTGGTGTGCCCGGGCTTGCTGGGCTGGCAGCGGGGGCCGCAGCGGCAGACTCTCCCGCTGGTGCGGGCGGCGTCGCTGGGGCCGGTGGCGCTGCTGGCACTGCCGCTGCGGGTGCAGCAGGCTTGGCCGCCGCAGGTGCAGCGGGCTTGGCTGCTGCACCGGGTTTGGCTGCAGGTTTTGCCGCCGGCTTTGGCGCGGGCTTTGCGGGCTTTGGTGCCGTCGCTGGAGCTGGGGCCTGGGCGAAAGCAGAGCTCGAAGCGAAGCTACCAACAGCAAGTAGGCAGGAGAAGGTCAGGCAAGAGGCATTCACTTTCATCACCATGCAGGTGAGAAGAGCAAGCCCCGGGCCATAGCCTGTCTACGTTGGCTGGCGACGGACAACGTGCGGAAAGCTTCCCGAAAGTCGGGCTGCCGGTGTCCCGATTGGTACGGCTTGTGTTCCGGGCGGTTCAGCTTGGGTTTTCGTTACTTGCGGGCGAATTGCTGTCCGCAGCGTCGTTTTCCATGCTCTTGAGGCGGGAGTAGAGTCGGCGACGGGTGATGCCGAGGAGCTTTGCGGCCTCTGTTTTGCTGCCACGGGAGCGAGCAAGGGCTTCGCGGATGAGCTCGCGCTCGATTCCATCCAGGGAAAATCCGGGACGGAGCAGGCTCTCGGCCACGATGGGCTGGACGCCGTCGCGAATGCTGGCGGGAATGTGGAGGATGCCGATCTCGCCGCCGCTCTCTGGGGTCGCTTGCTGGCTGCCTGCCAAGATGGCGGCCCGCTCAAGGACATTTTCCAGCTCGCGGACGTTGCCGGGCCAGCTGTAGCGCGAAAGGGCTCCGAGCGCGGAGACGGAGACAGTCATGCCCGGATGACGGCGTCCAAGGAATGAGCTGGCGAGCGCAGGGATGTCATCCAGGTGTTCTCGCAGCGGAGGCACTACGATCGGGAAGACATTGATCCGGTAGTAAAAGTCCTCGCGCAGGCTTCGTTCGCGCACTGCCGCGGCAAGATCTCGATTGGTCGCACAGACAAAGCGAACGTCGGCGGACCGTACCTGGCTGCTGCCGACGCGAAAGAACTGCTTGTCTTGCAGGACGCGCAGAAGCTTGACCTGAATCGATGCCGGTAGCTCGCCGATTTCATCGAGAAAGACAGTTCCCTTGTCAGCGCTCTCGATGTGACCGATGCGCTGCTCGACCGCCCCGGTGAACGCACCGCGCTCGTGACCAAACAGCTCGGCTTCCAGCAGCGACTCTGGCAGGGCGGCGCAGTGGACTTCAGCCAGCGGCTGGTTTCGCCGACGGGAATGCTGATGCAGAACCCGCGCCAGCAGCGATTTTCCGGTGCCGCTCTCACCGAGCAGTAGCACCGTTGCGTCGGTTGCGGCGACCTGGAACAGCTGCTCCAGCACTTGCCGCATCCGTGCCGAGTTGCCCACCAGATGGTCCGCATTCTGAAGCTGCTGGAGCTTGGCTTGAAGCTGACCGTTCTGTTCCTGAAGCGCGCGTCGTCCCATGACCTGCGCGACCCGGATGCGCAGCTCGTCGATGGAAAACGGCTTGATGAGGTAGTCGTGCGCCCCGAGCCGCATGGCCTCTACGGCTGTCTCGGCTGAAGCATACGCGGTCATCATGAGCGCATCTGGGGGCTGGGGCAGCGCGCGGATCGCCGCAAGCACACTCAGGCCGTCTCGATCCGGAAGCCGCAGATCGGTGAGCAGCAGATCGAAGTGCTTCTGTTTGGCGCGGTCGATCGCTTCCTGGCCACTGCCCGCCCGCTCGACGGAGTAACCTGCGGAGGTAAGTGCCGTCGATAGAACCTTGGCCAGCTTGGGTTCATCGTCACAGAGCAAGATCGAACGCATGGAATCACCGAGAGAGGCTTTTGTTGATTCGCTCTTGGAGCGCCGTTAGATCGTCGCTTCGAGATCCGGGGGGTTTGTTCTGCTGGCCAGCGATGAGCAGACGAATCGTCTCTTGCAATCGGCTGGCTGCCGTCGCCTGTTCCGCTGGGGGAAGCATGGGCAGGAGCAGGGTCGCTTCCTCAAGCCACTCGTAGGTGTAGGGGCTGCTCCTATGCACCAGATCCTGCGCCTGTTTGAGCACGACTTCGAATCGACGGGCGGGCTGCGTATCTGGACGGCTCTGATCAGCGATTCGGGGCGCTGTCTTCTCAATTGCAGCAGAGAACTTCTGAATGCCTTCGCGCAGGCGCGGCCCGAGCGGCTGGCTGCCGTTTGGTTCGCTCGCCGCGAGGATCTGGGCAAAGCCGGTGCGGGAGCGCTCAAGCAGACCCAGCCGAAAGCAGCTTACCGCGTCGTAGTAATCGGCAATCGACTCTTGCACACCCGCGCCCCGTGCCGAGCGGAAGGCCACGAGCGCTTCCGTGTGTCGACCGAGCTTGTGAAGCGCCATTCCCAAATAGAGGCCGATGTCCTTGCGCGTGCCGCCCTGCTCGACTTTCCGAAAGATCGAAAGCGCCTGCTCGAACTGTTCGCTGCGGAAGGCGCGGACTCCTTCCAGAAGCGCCGTCTGCGAGTCCGTATCTGGGGTGGAAACCGGCTGAGCCGAGGCCAAAGACAAGGGACTGCGGAGTCCGCACAGCGGCAGAACCAAAAGGACACCTATGCGCAGGACCTTCCGCACTAGCGCAACGCCTGACCTCTTGGGGGGGGACCCATTACGGGAGGCGTCACGAGCTTTCCGCTCTGGCCTCGGGTTTCTTTGTTGGCCTGGCTGACAGCCTGATTCTGGCGGGCTTGCTGCGATTGCAGTGCGGCAGCGCGAGACTGACCGGCCTCGCTGCGGCCATTGTCAGCAGAATCGGCCTGTTTCGGTGTGCCTTTGCCGCGCTCGAAGCGTTTGACGATGCTCGGGCGATCCACGAGCTCTCGCCCCACTTCTTCATGAATGGCGCTGCGAATCGCTTCTTTGACGTTTGCGCGCGCGGCCCCGGGGCTTGGCGCTGGATTTGCGGACAGGGTGAGTCCTTCGGCTTTGGCCGTTGCTGTCGTGTCACGAGGAAGAATCGTGGGGATCGCCTCCTTGTGCGGCACTGCCGGTGCGTCGGGCTCCACGTCAGCAAGCGCTTCGGCGGCAGCCCGTAGCTCCACAAGCGGAGATGGAGCCAGCTCCGCTCGTCCTTCCTGAGAGGAAAAGAGGAGGGCCAGCAGGGCTCCAAGGAGTAAGCCGCGATGCGTATGCATGGAAATCCTCATGATCTCAACCACTTACTATACAGGCGTTTGCCTGGTCGATGGCGCGATTTTGGGGGGCACGAAATCGACTGGCACCGCATGAAATGCCAGCAAGCCGCGTGCCGCATTTCCAAAACCGCTTCTCGACGACAAGGTCACGCCTTACGCAGTCTAGCCTGTACCATGTGGTGCATCTTCCCAAGGCGTGCGTACAGCTTGGTTCGTCCTGGCTGGCCACCGCGCGCGCTGCCGTGGGCGTAGGGATACGTAGGTCTGCTTGGTCTTTTCCTTGGGGTGGGCGAGCAGAACGTCCCAAGCTTGGCCCTGAGCGGTGGTACGATACATGCGATGGCCTGCCGTCTCGCTGCTTGGTTCCTTGCGACGGCAGTGATCTGCGCACAGCTTACACCCGCGCTGGCTGAGTCCAGCTCTCCGCAAGTGTCCTTGGAACAAGCCCTGCCGCTGTTTCGTAGCCAAAAGTACGCCCAGGCCATACCTCTTCTGCGTGCAGCAATCCAAGATCCGGGGCAGCGGAAGGACGTGGTCTTGCTGCTTGGGATCTGTTTGTTTCGCACCGGTGCACTGACCGAGTCGGAGCAGCACCTTCGCGAGGCCGCTGAAGCAGAAGACCGAGACACAAAGGAGGCGGCTCAGCTCTTTCTGGGACTCCTTTTTGACGAGCAAGGCGCCACGGACCAAGCCCTGTCACAGCTTGGCAAAGCGACCGCGTCCCAAGAGTTTGGGAGTGCGGCACAGACCCTGCGTGAGCAGCGTCGCCCTCACCGGCTGCTCCTGTCCATGATGGTCGCACCAGAGTTTGACGGCAACGTCCGCTTAACCGATGTAGCCAACTGGAGCAGCGCGCCGCAGAGTGCATCGGACGGCGACATCTTGTTCTTGGCATCGCTCGGAGTCCGTCCGTTTTCGTTCGGACTGGGGTTTGGGAATGTGATCTCGTATCGGCAACAGATCACACTGCGGGACTACAGCCTGCTCCTCAACTCAACGTGGCTTGGCTATTCCTATGCGGGAACGCGCAATCGCTTCCGCGCGCACACTTCCTTCAATGTGGCGATGCTGGGAAGTACGCTGCTGTTTCTCGACTTTACCGGGCGGATTTCTCATCGGGTCAAGCTGTGGTCGCAGCTGGGCCTCGGTGGTAGCTACGAGTTTCGGCATCGCAAGTACAGCCCCGAAGACTATCAGTCTCTATCGGGACAGACGCACACCGGACAGCTCGACCTGAGCTATGCCACAGTTCCCGACCCGGTGATGATCACGCTGGGCTATCAGCTGGTGCGCGATGATCTAGAGATACCCAAGACGCCCCTTCTGATGAGTGATGACTACCGCGCGGTGTCACATGGACCGCTGTTTCGCATGCGAGCCAGGCTCCACAAGCGGGTTGACTGGTCGATCCTGTCACAGTACCTGCGGCGGCAGTTTGACTACGTACCGGGGTCGGATCTCCCGAGTGCAAATGGAGTCGCCCGCGCCGACCACTATGTCAATGTCGATACGTCGCTGTCGGTCCGCTTTGGGGGGTACTTCGAGACCTTTTTCGGTGGATCATTTGCCTACAATCAGAGCAACCGGACCGGTTTTTCCTATCTAAAACCGACGGCGTACGTGGGGCTGGCTGCGTACTTCGGCCTTTTGTGATCCCCGAGCAGCAGCGCGACAATTTTTGATGACCTCGGCGGAAAAATCGCGATGATGCGGACATGTCGCAGCTTGTCCAGACCGACTACTTGGTCATTGGTTCGGGAATCGCCGGTCTTTCGTTTGCACTGCGTGCCGCAGAACATGGCGAGGTCCTGATTGTCACCAAGCGTCAGCCCGACGATGGCAACACGGCCTGGGCACAAGGGGGAATCGCTGCGGTACTCGATCCGAACGACTCGCTTTCTGCGCACATCGAAGACACGCTCACGGTGGGGGATGGGCTGTGTCACAAAGACGTCGTCGAGATGGTGGTTTCCGATGGTCCGCAGGCCGTCTTTGAGCTGTGTGACCGCTGGGGCGTCCAGTTTGATAGGTCGGCGAGTGGAGAGCTGGAGCTGGCGCGCGAGGGCGGGCACTCTGCCAGGCGGGTTGCGCATGCCAAGGACACGACCGGCAAAGAGATCGAGCGAGCACTGCTTGCGGCGGCACAGCGTCATCCGCGGATTCGGATCCTTGCCAATCACATGGCAGTCGATCTGCTGACCCTGGCCAAATACGGTGGTCCAGATGCCTGCTTTGGTGCGTACGTGCTGTCTTCCGCAACCCAAGAAGTCGATGCAATCTTGGCCCGGGCGACCGTGCTTTCGACAGGTGGTGCGGGCAAGGTGTACCTCTATACGTCGAACCCAGATGTCGCAACCGCTGACGGTGTGGCGATGGCGTATCGGGCGGGCGCACAGATTGCGAACATGGAGTTTATCCAGTTCCATCCGACCTGTCTGTTTCATCCCGATGCGAAGTCCTTCCTGATCTCGGAAGCGCTGCGTGGGGAAGGCGGAGTCTTGCGGCTCTCGACGGGAGAGTCGTTTATGGAGCGCTATCATGCGATGAAGTCACTGGCCCCGCGAGATGTGGTCGCGCGGGCGATCGATGCCGAGCTAAAGCGGTCCGGGGCAGACTATGTGACGCTGGACATGACGCACCTTCCCAAGGAGTTTGTCGTCGATAGGTTCCCGGCCATCCATGCCCAGTGTATGCAGTTCGGAATCGACATGCGGATGCGCCCGATTCCGGTCGTTCCGGCAGCGCACTACTCCTGTGGAGGCGTACAGACCGATTCCTTTGGTCGTACTTCGGTGCGAAATCTGTATGCCATTGGCGAGACTGCCATGACGGGACTTCACGGAGCGTGCCGACTTGCGTCCAACTCTCTGTTGGAAGGTGTGGTGTTCGGGCGTCGTGCCGCAGGTGCGGTCAAGGAAGCGGAGTCGCTGTTCCCAAGACAGGTGATTCCGTGGCAGAGCGGCAACGCGCAAGATCCTGACGAAGCGGTGGTCGTGACGCAGAACTGGGATGAGGTGCGGCGGCTGATGTGGAACTACGTTGGCATTGTCCGTACCGATCGCCGCCTGGAGCGGGCGCGGCGGCGGATCGAGCTGATCCGTGACGAGATACGCGACTACTACTGGAACTTCAAGATCACGACCGACCTTCTGGAGCTGCGAAATCTAGCACTTGCAGCGCATCTTATTGTGGACTCTGCCGCCCGTCGCAAAGAGAGCCGTGGCTTGCATTACAACACCGATCACCTAGGAAAAGATTCCTTCTACCAGACCGACACCATCTTGCAGAAGGACAGCGGCCCTTCTCCTCGGTAAATGCGTGCTTTACGCCGCCGGATGAGCGGAGTATGGTCCGCGCATGAGCGGCAAAGGTTGTGTGCTTGGTGGTGGTGGTTTCGTCCGCGAAGGCACCACACAGCATGTGCTGGCAATCGTGAACCTGGATGCGGAATCACCGAAAGCAGAGCTTGTTCCGCTCTCGTTTTTGGGACACGGAATTTCGTTTGATCCGACCAGTCGTTTTCGGGCGGCGGTATTTGAAAAAAAGGGACCGGGGGCATGTCTTGTCGATCTGCGCGAGCGGGCAGTGATTCGTCCCATCGTCAGCCCGGAAAATCGACGCTTCTATGGACACGGCGCGTACTCAGCGGACGGTCGTCTGATCTACGCTACCGAGTCACTTATCCATGATGACTTTGCCGGCGTGCTTTCGGTGCGCGATGCTGTGTCGCTGCGAGAGATTGGCACCGTGTCCACCTACGGAACCTCGCCGCATGACTGCCTGCTCATCGATGAGGGAAAGACCCTGGTGGTGTCAAATGGCGGCGGGCCGCTCGATGGCGGCGACCCACCGTGCGTCTGTTACATCGAGATCGCCACGGGCAAGCTGCTCGACAAAGTGGTGCTCGACTCTCCGCTTCACAACACGGGGCACATCGCCCTGTCTGCTCGTGGCGACTTGGCGATCATTTCGGCACCACGCGAAGGTCTTCCATCCCCAAACGAACAGCCAGGGGCGCTGTCGATTCGTCCGGTTGGGGAAGCCGTGATGACCGTAAAGAAGCCGGGGTCCGTGGTGCAAAGGATGAAGGGAGAGACGCTGTCTCTCACCATCTTGGAATCGGCACAGATAGTGATTGCCACGAACCCGTTTGGGAATCTTGTGTCGATGTGGAACCTGCGGGATGCAACCTACGTCGGCAAGCTTGAGCTAGAGGCGCCGCGCGGGATCTGTCAATCGCTCGACAAGGAGTGGTTTTTGGTAAGTCATGTGGAAGGAAAATCGGTATCCCTGACCGCATATTCGACGGCGAATCGCAAAGCGGTGGGCTGGTCCGTGAATCCCAGCTTCATGAGCGGCTCGCACATCGTGAGCCACGACCTGCGCGAGCCGTCCAGTCCGCTTCCGTAACGTGCCCTGATGGATCCAATCCTTCGGCATCGCAACCGGCTCCTGTTTTTGGCTGGGCTTTTCGTGTATCTGTTCACGGCGATCTGCAGCGCTGGGTTCCCTCATCCTGATGAGCACTTCCAGATTCTGGAGTTTGCCAATGCGCGACTCGGGCTGTCTCCGCTCGCGGACCTGCCGTGGGAGTTTCACGAGCGAATCCGTCCGACGATGCAACCTGTCTTGGCGATGGGAGTCATCTGGCTGGCGCGCCAGATCGGCATTCAAAGCCCCTTCGTGATCGCAGCCATCCTGCGCATCGGGATTGCGCTGCTTGCGTGGTTTGTCACCTGTCGCGCGGTCCTGGTGTTTGAGCGACGCCTCACGCGGGAGGACTGTCGCAACATGCTGGCGTACGGCGTGATGCTGCTGTGGTTTATGCCCTTTGTGTCCACTCGTTTTTCGTCGGAAAACCTCGCCGCCATCCTCCTTCTCACCGGGACGATGATGGTGTCTCCGGCCACTGGGGATGCCAGACGTACGCCTTTGCCAGCGCTCACGTTCTTGGCCAGCGGAGCTGTGCTTGGTCTTTCGTTCTTTGCGCGGTTTCAGATGGCGTTTGCGATGCTGGGACTTGGGCTGTGGCTGCTTTTTGTCGCCCGCGTTGGGGTGATTCGACTGGTGGCGCTGGGGCTTGGCTTCCTCGCCGTGTGCGCCGCCTGTGTCTTTGTGGATAGCTGGTTTTACGGCGAGCTGGTCATATCGCCACTGCGCTACTTCCACGCCAACTTGATTCAGAATCGAGCGGCGGAGTGGGGTGTCGATCCATGGTGGTGGTACATTCCGCAAGTTGCGCTGTGGTCGTTTCCTCTCATCGGGATCCCGCTGATGGTGCTTGCGCTGCGCGGTGCGATGAGCCGTCGGAGCGACGTGTGGCTGTTCTGTGCCGTTCCATTTCTGGCCGCGCATTTTTTTGTGGCACACAAGGAGCTTCGCTTCCTGTTCCCCCTTGCCTTTCCGTTTGTCTATCTGGCGGTCTGTGGGTGGGAGTCGCTGCTGCTTTCGGGAGTTCGGGAATCCTTGGGGCGACGCGCTGGGCCTTGGGCACTGGGACTTGGCGCGCTCGTGCTCCTGGGACGGCTGTCTGTTCCGACTCCTTTGGAGCTGGGTCTGGTTCGTGCGGCTTGGATCGAAGCGGGTGCTGGTCCTGGGCCAATCACGGTGTATTCCGTCGGAAGATCACTGTATGAGTGGTATGTTCTGCCGGTTCACTTCTATCGCCATCCGGCTGTGAAGAGCGAAGTGGTTGGCGATGTGCCTGGGCTTGGCAAGAGGATCGCGGAACAGACCACCCAGACTGTCTTTGCGGTGCGAGCCGATTGGGATGCGCCGAAGTCCTTTCCGGGGCGATCGGTCGAAGTCCTCTTTTCCTATCCCCCCGCTTTTGCCGAGCCGCTGTTGCCAACGTGGCTAAGGGCTGTGCTTCCTTTGCATCAGCTCCTCAAGATTCAGCGGCAGTGATTCGCAGGACGAGAGACAGGGCGCGGACTAGACGTGCTCGCGGGTGCGGTCGAACAGGATTCCGGGCCACTTGTCCATGGTGTGGTTGAGTCGCCACTCGTTTTCGGCCAGATACGTCAAGTTTCCGTCGATGTCGAGGGCTAGGTTTGACGCCGCTTTGCTGCGGAACTCTTCGAGCTTTTTCTTGTCTTCGCAGCGAACCCAGCGGGCGGCTCCGTATTCGACCGGCTCATAGGACGCTTCGACACCGTACTCATCCCCAAGCCGCGCAATCGTCACTTCAAACTGAAGCACGCCAACCGCACCCAAGATGTAGTCGTTGTTGCGCAGCGGACGGAACAGCTGCACAGCGCCTTCTTCGGCCAGGTGAA
>CAYTGC010000106.1:0-16228 GCA_964437195.1 uncultured Myxococcales bacterium | reverse complement strand
CCTTCAGCGCCAAGACCTCCATCCGCGAGAGCGACACCGCTTCCAGTCGATAGTCACGGAACGCTTCCCACGCTTGCGGCACCCATTTTTCGACGATGCTGCCAATGATGTCGGCGTAGACCCGGATCTCGTACTGCGCGTGCGCGTCCATGCGCAGCGACAGAAAGTGCAGCAGGTTGTGAAGATCGACCTTCCAGTACCACTGCGTGTAGAAGTTCAGCGTCAGGTTCATCCGCGCAAGCTCGCGAGCAAGCTGCGGCTCACCGTCGCGTCGGGGATTCCCCTCGTCATCTTCGTTTAGCAGCTCTTCGTAGTGGTCGTAGCAGCGCTCGGCGTCGGTCCGCAAAAGGCGCAGCACGCGCGCCGACTCATCGGGCGACAAAATCGACTCACGGCCCTGACGATTGGACCGAGACTGCTCCGCGAGCTGATCGGGATGCGGCAGATAAAACTCTCGGTCGAGGATCGAATAGCGCGCCGAGTATTCGTTGACGTTTGCCGTGCGGTGACGAATCCACTGACGAGCCACAAAAATCGGCAGCTTGACATGGAGCTTCAGCTCGCACATCTCCAGCGGCGTCGTGTGACGGTGGCGGACCAGATAACGAATCAGTCCACGATCGCTGCTCAGACGAGACGTCCCCCGGCCATAGGAAACGCGCGCCGCCTGCACGATCGCGGAGTCATCGCCCATGTAGTCGACGACTCGCACAAAGCCGTGGTCTAAAGCCGAGAGCGGCTCATGCAGAAGCGACTCGAGTGCAGCGACGGTGGGACGACGAGTGGTGGCAGTATCGGATTGGGCCTCGCGAACGGCCTCAACCTGGGCAGCAGAGAGCGACATGAGCCCCGCGTCGTATCGAACCAACGACCGATCTGTCAATTGGCTTACGCGCCCGGCGTCTCTGTCCCTTCCGCCGCCTGGGCCACCGCAAGCTCGATCACGAAGGTCGTACCCGACGGACTTGTCTTCACACTGATCGATCCGTGGTGCTCGCTGACGATCTCGCGCACAAACGGCAGCCCCAGCCCGGTGCCCTGCGCGCGCGTGGTAAAAAACGGCGTCCAGATCTTCGGCAGCACTTCGTCGGGAATCCCCGGACCGTTGTCGCGCACTTGCAGCTCGACTTTCCCGGAAGGAAGCAGTGACACAGAAAGTGTCACCTTGGCCCCTGCTTGACCCAGACAAGCTTGGGCTGCATTTCGAGCCAAATTTTCCAGGGCACGGCGAAGCTGCTGTGGATCAGCCAAAACCGATGGCCGAACCGAAGAATTGCTCTCGATTTCAATCGAAACCTCGCTGGCATTTGCCTGGACGCTATCCCGCACCTCCGCGAGCAAGGCTTGGAGGTCGACCGGCTGCAGCGCTGGCGGCGGGCGCCTGGCATACAGCAGAAACTCGCTGACCACGCGCTGCAGGTAACCAAGCTCGCGCTGGATGCGATCGACGTAGCTTTGCGCCTGCACCGGATCAAACGGCACATGCTCACTCGGCGTAAGCTCCTCGCGCAGCAGACCCGCGAACAGTTCCATTCCACCGAGTGGGTTGCGAACCTCGTGGGCAATTCCGGCCAGCATCATCTGCATTCGCTCGTCACGGGCTAGCAGCGCTTGGCGCATGGTTTCCAGCGTCTGCGAAAGGACGGCTACTTCGTCGTGACCACCAAGCAGTTCGCCGGGAATCGGTCGGTCGAGCACGCCGCGCCCGATCGCTTGAGCACCGTCGCGAAGCTTCTCTAGCGGCTGGCTGACTCGCCGCCCCAGCCAAAGGGCCAACAGCGCCAGAGAGATGGACGCCAGGCCGCCAACCACAAGCAGCGTTCGCTGCAGTCCAACGAGATCGGCGTAAAGCGCTGCACTGCCATCGACCCCAACGACAAAACGGATCAAACCCTGCTCACTGGCGATGGCCGCAAAGCCAGACTTGTAGAGCTGGCCATCATGCCCGCGGAACAACACCGACGATGCGGATCGCGACGATGGCG
Organism: uncultured Myxococcales bacterium; assembly: GCA_964437195.1. Lineage (GTDB taxonomy): Bacteria > Myxococcota_A > Polyangia > Palsa-1104 > JAEUJZ01 > JAEUKA01. The sequence goes on along the minus strand of CAYTGC010000106.1, from coordinate 14,243 downwards.
ACTGCCCACCAAAAACCGGAGACAGTTCGCTGCGGCTGCCGTCGAGCTGATACAGCTTGGCGCCGATCGGCAGACCGGCGGTGTCGACTCGAATCGAGTGATCGCTCGCAAAAATGTACACCCGTGCGAGAGCAGATGTGTCGCGCAAGTCGGTGAGTCGACGCAGCAGGTTGCGGTGTGTGCGGCTGTCTTCATCGCCGGGCTGAAGAAGCGCCAAGCTGTCGTCGGATATCTGCCTCGCGATGAGCTGCGCAACCGATTGCAGGCGCCGACCAAGCTCTGCCTCGACGGCCCGAGCGGCGGCCTGCCGCGCCAAGAGGCCAAACCCGACGAAGGCCAACAGCGATGGAATCAGCATTGCCAAGATGAGCTTGCGCGGAAGCGAAAGACGACGCATGACGCAGACCCAGCGCCTTTTACGACCGCAGCGCCCCAATTTGCCAAGGCTGCCCTTGCCAAATCGCGATGGCTGCCGACCCGACCAAGAGCGCCCCCAGCATCACGGCCAGAATCGCCAACACGCGATCTCCCGCCGTTTTTTGATCGGTCAGTTTGGGCGTTACCACCGTCAGCAGAAGCACAACACCAGCGAGCAGTCCGCCGAGGTGCGCCACCCAGTCAACGTGCGGACGCAGCGACGCCACGACGTTCAGCCCGAGGTTAATGAGCGCATTTTTGCGGAGCTGTACAACCAAGTCCGACGGAAGACCAAAGTCGCGATAGCCGAGCACCGCAGCCGCGCCCAAAAGACCGAATAGGCTGCCCGATGCACCGACGCTGACTTGAAAACCAACGGTCTCGCCGAGCATGGTCCCCAGGATCGTCCCACACAGCCCAGCGACGATGTACAGCACGGTAAAACGCTGCCAACCGAACAGCTTTTCCAAGAACGGGCCAAAGCTATAAAGCACATAGCTATTGAGCAAGATGTGAAGCAGACCGCCGTGCAGCGCCGTCGCTGACAGCAGTCGCCAATACTCACCCTGCTTGATGAGCGACGGAACCTCGGCCCCCATCGCGATCAGCGTCAGGACGTTGTCCGACCCGCCCCACAGCTCGCACAGCCCGAACAGCACGATGTAAAACCCGATAAGCGCGTACGTCACTCGGACTTTGCGCCGGTTCATCAGCGCCGAAAACACGGCCATTTCGTCGAGAATCACCGGAGAATCAGGCTCACCACGGCCCGGAAATCGACCCCACGACGAGGAATCATCGCTGCTGCTCATGAGCCATCATATAACCTGACCCATGTCCGTTTCGTCCATGTCCCGTTGCCGCGTCTGTTTGGTGATCGGACTTTTTTTGCTGCTGTGCGGCCCGATCGTCGGAAAAGCGCGGGCAGACGAAGTGGGTCGTCTCAGCGGACGCGTCTTTGTCCTCGGGAGTATCACGCCGCTGCCCGACGCAGCTGTCGAGGTACGCGCAGGCGACGCCGTGGCTTCGACCCGCAGCGATGCGCAAGGTCGTTTCGACCTGCAGGTCCCGACGGGCGACGCCAAGATCAAGGTCAGCCATCCTGAATTTCAAACATTTGTGACGACGGCCAAGCTCGGCCAGAGCACGACGCTCGAACCACGGCTGCGGCGACGGCCCACTTTTCAGCAGCCGTTCTCGATGACGGTCCGCAGCCCGCACAATAGGCCCGAAGGTCAGTCGATCAGCCTGCGCGGCGAAGAGCTACGAACGTTGCCCGGCAGCCTCGGCGATCCGTTTCGGGCCGTCGGTCTTTTGCCTGGTGTAGCCACCCCGGTGCCGCTTCTGCCGGTCTACGTGGTACGCGGAGCCAGTCCGGGGATGAACGGCTTTTATCTCGACGGAATGCGGGTGCCGCAGCTCTTTCACCTGCTCGTTGGGGGCGGCGTGGTCCATGCACGTCTCGTCGAGCAAATGGACTTCTACCCCGGCGCATACGACGCATCGTTTGGCCGTTACGCCGGCGGCATCATCGACGCAAAGACGAGGGCAGCGCGCAGCGACGGCTATCACGGAGAGCTAGAACTGCGCCTCTTCGATCTCTCCGCGCTCGTCGAGCTTCCATTGCCCAGGGATGTACGGATTACGCTATCGGGTCACTACGGGTATCCCGGCCCGATCATCCATGCGATCGACAACCGCGTCGACGTGGGCTACTGGGACTATCAGCTGCGGCTCGACTGGAAAGGGCTGACCGTGCAGGCGCTCGGATCGTACGACAGCGTGTCGATTACCGATCCATCGCTGTCCGGTGGCGCAGGCAATCCTCCCGTCGACAATACATTCCGCACCACATTTCATCGCTTGCAGCTTCGCTATCGTCACCAGATTGGGCGGCACTCCATCGAAGTGGGAGCCGTCGGCGGCATCGACGAGATGACGATTTTTCAGGGAAACGGCGTGCGCAAGCTAGGTCTGAACCTGCGGGCGGCGGGGACGTTTTTGTGGCCAAAGCTGAAGCTGCGCGTCGGTGCCGATACCGAGTTTTCACGCTTTTCGGCCCAAAACTTTGGCGACGTCGATGTGCGAGCGCGTCCCGATGACATTGGCGATCTGGGCGGTTCTCGCGACGGCATCGTGGCGTCGGCGTATGCGGTCCTGTCCGTCGAGCCGTGGCGCGGACTGACGGTGACGGGCAGTGGCCGAGTGGACCTTTATCACGCCGGAACGGTGACGCTGCTCGGCCTCGATCCCCGTCTGCAAGTGCGCGCCCAGCTCACGGACTTTTTGCACATTCACGCGGGCATTGGCTACTACCAGCAGCCGCCCAGCTTTCCCGTCGCTCTGCCCGGCATCGACACCTATGCCCTCAGCCTCGGGCTTCAGCACGCGACCCATGCTGCCGTCGGGGAGGAGCTGATGCTGCCCTACTCTCTGTCGCTGCAACTCGCTGGTTTTTACCAGAAGTACGAAAACTCGAACGATGTGGTCATCGACTTTACGCCGCAGCTCTGTACATCACCGCCGCCGGAGTCGCTGTCGGGTTATGCGGCGGTAATCACTCGGCAGGTCGACGGCGCGTCGTACGGGATGGAGCTGATGCTGCGTCGCCACAAAGGCCGCTTCACCGGCTGGATCGCCTACACGCTGAGCCGCGCCGAGCGCGCCTTCACCTGCGGGCTGCGTCCTGCCGACTACGATCAGCCGCACGTTCTAAACACCGTCGCCCAAGTCCGTCTGCCGTGGAACTTGATGGTCGGTGGGCGCTTCTTTTACTCGACGGGAAGGCCGGTGACAATGCTCAAGCCGCCCGACGGGAGCGCGACGGTCCGCAATGCCGATCGCCTGCCCGACACCTTCCAGCTCGATCTGCGGATCGACCGCGAGTGGATCTTCAAGTCGTTCGCACTCGATGTTTTTATCGAGGCCGTCAACGTCACCTATTCGCAAGCGGTGTTCGGGCTGACCTACCCGCGCGAGGGCAACATCACCCGCTACGATCAGCCGCAGCTTAACGGCTTTCGTTGGGTGTTGCCGTCGATAGGCGTGCGTGGTCGGTTCTAGGAACTTGACGGCGGGACCCGTCGCGAAATACATCGCTCGACATGCGTACCGTAAGCAAGCCATGGGGCCACGAGCTGATCTGGGCCCATACCGACCGCTACGTCGGCAAGATCCTTCACATCAAGCGCGGCGAGTCGCTGTCGCTCCAGTACCACCAGAAAAAAGACGAGACGATCATGGTGCTGTCGGGCAAGCTCCGCTTCGAGCACTACTCCGAGGGTGAAGAGCCAGGCCACACCGATCTGTCACCGCGCGAGCCGTTCCACATCACGCCAGGGCTGCGCCACCGCATGATCGCGCTCGAGGACACCGATGTGGTGGAAGTCTCGACGCCCGAGCTTGATGATGTGGTTCGTCTCGAGGATCGCTACGGCCGCAAAGGAACCAGCGCTCCGTAGCGCGTAAATCCGTCGCCAAGCTCGCCGAAAACGTCCGGGTTTCGTTCGCGCGTTAGACGCCGATGTACAAGCGATTGCCGAAGTTTGGTTCGAGGTTGGCCTCGAAGATCTTCTGCGCCGCCGAGTCAATGTCGTACGCAACCCGACGGAACTCGAAGATTCGCGTCTGATCGTCGTAGATGCAGTAGCTCGCGCGGTTGTCGTAGTCGCGGGGCTGTCCGACGGAACCGACCGAGATGATGTAGCGGTAGCCGGGACGAACCTCGAACTTCTGTGCGACGACTTCGTGGACCTCGCTCTTCGACAGAGCGAACGCCTTGCACAGGTGCGAGTGACCAATAAAAGTCACTTCCGCGAGCTGATCCCAATAGGGAATGCAGCGGGCGGCTTGTTCCGTCGAAAAGATGTACTCAAACTCTTCGAGGTTGATCGGTGAGCCGTGGCAAAAACAGATGTGCCCTTCCCGACGCTCGTAGGGGAGGTTCTGCAGCCACAGCATGTTTTCGTCCGTCAGGATGCCCGAGTGAAGATCGAGCGCCTGACGCGCCGCGTCATAGTAGTACGAATAATCCATCCGTCCTGCGACGGCGGCATCGTGGTTTCCGAGGATACAAAACGCGGCGTGCTTCCGCACCAAGTCGCAGCAGCCATTGGGGTCCGCGCCATACCCGACGGTATCTCCGAGGCAGACCAGCTTGTCTACGCGAGCCACGCGGAAACACTCTAGGACGGCTTCAAGGGCCTCAAGGTTGGCGTGGGTATCGGAGAAAATACCAATCCTCATAACGGAAACCCTACTGTACTTTGAAAACAGCCGCTGCGGAAGCGGTCACGCGCGCAACGAATCGGACCGACGCTCGCAGGCTTGCCGAAGCGACCGATCGAACGCACAATCCGCCGCACCAAGAACTCGCTGCACCAAGTATTCGCCGTACGCACTGTTCGCCCACCTTGAACGCGACCCCAAAGCACGCGTTCGTTTCTTTTGATGCTTGAGAGAGCCGATGCATAGCACCGCAGAGACGACCCATCGCCAGCCGCTACTCCAGCCGTCGCCCAGCCGAATTTCTGAGCTGAGCCAAGCCGCGTGTGATTACGTCGAACGCGCAACCGGTCTGGCACTGGACGCAAGCGAAGAGTCGCTCGCGTTTGTCGATCACTATCTGAGGACGATTCAAAGCGGGCCCACGCTACAGCCCGAAGTGGTCGATCTCGTTGCCGCCGCACTCGGGGTTTACGTCGGCGAGCTACTGCTGGCGCGTTTTGGCGGACGCTGGCTGGCCGTTCCAGCGGAGCCCGGGCCGTCCGACAGCGATGAAACACCAGTGCTCGACTCGCTCGATGATCCGATCGGATTCCGAATCGAACTTCACGCCGCGCCAGTCATCTGTGATCCGGTTCTGTGGGCTCGCCAAGCCCTGCGCGTTGGTAGCGAGGAAGATCGAGACGAGGACGGCGGACTGATGGTGCCGCCCAAGCTACAAGACAAGCTGCACGATGCGATGGCGCGACTGCCGCCAGTCAGCGAGGAATACTATTTCTCGTGTACCGGACGATTTGAAACCGTATGCTATCTTGTCGAACTTTTGGCCAGCATGACCGGCTCGGATGTCGACGATGAAGAGGCAGACGATGCCATCGCAGAAGTCAAAGGCAGTGGCGCTAAGGCAGCGAATCCGCAGTAGGAATCGCGCGAGGCTTTGTATCCGCCTATGCCTCAAGTAGTATGGGCACATTAAGCCGGACCACCGGAGGGACACCGCATGGAAGCTGATATGAAGACCTCGAACCTCATCAACAACCTGGTTCTCGTCGACGCCATCTTGACGATGGGTCTTGGACTTGGACTAGGTCTTACCGCGCCAGCTCTCGTTATCGGCGGTCTGGTTCCGGTACTGGGCATGCTGCTCTCGCTGTTCCTGCTGGCGACGGGCCTTGGCCCAATGTTCAAGGGCGCGGGCGCCGTCGAAAACAACGATCCGCTCCTCGTCGCAGCCGAAAATGCCGACGCGCAGGGCCGGATGATCTACTTGGTGGTGTCGATCGCCGCCATCCTGACGCTGGCACTTGGACTCATCGCCCACAAGACCGAGCTGGCGCTCATCGCCGGTGGCTTGGTTCCGATCGGTGGCCTTGTCCTCGCGATCGTCGCTGGGGCTGGTAGCGTGTTTGGTGGCAAGACCGAAGCAGAGTCGCTTCAGAACTTCACCTCGTTTGGCCCGGTCGAGGAGCAGACCTTCGTGGTGTTTGAGCGGACTTCGCTCGAGACCGAGAAGCGTGCCTCGCGGATCGCAGTGCTGAGCGTCGGTTCGGTTGGCCTTCTGTTCGCGCTCATCGTCCTTATCTTTGGCGGCAAGGGCGAGCACGTAAATCCGGCGGCAGCGCCTGCTCCGGCAGCAGATAAGAAGTAGCGGATCTCTGTCTCTCCCGCCCTGAATCCGATTCAGCGCCTCACCATCACGAAAATCGGGTTTCCGTAAAACCACAAGTCGTTCCACGGATCGATATCCGGCGGGTCGAGCTGCGGTGACACCACACTCGTGTTGGTTCCCCGCAAGCGCAGATAGAAGCTGCGGCTGACATTCCGAAACAAGTGGCGAAAGCTGTATCGATTCCCCTGACGATCACAGTCTCGCGGGAGGATCCGACGAAGAACGCGTGCGGTGGGATTGCGTTGGCTGTCCCGCTCGACCGACGACGGCAAGACGTCACCGACGATGAGATCAACGTGATCGAGGGTCGGCTGATAGCCACCAAGGTTGCGACGCGCAGCAACCTCGATTTCGACGACCAGCTCGACCGAGGCCCCGGTGCCAGGCAGATGCAGATACCCGCCCATCGGTACAGCCCGTTCTCCGTCGTGAACGTAGTACGAAAGGGAGTCAAGCATTCCCCCGAGACAGGTGTACATGTTGCCACTGCGCATGCCAGCAAGGACTGCGAGCGGATCGCGTCTTTCTGCAAAGACCTTGGTCTCGGTGTAGATCCCGGGCGCGTAGTCGCTGTCACCCCGCGGGTCGCCTGGTTTGAGGTTGCGCTGAACCCCCGTCGCAGTCACGTAGCCCTGGGTCTTGTAGTCTCGCCGATCGAACTGATGCAGGTCGCCCAGGTACAGGTGCGAGTCGGAGTTGCAGGTGATGTAAAACGGCCGCCCCTCGGACAGAAGCGAGTCCCAGACCCCGCCGACCTGCGCCGTGTAGTAGTCATACCCACCGTGGGTTCGGTACGACTCGACGGGATAATCGGCAAAGGAGCCAGCGCTCGGCTTGTCTGAGTAGTGTCCTCGCCGCTCCCCCACAAAGGTGGACGCAGCATGTCCAGGAGCGCCCTCGAAACCGCGCATCACATCGGGTCCAGCGTCGCTCCACGCCCGCAGCTCGTGAGGACTGTCAAACCCGCGTCGGGCCGGATGATTGGCAAACACCAGCGGTTTGCTCTTCAGCGACTGCAAAAAGCTCACGCCAGCTACGGCGTCGGCTTCCCCGAGTGGTGGCGCCTTTTTGCCTTTGCTATCGAATCGGGACTCAAACTCGGCCACCAAACGCGCCTCATCTTCCGTCGGAGGGATGATGATGCTGCCGTGTTCCGCCGAGGGAATGTTCCATTCGAGCCCCTGAAACACGATGACTTCGGGACAAGCGCGACGGGCCGCAAGCAGTTCTTCGTAGGCTCGGGCGGTGACGACTTTTTCGTGCGCAGGTCCGCCGTGATCGGTGATGACGCAGAATCCGAGGCCATTTCGGGCCGCAGCCTGAACCTGCGCCAAGATCTCGTAGCAGCCGTCGGAACTGTACTTGGTATGGATGTGGTGATCGCCAGCGAGCCACAGTCCGGTTTGATACGGCGTGGCCGTGCGCTTTCGACTGCGGGCGCCGTCGAGTGGAGGTGCCCCAGCGAGGACAAGCAAGCTGCCCGCGTGCTGTAGAAACCTCCGTCGCGAGAGCGCAAAAGGCAAGGCTAGTAGCGGTAGTGCTCGGGCTTGAACGGCCCGTCCTGCGGAATCCCGAGGTAGTGAGCCTGCTCGCTGGTGAGCTTGGTCAGCTTGACGCCGAGCTTGGCCAGGTGGAGCGCCGCGACTTTTTCGTCGAGCTTCTTCGGTAGCATATAAACCCCGACCGGATACTTGCCGGGATTACACCACAGCTCGATCTGGGCAATCGTCTGGTTCGAGAAGCTGGTCGACATCACGAACGAAGGGTGTCCCGACGCACAGCCGAGGTTGACAAGTCGGCCACGCGCGAGAATCGTCAGACGCTTGCCGTCGGGGAACACGAACTGGTCGACCTGCGGCTTGATGTTGACCTCTTTGACACCGGGCTGTGCGCACAGCCACGCCATGTCGATCTCGCAGTCGAAGTGACCAATGTTGCAGAGGATCGCCTGATCCTTCATCGCCAGCATGTGATCGCCACGAATGACGTTCATGCAGCCCGTTGCCGTGACGAAGATGTCGCCGAGCGGTGCCGCCTCCTCCATCGTCGTGACCTGATAGCCTTCCATCGCGGCTTGCAGGGCGATGATCGGATCGATCTCGGTAACGATGACGCGGGCGCCGTAGCCACGCAGCGACTGAGCACAGCCCTTGCCGACGTCACCGTAGCCGGCGACAACAGCGACCTTGCCCGCGAACATCACGCCGGTGGCGCGCTTGACACCGTCGGCGAGCGACTCGCGGCAGCCGTACAGGTTGTCGAACTTGCTCTTCGTCACCGAGTCGTTGACGTTGATCGCGGGCACCTTGAGCTTGCCGCTCTTGTGGGCTTCGTACAGACGGTGAACGCCGGTCGTAGTTTCCTCGGAAAGACCACGGATGCCGTCGGGGCCGGTCAGCATCTGCGGGTGCTTTTCGTGGATGATCCACGTCAGGTCACCGCCGTCGTCGAGGATCATGTTCGGGGCCTTGCCGCCTTTGAAGGCGCGAAGCTGCATCTCGATGCACTCGACGTACTCTTCCTCGGTCTCGCCCTTCCAAGCAAAGACCGGCAAACCGGTGGCAGCGATCGCTGCGGCGGCATGATCCTGAGTCGAGAAGATGTTGCACGAAGTCCAAGTGACTTCAGCACCAAGCGCGGTCAGCGTTTCGATCAGCACCGCGGTCTGCACCGTCATGTGAAGACAGCCGGCAATGCGCGCCCCCTTGAGCGGCTGCGACGGGCCGTATTCGGCACGCAGCGCCATCAGGCCAGGCATTTCACTCTCGGCGATGGTGATTTCTTTTCGGCCCCACTCGGCGAGCGAGATGTCTTTGACCTTGTAGGGAAGCGGTTCACGGATTGAGTCGGCCATAACGAACTCCTTATGCGGCGCACAGGGTAGGCGCCCAGGGACATGCGGTCAAGCGGCGCTAGTAACGGAGCGGCAGACGGAGGCCCGCTTGGACCTTGAAACGGTTGATCGTATCTTCGAGGAAGCTAAAGCCACGCTCAATCCGCTCCAAGCTGATTTGTCCGACGGCAAGATCCGACATTTGCAGCTCGCCGTAACCACGGTAGCGCGCGGCGGCGTTGCCCAAAAGACCCCACTCGGCGAGTCCGCACATCCGAATGTACAGACCAAAGCGCTTGCAGAGCTGCAGGTCGAAGGTGCTCACGCCAAACTGGATACGGACGGTGTCGAGCCGCAGCTTCTCGCGCAGCGGGTCCGCCACTTGGTTGGTCAGAAGCTGGCTCGTTACCAGCTTGGCCGCAGGATCGCCGTAGTCGACCGCTCGTGCGCCAGTGGTTGAGCCTGCCGTCGGATTGGGCTTGCCACCGCGCACCGAATCGGCGGCATCACCGAGGAGAAGGAAGCTCGCGCAGTCGGCAGCCGATAGACCATCCGACGCCAGACACTCGAACTTCAGCTCGCGCACGCGACCGCGGAGTGCCACCTCGACGTTGCGCTGCTGATCGTTCTGGTCAAAGTCACGCGTGCCACCGAGCACCTCGACATACGGCGTATCAGGCCAGCGCGCGGTCTTCGAGAACACAATCTTGCTGTCACCTTTGACGTGGAACTCGCCGCGCAGACCGGGCACGTAGAACACGCCGCTTTCGACCCGAATGACGCCGTTCATCGCGATATCCACGAGCGGCCCAGCCACATCGAACGCCTGCGTGGCCAGTCGGAGATCGGCAATGTTATTAAACACCCGAAACGTACCGCGTGTGCGCACCTGTAGGTCCAGCTTGATCTGCGACAGAAAGTCGTCGCCGTCCCAGAAGGGCTTTTCTTCCTCGATAACCCGCCGCGCCGACAAGAAGCGATCGGTGGGGTCGTAGTCCTGCATGTAACGACCAGCCACCACTTCGATGTCACCAGCGATGCCAACGCCATCGCGATTCCCCGTCAGCGTCAGTCCTTTTGACGACGACATCTCGACGTTGTAAACGCCCGAGGAGCTGTGACGCACGTTTTCCATCTTGATCGCCAGGTCCACGCGATCGAGCGCCCGGTGCCACGGCGTCTTGATAAAGCTGCCAATGCCGTCGTGCTCGACGCGCCCAGATAGCTCAATCTTTCCATCACCGTCGACGAGACCTGCGAGGGCAACGCCGCCAGGATTGCCATCGCCACGCCCGATGATGATGCGACCGCTGTCGCCGTTTCCGACGCGCAAAAAGCGAATCGTCCCTCGCGAAAACGAAAGCTCGTGGAACCGTCGCAGGTTGAGGAAAACCTCGTGTGCGGTGAGCGTTCCCTCGACGATCGGCTCGGAAAAAGTGCCCGATACCTTGAGAAGATCGGTATAGAAGCGGCCGCGTGCCTCCGCGAGGTTGCGCGCGAACTGCCACTGGAGCAGACGAGCCGAGATGTCGCCGCGAAGCTCGAACGCCATCTTGCCGACTTGCAGCGGCGTGTAGCGTTCCACCTCGATGCCACCGCGCAGATTCGTTACCGATCCGTCGACAACGATTTTCACGTTTTCCAGGTCAGCACGCTGGGGACGCAGAAGCAGCCGACCGCCCTGGACCTCGATGGGGGTATCAAGCTCGTGGGGTTCGACGAGAGCGCTTCTCAGCTCGAGCGAGCCGAGTGGCTGCAAGTTGCTGACGGGCCCGGTGATGCGCACATCGACCATGGCGTCACCTTGCGTCCGACGAAAAACCGAGCGAAGCAAGTACTCGAGCAGCTCCAGTCGAACTTGGCCGCGCACCCGCAAGTCCGACGCCACCGGACTTATCAGGCCGGAAAAACGCACCGCACCCGCGTCGGTGGCATTCTCACCTCCGCGTCGCTGGCTGACAAAGCGCGCCTGACCCAGCTCGAGATCGCGACCGTCGAAGCAAGAAAAGACCTCGCCGTCGTTAAACGCCAAATACCGTTGATCTTCGCCTTCGTCGGTGACGGTCTTCACTGCCAGCAGCGCCCGACTGAGACGAAGCGTTGCACCAAAGCGAGTCAGCTCGTCTTCTCCAACGGGCCTCGACGCGAGAATCGGACAGCCAATCCCACGCGCAAACACTGGGTCGGGCGCAAAAAGTGGCCGCGGATCGTCGCCAAACCGTAGTCTCAGCTCGCCACTTCCCGTCACTGACACGTCGCCGATTTGGGCCAGATCAGGAAGCAGCTTCTGCGCAAGCAGATCACACGCCAGCGCAGCCGCCGTCGGACGAGCGCCTTGGGTTGCGTCTTGTGACTTCACAAAATAGGGAGCGAGCGGGCAGCCGAAGCGAATCGTCAGATCGCCACGCGGCAGTCCGCCACCAAGCGACAGCACGCCTTCGACGTCGAACGAATCAAACAGCCGTCCGGCAATCCGCGTGCCGGTTCCTGTCGGGGAAAGGCTCAGCTCAGCCTGGCCGAGCGTCAGTGCGCGGACGACCATTCCGAGCATGCCGAAGATTGGCTCTCTCTCGGCCAGGACCACACCACCCTCAATCGCCGGTCCCATCGCCGTCGGAAGCTTGCCCTGGACTGTAAAGCCCGAGATCGCCAGCTTTCCGTCGAACACCGGCAGAAGCGGCTGCGTCGAGCCAGTCATCTTGAGATCACCCGATAGAACTCCGTCGACAACCAGCGGCAAGCCCTGAACCACCGGCATCTGCCCGATCGGCAGCTTGTCGAACTTCACCGATAGTTCAAGCGGACGACCTCGTTCGTGCCGAAGCAGCGCCGAGGAAGTCAGCTTTCCGGTTGCCAGCGTCGCAGAAAGCGAACGAAGCCAGGCTTGCGTCTGGGACAGTTGTGCCAGTACTTGCACTTCGTCGAACTGCCCGCCGAGCACCTTGAGATTCGGCACCCGCAGATCGACCTCACCGACGGGACGAAGCATCGTTCCCGTCACGTCGATCTTGCCCGATAGCAGTCCACTGACATCCTGACCGGGCAGCAAGAGTCCGACGCTGACGCCACTGACTGCCGCTTTCACCGCAAGCAGCGGATCGTCGGGACGAATCGAAACATCCTTGGTGAAAAGCTGTATCGAGGCATCGCCACTGACGCTCCCGTCTTTGCCTCTCGCGTCGAGAGCTGATAGCTGAAGCTTGCCGTCGTGAAGGGCAAAGCTTGTCGAGAGTGCATCGATCTTGCGGCCAAAAAGGTCTAGTTCCTTGACGCCGAACTCACCGCGAGACGCTTCGGGCCGCAAAATCCGGCCACCGAGACGGAAACGGGTTGCAGCTTCCTGGGCTTGCCCGGTCACGCCAAAGTACTGCATCACCCGCCCGAGCGGCGCCCCTCGGCCCGACATCTCCATGACCGGAATGTCAAGCTTGCCGTCGCGGGGCGACACGGCTCCATGGTCAGAGCGCATCATCAAGGTATCGCCGCTGAGAGAGAACCCGCGATACAGAACGCTGTCAGGCGTGTACACAAACGATCCGAGGAGCTTCATCTCCTTTGGCAGCGGATCGCGCCGGGCAAGTCGCTCGACCAGTGCATCGACGCGATCAATCACCACTCGCTCGGGGTGGGCGTTTTTCGCCAGCGACCCCGACAACTTCATCGTTCCTTTGAGCCGACCAGCGACGATCGGCTGGAGGATCTTCGGCATGATTCCGACCTGCGCCGGATCGGTGCCAATCGCCGTCAGACGCGCGTACCAGGGAATGTCGCCGGAAAAATTGAAATGCAGCGGCTCAGCCCGAATCTGACCACCGAGCGCGCTGGCCACCACCTTCGGCATGTGCAGATCGCTGCCCTTGAGAGTGAAGCTCGACCTGGCCTCGCTGATGGCGATCGAAGCAATCTCGGCTTCTACGTCGGCGACCTGGCCGTCAATGACGATGGCTCGACCGTCTCCGACGAGCGGGAAATGCTGAACGTGGAAGTCTTGGCTTAGGCACGGCGACAGCCGACCGGTGATGGTCGTCGGAAGCGTCGAGGAAAGCGCACCAAAAAATCGGACACGACCACGCGGCTGACCAGACAAGAGTCCGCCGGGCACCAGCTTGGCGAGTCCCCGACCGCTCGTAAACGACATGTCGAGCTGAACGCCAGTGTCGCAATACGTGTCGAGGAGCTTGCCGTCCACTTCCACATCAGCCTCGGCAGCTTGTACTTTTCCACGGAACACGAGGTCCTGCTTGCGACTGGCTCGAGCGCCAAAACGCCGCAGCTCGAGGTTTTTGAGCGGAAAGACAAACTCTCCGGCCCCTTCTCGTGTGCCAAGGACCAGCTCGCCACCATCGGCAGTCATCGGCGCCACTTCGTAGACGAAGCTCTGCAGGCCGGGCTTGGTTTCCGCCGCATCTGACGAATAGCGCAGCGTCACCGCCCCCTTCAGACCGTCGACCTGGCCGTGCCACCCAGGAAAGGACATCTGATACGTGACGTTCTCGAACGTCAGCCCGTCCCCGTCGATGGTGATCCGGAGGTGACCAGGGCCCGGCGGCGCCCCCTCGGGCTTGGGTTTCTTGCCCGACATGGTCGCGACGATGTTGACCTCGTTGCCGTACTGCGGCCCGGTGACGTTGGGTGGATACAGTCGACGGACCTGTATCGGGCGAATGTGTGCCCAACCCGAGTACAGATGTCCCGACGAGAAGTGCAGCTCAACGAAAGAGCCCCGCCCGAAGGGGGAACTCACCGCGGTACGGATGATCCCCCGAATCAGCTCGCCGAGGTAGATGTCCGCATCGATCCGGCTCGCCTTCATGACCAGCTCGCCGTTGGGATCGCGCATCTCGAAGTCACCGCCTTCGACGCGCGTCGTGGTGTTTAGCAGAATCGAGGCAAGGCTCGAAAAGTACGAAATGCGTGCGTAGCCAAGGTTAAATTCGCCGCGAATCTGCGTCGCGACGAGCTTGGTGACCAGCTTGCCGAGACGGCGATCGTTCAGCCCCAAAAACACCCCGAGCCATGCGACCGCGATCACCGCCAACACTTGAAGTACGCGACGTACCAAGGTCTGGCGGAGCGGAATGATGCTCGGGTTTGGCGACC